>DATKDQ010000131.1:0-29684 GCA_035544635.1 Thermoanaerobaculia bacterium
TCGTTGCGGATCCGCTCCTGGTAGTAGCTCGCCTTGCGGGCAACCAGGCGCATCACCTGTGCCTGATCGACGGGTCGCCCGGCCTCTTCGAGAGCCGCGGAGAAGCAACGTCGATCGTCGAGGCCCAGGTGCTGCGCGAAGTATTCCTCTTCGCTGAAGGACAGGCCCTCCTCGCGCAGCACCCGGCCGAAGAGCGCCTGGTGCAGGGGCTCGTCGTCCACCAGGACGCCGTTGAAGTCGAAGAGGATGGCGCGCAGCACCTGCCGCGATCATAACGCCCGGGGCGGTTGCTAGACTCCGGCCGATGGTCACCCACGAGGATGCGGCCCCGGGCCTCGCCGAGCTCGCTCTCGCAGCCGTTCACGATCGACTGGGAGCACGCTACGTCGAGGAGCGCGGCTTCGCCGTGCCATCCGACTACGGCGATCCCGACGGTGAGCTCGCCGCCCTGCGGTCGGGCCTCGCGGTCCTCGATCTCTCGTGGTCGAGCCGGTTGGAGCTGCGTGGCCGCGATCGCCACCGGTTCCTGAACGGGCTCGTCACGTCGAACACCGTGGCCCTGAGCTCGGGACGTGGAATCTACGGATTCCTGCTCTCGAAGGCGGGGCGCGTCCTCGCCGACGTCTACGTCACGGCGCTTCCGGATCGACTGTGGCTGGAGCTACCGGCGGGCACCGGCGAGACCGCGCGCCGGCACCTCGAAGGCTACCGCGTCATCGACGACGTCGAGGTCGCCTCGCTCGACGACCTCGCCACTCTCGCCGTCCTCGGTCCGAAGGCGGCGGCTGCACTGGGTGAGCCGGCCGCGTCGCTCGAGCTCGACTCGAACACGCGCGCCAGGATCGCGGGCTGCGAGGTGCAGGTCGCCCGCCGGCGGGTGTTTGGTGTCGACGGATGGGTGCTCTGGGCGCCGGCGTCGTTGGGCGAAGAAATTCTTGCCGATCTGATCGAGGCGGAGCCGGCGGCGCGAAGCGCCGCCAACGGCAGCCGCGCCGTGGGTCTGCAAGCCCTCGACACGATGCGGATCGAAGCCGGGATCGGCCGCTGGGGTGTCGACTTCGACGAGCGGACCGTCGCCAACGAGACCGGGCTGGTCGAAGCCGCCATCGACTTCACCAAGGGCTGCTACCTGGGCCAGGAGATCGTCGCCCGGATCCACTACCGCGGCAAGCCGGGAGCTCTCTGCTGCCCACTCGAAATCACAGCCAGAAGCGAGTCGCCCCTCCTGCCATCGACCATCCGGAGCGTGCCGGTGAGCGGTGGTGTGAGTGAGGAGATCGGAACCCTGACCAGCGCCGTACCCGGCGCCGGAAGCGGCTCCTGGCTCGCGATCGGGACTCTGTCGCGCCGCGCGCTCGACGCCGCCGTGCCGATGGCGCTTACGGGCGGCGGCATGGTGGCCCCCCGCCGCTTGAGGTCGGGTTAGACCGAGAACGAGGACCCGCAGCCGCAGGTGCCGGTGGCCTTGGGGTTGTGGAACTTGAACCCGGTGCCGGTCATGCCGAGGCTGTAGTCGATGGTGGTTCCCTGGAGGAACCGGCCGCTGATCGGATCGACGTACACCTTGAGGCCGTCGTACTCGAGGACCAGGTCGGTTTCCCGAGGTTCCTTCTCGAAGTCGATGGCGTACTCGAATCCGCTGCAGCCGCCGCCTCGGACAGCGATGCGGAGACCGAACGAGGGATCCATGCCCTCCTGCTCCCGCGTGATCTTCACCATGCGGACCGCCTTCTCCGTCAGGAGCACGGGCCCCTCCGGCGCGCCGGGCGCGGGCGTGGGTGAGGGGTGGTGGTGCGTTTCCGTGGTCATGGCAGAGGCGCCTCGCGAGACGCGGAACTGGGCGGAAGGCCCTCTTACAAGATAGCGACCGCCCGGCGGCAAGTCAAATGACCACGGGCGCCGAGTTGCGGCGGCGGCGACCGGCGGGTACACTCCCGCCCGCATGGATCCGCACTTCGACGGCATCATCTTCAAGACGCACGCCGCGGAGCTCGAGCGCCGCATGCGGTACCCGCATCCCCCGTTCGTCGTCCTGGACGTGCGGCCCGCCGTCGAGCGGGGGCTGGGCATGCTGCCCGGCGCCATGGCGGTGAGCTCGGCAGATCTCTCGGTGCTCCCGCCGGGGACCACCGCCAAGACGGAGTTCTTCGTCGTGGGCAGCGGTCCATACGACGAGGAGGTCCGCCGCACCACGCTGCGCCTGCGCGAGCTCGGCGCGGCGCGCGTCGTCGAGCTCACCGGCGGGATGTCCGAGTGGGAATCGTTCGGCCACGCGCTCGCGCCCGCCGACCGAGGCGCCTAGCATCGCTCCTCACGGAACATCGTGCCGAATGAGTCAAGTTTTCGAGGAGCGATGCGAGCCGGCGCCGTCCGCGGCGCTCGGCGGGATGGTCAGCTAGAGCGGGGCGTGGTATTCGTTGGGCAGTGGTGAAACCACGCCCCGCTCTAGCAGCCCGTGGCGAAAGTCATGCTCGCCCCGGGCTTTAAGGAATCATTCTGGGCGATCCCGAGCCGGCAGACCGGCTCGGTCGCCTAGGGGCCCGTCCGCGCCGGCGAACGGATAGCAACCTCGAACCGCCCCGCCGAGTCGGCGGCGCCGCGGAACATCCCCTCGGTATTGAAGTCGAGCACCAGGACGCCGTCCGGTGAGACGGCGATCATCCCGCCGTCTCCCGGCTCGAGCACCTGGTGCACCACCTCGCGCACCGCGTCTTCCAGCGCGGCACCGGCGTGCTCGACGCGCGCCGACACGTTGGCGGCCGCGGCGTGGCGGATCATCTCCTCGCCCTTGCCCGTAGCCGAGATCGCACCGGTGCGGTTGTCGGCGTAGGTGCCGGCGCCGATCACGGGCACGTCGCCCACCCGCCCGTACCGCTTGTTGGTGCGACCGCCGGTGGAGGTGGCGGCCGCCACATCGCCAGCGCGATCGAGCGCGACCGCTCCCACCGTGCCGAGCTCGGGTGTCGGCGACCCGCTGGTGGCCGACTTCGCCAGCTCGCGCTCGAGCTCCTCCCGGCGCCCGGGCGTGTCGAAGAACGAGGGCTCGACGATCTCGACGCCCGCTTCGCGCGCGAAGGCCTCGGCGCCCTCCCCGGCGAGGAAGACGTGAGGCGTGCGCTCCATGACGAGGCGCGCCAGGGTCACCGGGTTGCGCACCGTCCGTACCCCGGCGACGGCACCGCACCGCAGGCCGCGGCCCTCCATGATCGAAGCATCGAGCTCGTGGGTGCCTTCGTGGTTGTAGACCGCGCCCTTCCCGGCGTTGAAGAGCGGATCCTCCTCGAGGAGGCGCACCACCGCCTCGACCGTGTCGAGGCTCGAGGCGCCGTCGCCGAGCATCGTGGCGCCGAGCCGCACCGCGCGCTCGAGGCTCGCCAGGTACAGAGGCTCGCGCCCGGCGAGCCGCTCTTCGGGCATCGAGCCCGCGCCTCCGTGCACCGCGACGGCCCACTCGCGTCGCGCGCTCACGGCAGGCGGCCTTTCCTCGCCGGTGTCGCAGCCGGCACAGGCGATGGCGACGGCAGCGGTAGAGAGAACGCGACGCACGGATCGAGCCTCCCGTTGGGTGGCGAAATGGACCGCCAGCTCGGAGCCATCTCGCCGAGCAGCGAGCGTAGCAGCAGGGCCTTCCTATAATGGAGGCCGTGAAGATCGCCCTTCTCGCCTTCGCCAGCGCGGGCGACATCCTCGGCACCGGTGAGACCGTGCTCGAGATCCCGCGGAGCACTACTCTGGCGGAGCTCAAGGCGATCCTCGAAGAGCGACATCCCGCCTTCGCCCCGCTCTGGACTCGCATCGCCGTCGCCGTCAACGGCGATCTGCGCTCCGACGAGACCACCCTCGTCGATGGCGACGAGGTAGCGCTTCTCCCTCCGGTTTCGGGAGGAAGCGGCACCGGCAACGAGGGCGCCGCGGCCGAGCTGCCGGTGCTGACCGACGAGCCCCTCGACCCGACCGAGGTGGCGCGGCGCGTCGAACTGGCCTCGTGCGGAGCCGTCGTCCTCTTCTCGGGAACGGTACGCGACTCGCACCAGGGTCGCCGCGTCGAGCGGATCACCTACTCCGCCTACCGGACGATGGCCGCCGACCGCCTGCGCCAGATCGCTCGCCGTCTCGAGAGCCGCCACCCGGGCACGCGCGTCGCGATCGTGCACCGGCTCGGCGAGATCGCCGTAGGCGAAGCGAGCGTCGTCATCGCGGTCGCGTCGCCGCATCGTGAGGCCGCGTACGCCGCGAGCCGCGAGGCGCTCGAACGGCTCAAGGGCGAGGTGCCGATCTGGAAGCGCGAGCACTACGCCGACGGCGCATCGATCTGGCGCGAGGAGGAGGCGCTCGCTCCCCACGGGGCCGACACTCGCGCCTCCCAGGAAATTTGAACCGCGGTCCAAACTTCACTCGCCCGAGAAAGTACCGACCCCCGCCTCGTTCGCTCGCTCCATCACGTAGCGCCTGAAGCCCGCATCGAGCTCGGGCCAGGGCCGCCCGAGCGAGGTGACGAGATCGTCCGCGCCGGCGCCACCTCCCCTCGCCACCCCACGCAGGAACGAACGGAACCCGAGAGCCGCTTCCGAGCTCTCGTCGAGGAGGTATCGGACGAGCCAGGCGCTGGCGGCGTAGTGGAGATCGGCGGCCGGCTCCTCGACGAAGACGTCCCAGTCGAGGCCCAGAAGCTCCGGAATCGTCGGAACGGAACCCGTTGCGATCTCCCGAGCGAGCTGGTCGAGGCTCGCCAAGGTGCCCCAAATCTCGATCCGGTTCTCCTCCACCCTCCGCATCGCTTCGAGCGCCGGCTCGCGCGGCGCGAGCCTCGCATCGAGCTCGAAGGCGGCAAAGTCGTCGGCGATGCCTTCGTCGAGCCAGGGGGGCAGCGCCGGGCCGAGCGATCGCCGGTTGAGGAGATGTCCGAGCTCGTGGCGCAGCACCGGAGCCACCGCATCGCGCTGCGCGCCCTCGCCGGCGTAGAGTGCCACCATCCCCCAGCCGACGTGACCACGGCTCGCGAGCCCGCGGATGCGCTCCGAGCGGGCCTGGAAGAGGCGGTAGCTCTCCTCGCTCCGATAGAGGACGATGGTCTCGGCGGCCTCCCCGACCGGAGTGAGGCCGTAGCGCGACCCGTAGAGTGGCTCGACCTCCTCCGCCGCCGCCCCGAGCGCCCGTAGCAAACCGTCGTCGACGACGTCGGTGACGAGAGAGTAGCGGCCGAGCCGCGACTCGACCGGTGACGCCGGAAAGAGCGACCTCGCCTCCGCGAGCCGCGCCGGATCGGCCAGCCGCCCCGGCAGAGGCAGCGCCGGCAGCGGGTCGCTGCCCAGCGGAGGGGGACCGGAGCCGTCCCAGCGCAGGATCGGATCGGACCAGGGAATGGCACGCGGGTCCTCTGGACGGTCGGGTAGATCGAAGAAGTCCTCGACCTCGACCACGCGCACCGGGACGAAGACGCGGGTGAACGTCGAGCCGCCGGTGGGGTTCGGATCGAGAACGGCGCTGCGCGGCGGTGGCAGCCAGCGCTCCTGGAAGAGACGAGCCGCCACCCCCACGACGGGCCACTCGGTCGCTTCAGCGACGATCGGAGCCTCGGGGTTGCGCGTCAGCCAGGCGAAGCCCGCCGCCGAGACGACCACCAGGGCGAGGAAGGTCCAGGCCACCACCTCGCGCGGCGCCCGCGGGATCAGCACGCGGTTCATGGCGATGCCGCGGGCGTCAGTACCGCGGCACGCTGGGGTCGACGTCCACGCTCCACTGGTCGATGCCGCCCTTGAGGTTCTTCGCCTTGGTGAACCCGAACTTGCGCAGCAGGCCCACCGCCCGGGTCGAGCGCGGACCGTGGTGGCAGTGCACGATGATGGTCTCGCGCGAGTCGAGCTCTCCCAGGCGATCCTGCAGCTCGGGAAGAGGGATCAAGGTCGCCCCCTCGATCGTGCCGATCTCGAACTCGGGCGGGTTGCGCACGTCGAGGATCGTCAGCTTCGTGCCAGAGTCGAGGAGCCGCTTCACCTCGATCGGATCGATGTCGATCTCGGGACCCAGGTCCTCCTCCTGGCCGAGGCCGCAGAACTGCTCGTAGTCGATCAGCGAGGTCACCGTCGGGTGCTCGCCGCACACCGGGCACTCCGGGTTCTTGCGCAGCTTGAGCTCGCGGAACTTGAGGCGCAGCGCGTCGAAGAGGAGGAGGCGGCCGATGGCGGGCTCCCCCCTGCCGAGGATGAGCTTGATCACCTCGTTGGCCTGGAGCGACCCGATGATCCCGGGCAGAACGCCCAGGACGCCGCCCTCGGCGCACGAGGGCACCAGACCGGGCGGCGGCGGCTCGGGGAAGAGGCAGCGGTAGCAGGGGCCCTTCTCGGCCCAGAATACCGAGACCTGGCCCTCGAAGCGGAAGATCGAGCCATACACGTTCGGCTTCCCGAGCAGCACGCAGGTGTCGTTCACCAGGTAGCGCGTCGGGAAGTTGTCGGTGCCGTCGACCACCAGATCGTAGTCCTTCGCGATGTCGAGGGCGTTCGAGGAGTCGAGGCGCACCTGATGCGGCACCAGCTCGACGTGGGGGTTCACCTCGTTCAGCCGCTCCATCGCGGCCTGGATCTTCGGCCGCCCGACGTCGGAGGCGCTGTAGAGGAGCTGGCGGTGCAGGTTCGACTCGTCGACGGTGTCGAACTCGACCAGGCCCAGGGTGCCGACGCCGGCGGCGGCGAGGTACATGCCGAGCGGCGATCCCAAGCCGCCGGTGCCGACCATCAGGACCTTCGCCGCCTTGAGCGCCTGCTGCCCGGCGGTTCCCACCTCGGGCATGATCAGGTGGCGGCTGTAGCGCCGGATCTCCTGCGGCGTCAGCGCCGGCAGCACTGCGTTCTCGAGGTCATGGACCAGGGTCATCGAAGCCCTCCCCCGGCGATGGAGGGGATGATCGACAGCGTGTCTCCCTCCTGGACCGGCGTGTTCTCCTGCTTCAGGTAGCGAACATCCTCGTCGTTGAGGAACAGGTTGACGAAGCTGCGCAGCTTCCCGTCCTCGGTGTACAGGTGGGGCTGGAGCGCCGCGTGCTGATCGACCAGGCGCCGCAGCGCCTCGCCTACCGTCGCTCCTTCGACCTGCACCTCACCGCGCTCTCCGGTGAAGCGGCGCAGCGGGGTCGGGATCTGGATGGTCAGGCTCATCGTCGTGATTCTCTCCGTCGATCTCTCGATCGATTGCGATGAACGGCGCGGTCGGCTCAGGAGCGGGATGCCGCGGTGAACCGTCGGGTACCGGCGGTGACGATCGCCTCCTCGTCGAACGCCGCGCGGTCGTCGCGCAGGCGCCAGCTGCGGCGATCCACCGCCTTGCCCTCGAGCACCGAGACGATCAGGTAGCTCGTGCCCGGCCAGGCGTGCTCGCGGTCGAACTCGCTGGGGCGAGCCGGATGGTCGGGGTGCGAATGATAGTAGCCGACGATCTCGAGCCCCCGCTCGCGCGCCTCCCGCTGGGCGCGCAGCAGCGCCTGCGGGCTGATCACGTAGCGGTTGTGGCGGCTGTCGGCACGCTCGTTGTCCGCGGCGACCACCTGCTCGACCGTGGCGGGGTCGTCGCCCGCGGCCTCGCGGCCGATGAGGACCCCGCAGCACTCCTCCGGGTAGGCCGCCTCGCCGTGCGCCTCTATGCGCTCGAGATCGGCGTCGGCGATGCGCAGCCCGCGGTCACGCGCCTCCCCGTGGATCAGGCTCATGCCTCCTCCCAGAAGCGTTCGGAGAGGTACTTGTCGGCTCCGTCGCAAAGAATGGTGACGAGCACGGCACCGTCCGGCACCCTGTCCTCGTCCTCGGCCAGGCGCACCGCCGAGGCGACGTTGCACCCGGAGGAGACACCGACCATGAGCCCCTGCTCGCGCGCCAGTCGACGCACCATGGCATGTGCCGCCTCGGTGGTGCAGGTGAGCTTCAGATCCGCCAGCGCGGCGTCGTAGATCGGCGGCACGATCGCCGTCTCCATGTGCTTCATACCCTCGAGGCCGTGGAAGGGGCTGTCCGGCTCGACCGAGATCAGGCGGATCCCTGGGGCCCGCTCGCGCAGGTACCGGCCCACTCCGACGAACGTGCCGCTGGTGCCTAGACCGGTCACGAAGTGGGTGACCGTGCCGTCGGTCTGCTCCCAGATCTCGGGGCCGGTGGTGCGGTAGTGCGCACGCCAGTTCTCCGGGTTCGAGTACTGGTCGAGGTAGACGTAGAGGTCGGGGCGCTCGGCGGCGAGACGGCGCGCCTCCAGGATCGCGCCGTCGGACCCCTGCAGCGGGTCGGTCAGGTGGAGCTCGACGCCGTAGGCCCCGAGGATCCGCTTGCGCTCCGGGCTCGCGTTGGCCGGCAGGCAGAGGGTTACCGGGATCCCCATGGCGGCCCCCAGCCAGCCATAGGCGATGCCCGTGTTACCGGAGGTCGAGTCGAGGATCCGCTTCCCGGGCCCCAGGACGCCGCGCCTCAGGGCGTCCTCGACCATCGCCTTGCCCGGGCGGTCCTTGATCGAGCCGCCTGGGTTCGCGAGCTCCGCCTTGGCGTAAAGACTCACGCCCTCCCGACCGGTGAGGCGCGACAGATCGAGCAGAGGCGTGTTCCCGACCAGCTCGGTGAGCTGGGTGGGGCCGTCCAGGAGGCGTGTTGCCTGGGGTCGCGCGAGCGGGAGCATGGCGAGTGGGCAATTTTATGAAAAAGATGACTGTTTTGCTAACTTTTTCCCGTCGAGAGCTAGTCTCCTGTTACTGAAGTTTCTGGAATAAGTGAGCCTCGTGATCTGTTCCCGTTCGCAGGAGGTGAAGGATGCGAACAGGTCGCCCGAAGGCAGAGCTCGTGTTGTCGGAGGCCGAGACCAGAGAGTTGCGGTCGCTGGCTCGTCGATCGCGCACGGCACCCCAGGCGGCCCGGCGAGCGCGGATCGTTCTGGCCTGTGCCGACGGTGCGGACAACAAGGCCGTGGCGTACAGACTGCGCGTAACACCCCAGGTGGTGGGGAAGTGGCGAGCTCGCTTTGTGGCAAAGCGGTTGGAGGGGTTGTTCGATGAGCCCCGCCCCGGCGCGCCGCGCAAGATCACGGATGCGCAGATCGAAGACGTGATCACGCGCACGCTGGAGAGCAAGCCCCGTGGCGCCACGCAGTGGAGCACCCGAGGCATGGCCAAGGCGACCGGCCTGACGCACGTCACGATCCACAGGATCTGGCGGGCTTTCGGGCTCCAGCCCCATCGGCAAGACACCTTCAAGCTCTCTCCGGACCCCCTCTTCATCGACAAGGTCCGGGACATCGTCGGGTTGTACTTCAATCCTCCTGAGCACGCCGTGGTGTTGTGCGTCGACGAGAAGTCGCAGATCCAAGCTCTGGAGCGCAGCCAACCCCTCCTGCCCATGCGTCCGGGCCAAGCGGAGCGACGGACCCACGACTATCGACGCCATGGAACGACGACGCTCTTCGCGGCTCTCGACATCAAGACCGGCAACGTGATTGGGGAAATCCATCGGCGCCACCGAGCCATCGAGTTTCGCAAGTTCCTCGACACTATTGACGCCAATGTGTCGCCTGAGCTCGACGTGCACGTGATCCTGGACAACTATTCGACTCACAAGACGCCGGCGATCCGCCGCTGGTTCGCCAAGCGACCGCGGTACCATCTCCACTTCACTCCCACCTATGCCTCGTGGATCAGCCAAGTCGAGCGGCTCTTCGCCGAGCTCACCAACCAGCAGATTCGCCGCGGCAGTCATCGCAGTGTCCGCGAGCTCGAAGCCGCCATCCGAGAGTTCCTCGAGGTCAGGAATGAGGACCCCAAGCCGTACGTCTGGACCAAGAGCGCCGATGAGATCCTCGCCAACGTCGCGCGCTTTGCCCAGCGAACGCTCGACGTCCATGCCCTCACGACTTAATGTACGAATCAGAGTTACGGGAGACTAGTACGAGGCTCGGACCCGATGGGTTCTGCGGGATCTCCTATGATCGACGCCGACGACCGTCGTCTCCTCCGCAACCACGCGGCGCGGCCGCCATCGAAGGAGCCATGAGCGCGCCCCCGGCCCAAGCCCGACGCGATCGCGTCCCGCCCGGACAGTACGTCACCGAGAAGTGGCCCGTCCTCACCCACGGGCCCGTCCCGCGCGTCGATCTGGGGGTCTGGCGGCTCCGGCTCACCGGCGCGGTCGAGGCCGAGACCGCGATCGCCTGGGACGAGCTCCAGTCCCTGCCCCGGATCGAGGTGACGGCAGACTTCCACTGCGTGACCCGGTTCTCGACGCTCGACAACCGCTGGAGCGGGGTCGCGACCTGCGAGGTCCTGGGCCAGGTCGCGGTCCGCCCCGAGGCGAGTCACGTGCTGGTCCACTGCGCCGGCGGCTACACCACGAACCTCCCGCTCGAGGACTTCCTCGCCCCCGAGGCGCTCCTCGCCGACCGCTGGGGCGGGGCACCGCTCCCGATCGAGCACGGCGGACCGCTCCGGCTGGTGGTGCCCCACCTCTACGCCTGGAAGAGCGCGAAGTGGGTGACCGGGATCGAGCTGCTCGACGAGGACCGCCGCGGATTCTGGGAGGAGAACGGCTACCACACCCACGGCGACCCCTGGCGCGAGGAGCGTTTCAGCTCGCAGGAGACACGCGAGGCGTACCAGGTGAGGCGGCGCGCCAAGGAGCTGGGCCTGGCTCCTACCCCACCATTTCGTCGAAAAGCTCTTTGATCTTCGCGCGATCGCGGGCGCTTCTCGCGATCACCAGGATGGTGTCGTCGCCGGCGATCGTGCCCACGATGCCGTCGAGTCGGTACTCGTCGAGCGCGACGGCGACCGCGTTGGCCCGGCCGGTCAGCGTCTTGAGCACCAGGAGCGACCCGCCCAGCTCGACCTTGGTGAGGAATTGCTCGCACGCCATCTCGAGCTGGCGGCGGCGCCGCTGCGTCGAGCGCGGTTGGACCATCGGCGCGGCGTAGCGGTAGCCGCCTCCAGCGGCCGGCGTCTTCACCAGGCCGAGCCGTTTGATGTCGCGCGAGACCGTGGCCTGCGTCGCCTGGATGCCGCGCTCACGGAGCCGCGCGACCAAGGCCTCCTGGTTCGAGATCGGCCCCACGTCGATGAGGTCGAGGATCGCCTGCTCGCGGATGCGCCGGCTCACGGCAGCGTCTCCGCGAGGAGCCTTCCTTCGCGGTGGGCGCGCACGATCGGTGGCAGCGTGGAGGCCTCCTCGAGCCAGCGCTGGTGGCGCGCCGTGGCGGCGCGCGCCTGGGCGAGCTGCTCGCGCACGCGCTCGGGCGCGGGTGCGCCGGCGTGAGCGCGCCGGCGTACCGCGCTGTCCGGGCGCAGCCACTCGTAGACGTCGGGCTCGACGCCCGGCCACACCGCTCGCAGCTCCTCGAGCGGGAGCGCCACGAGCTCGACGCCGAGCCGTTCCGCCGCCACCACCGCCTGCCCGGCGTGGTGGTGCGCGGAGCGGAACGGCACGCCTTTCGCGACCAGGTAATCGGCAAGATCGGTGGCGGTGAGGAAGCCGCCCTCGAGCGCGGCCCGCATGCGCTCGGGCCGGAAGCGGAGCCCTTCCAGGATCGCGGGCGCCACCTCGAGCGCGGCGGTCGTCGTATCGAGCGCGTCGAACAGCGTCTCCTTGTCCTCCTGGAGATCGCTGTTGTAGGTGAGCGGCAGGCCGTGCAGGAGCATCAAGATGGCGCCGGCGTCGCCCGCGACCCGCGCGCTCTTGCCGCGCAGGATCTCGGCGGGCTCGGGGTTGCGCTTCTGCGGCATCAGGCTCGAGCCCTTGGCCACCGAATCGTCGAGCACTGCGAAGCCGAACTCGCTCGACGTCCACAGCACGACCTCCGACGCCCAGCGCGCGAGGTGGCTCATGACCAGCGCCGAGGCGAACGCCGCCTCGGCGACGTAGTCGCGATCGGCGACGGCGAGCATCGAGTTGGGATAGGCGCCGGGCAGGCCGAGGAGGGCGGCGCTCCGCTCCGGATCGATCGGATACGGCGAGCCGGCGAGCGCGCCCGCGCCGAGCGGCGAGCGGAACCCGCCGTCGTGGAGCGCCGCGATCCGCCGGGCGTCCGCCTCGAGCGCCCAGAAGTGCGCCAGCAGATGGTGCGCCAGGCTCACCGGCTGCCCGCGCTGGAGATGGGTGTAGCCGGGCAGCCAGGTCTCGAGGTGCGAGCTGGCGGCCTCGACCAGCGCCGCGCCGAACGCGACGGCGCCGCGCACCAGATCGCGCAGCGCCTCGCGCACGTAGAGCCGCAGCGCGATCGCGGTCTGGTCGTTGCGGCTGCGCGCGGTGTGGACGCGAAGCGCCGGATCTCCGATGCGCTCGTAGAGCCGGCGCTCGATCCAGGAATGGACGTCCTCGTCCGGGCCCGCCACCTCGAGCGCGCCGCGCTCGGCTGCGGAGAGCAGGCCCGAAAGCCCGTCGAGGATCGCCTGCGCGTCCTCACGCCCGAGCACCGAGCGATCGAAAAGCATGCGCGCGTGCGCCAGGCTCGCGATCAGGTCGTGGCGCAGGAGGCGCCGGTCGAACCCCAGCGCCGCGGTGAAGCGGTCGATGCGCGGGTCGACCCCGCCCTGGAAGCGCCCGCCCCAGAGCTTCGCGGGACTATCGCGGGAATCCGTGCTCTCGGCCATCGCAGCTCCCCGCCGGTGGGACGCTCACCAGCCGACCGCGCGCGGAAGATGGTTCGAGGGTCGTGATCGACCTCGTGGCGCGCCGGGGGCTCGGTCCTCTCAGGCGTGTCCCTCCCGGCGGACCGCTCCGGCCATCGCCGCCGACGACTGGAGCGTCCGCGCGAAGATCTCGACGGCGCGGTCGATCTCCGCCGCCGTCACCACCAGCGGCGGCGCCATGCGGATCGAGGTCGGCCGCACCGCATTGACCAGGAGCCCGTTCTCGAGCGCGCGCGCCGCGACCGGGCCCGCCTCGGTCCGAAGCTCCGCCGCCACCAGCAGGCCCAGCCCGCGCACCTCGGTCACTCCTTCGACCGCAGCGAGCCCACCGCGCAGCCGCTCTCCCATCGCGCGTGCGTTGTCGAGCAGCCCCTCGTCCCGGATCGTCTCGAGCACGGCGGCTACGGCGGCGGTGGCGAGCGCGTTGCCGCCGAACGTCGAGCCGTGGTCGCCGGGCACCAGGAGCAGCGCGGTCTCCTCCTTCGCCATCACCGCCCCCACCGCGACCCCGCCGCCGAGCGCCTTCGCCAGCGTCACGACGTCGGGCTCTACGCCGTAGTGGTGGAAGGCGAACATCGAACCGGTGCGGCCGATGCCGGTCTGCACCTCGTCGAGCAGGAAGAGGAGGTCGCGCTCGCGGCACAGCGCCTCGAGCCCGCGCAGGTACTCCGGAGCGGCGGGGAGCACCCCGCTCTCGCCGAGCACCGGCTCGACCAGGACAGCGCAGGTCCTTTCGCCGACGGCGGCGCGCGCCGCGCCGAGGTCGTTCCAGTCGACGAAGACGAAGCCCTGCGGCAGCGGCCCGAAGCCCTGGTGGTAGCGCGGGTTCCCGGTGGCGGCGAGGCTCCCGAGGGTGCGGCCGTGGAAGCTCTGGTGAGTGACGATGATCTCGTGGCGGCCGCTCGGGTAGCCGCGCTTGCGCGCGATCTTGATCGCGGCCTCGTTGGCCTCGGTCCCGCTGTTGCAGAAGAAGACGCGGTCCAGTCCCCTGGCTCCGGGAATGGTGTCTACCATTCCCTCCGCCAGGGATGATTTCGGCGCCGAGGACGGCGCTCTACTCGCTTCCACCAGGAGCCGCGCCGCGCGCTCCTGCTCCGGGATGCGGAACAGGTTGGACACGTGCAGATAGCGTCGCGCCTGGTCCGCGATCGCGCCGACCAGGCGGGGATGCGCGTGCCCGAGACAGCTGGTCGCGATGCCGCCGATGAAGTCTAGGTACTCGCGGCCGGCGGCGTCGTAGAGGCGGGCGCCGCGCCCGTGGGTGAACGCGACCGGGGCCCGCACATAGTTCTGGAACAGACAGTCGCGATCGTTCGTCACTGGCCGCCTCCCTCCTGCTTGCGGATCATGGTCCCGATGCCGGCCTCGGTGAAGAGCTCGACCAGCACGCCGTGAAGCTCGCCGGCGTGGATGATGTGCGCGCTGGGGACACCCCGCTCCACGGCGTCGACGCAGGCACGCAGCTTCGGAACCATACCCCGCGACACCACGCCCGTCTCCAGCAGCTCCTCGGCGGCCGCCGGCGTGAGCGTCGCGATGCGCTCGTTCCCGCGACGCGTCTCCTGATGGATCCCGCGCACGTCCGTGAGGATGATGAGCTTCTCCGCGCCGAGCGCGACCGCGAGGCCGGCCGCGACGGTGTCGGCGTTGAGGTTGTAGGTCTTTCCGCCCTCGCCCCAGCCCACCGAGCAGACCACCGGCAGGTAGTTGCGGTCGACCAGGATCTCGAGGATCTCGGTGTCGATCGACTCCACCTCACCCACGAACCCGAGCTCCGCGCTGCGGGGATGCGGCCGCGCCTTGAGCAGGAAGGCGTCCTTGCCCGAGAGCCCGACGGCCCGCCCGCCGCTCTCCTGGATCATGGTCACCAGCCGCTTGTTGACGCGTCCCGCGAGGACCATCTCCACCACCTCCATGGTGTCGGCGTCGGTGACGCGCAGCCCTTCGACGAAGCGCGGCTCGATGCCCAGGCGCTCGAGCGCACGTGTGATCTCGGGGCCGCCGCCGTGCACCAGCACCGGCCGCAGGCCCGAGTGCTGGAGCAGCACCAGGTCCTCGACCAGGGTGCCCAGCTCGTTCTTCTCCAGGGCCTGCCCGCCGAACTTGACGACCACGCGCTTGCGCCGCCACTCGGCGACGTAGCGCAGCGCGCGATCGAGGTATAGCCCGAAGTCGGCGGACACGGCGAGCCCGGGCGCGGCCCGACCCGAGGCCGCGGCCGGCGGCGCCGCTCCGCTCGACGGCTGCTCGTCGCCCGCGCCGGCGGTCTTGCGTCGCCGCGGCTTGCGCGACGCGTGCGCCGCGCTCAACTGATGTAGCTCCCGTTGATGCGGATGTACTCCTCGGTCAGATCCGAAGTCCACACCAGCGCCGACCCGGTGCCGGCGCCGAGCAGAACCCGGACCGTGACCTCGGGCTTGCGCATCTCCGCCTCGGCCGCGCGCAGGTCGCGCGCCACCGCGAGACCTTCGCGCACCACCCGCACCTCGTTGAACCACACCTCGCTCGACGCCTCGTTCATGGCCACCCCGGCGCGGCCGGCGGCGGCGAGGATCCGGCCCCAGTTGGCCTGGCAGCCGTAGAACGCGGTCTTGACCAGCGGCGAGTTCGCGATCGTGAAGGCGGCCCGCTTGGCCTCCTCGTCCGACGCCGCGCCCTCGACGCGGATCGCCATCAACTTGGTCCCGCCCTCGGCGTCGCGCACGATCATCTTGGCGAGCTCGAGCGACACCGTCGAGAGCGCCTGGACGAAGAGGTCGTAGTCGGGTGTTGCGCCCTCGACCTCGATACCGGATGCGCCGTTCGCGAGCAGCACGACGCTGTCGTTGGTCGAGGTGTCGCCGTCGACGGTGATCGAGTTGTAGGAGACTGCCATGGCGGAGCGGAGCGCCGCCTGCAGAGGGCGAGCCGCCACGGCCGCGTCGGTGGTCAGGAAGCAGAGCGTGGTCGCGAGGTCGGGATGAATCATCCCGGCTCCCTTCGTCATGCCGCCGATCGTCACCTCGCCCGCCCCGAGCCGCACTCTGGCGGCGAGCGTCTTCGGGAAGTTGTCCGTGGTCATGATGGCACGTGCCGCGCTCTCCCCCGACGCACCGATCTCGGCTACCAGGCGCGGGATGCCGCTGCGCAGCGCCGCCATGTCGAGGGGCACGCCGATGACGCCGGTCGAGGCCACGATCACCTGGTTCGAGAGCAGCCCGAGCTCGTCGGCGACCAGCGACGCGGTGTCCTGGGTGTCGCGCAGGCCAGCCGCGCCGGTGCACGCGTTGGCGTTGCCGCTGTTGCAGACGATGGCCCGCGCGGCGCCGCCGGCGACGATGCGCTGCGAGTAGAGCACCGGAGGCGCCTTCACCTGATTGCGCGTGAAGACCCCGGCCACGACGGCCGGACGGTCGGACACCACCAGCGCGAGATCGAGCTTGCTCTTCTTGAGCCCGCAGTGGATCCCGGACGCGCGGAACCCGGCGGGGCTCGTGACGTCGCCCGCGAAGGTCTCGATCGGCGGCGCGGGGCGGGTGCGAGCTTCGCCCCGCGCCACCGACTCACCGTCCGGCGCCTCCGTCGCGGCCCGGCTCACGGAAACAGGGGTGGTGCCCATAGGCCTTCCTCCTGGGGAAGATCGAACATCAGGTTCATGCACTGCACGGCTTGGCCGGAGGCGCCCTTGACCAGATTGTCGAGCGCGGCGAACGCGATCACCAGCCGGTCGGCGGGCGCGGCGAGGACCGCCACGTCGCAGAAGTTCGACCCCTGCGTCGCCTTGGTCTCGGGCAGCTTGTCGGTCAGCAACCGCACGAAGGGGGCGCTTTCGTAGCACCGGCGGTAGACGTCTTCCGCCTCGGCCTGCTCGACCGCAGCGGCGGTGCGCAGGTAGCAGGTGGCGAGGATGCCGCGCGTCATCGGGATCAGGTGCGGCGTGAACCATACCGCTTCGCCGGCCCCGGCGTCGGCGAACGCCTGCTGCATCTCCGGGGTGTGGCGATGACGCCCGGCGCTGTACGGCTTGACGTTCTCGTTCACCTCGCCGAAGTGGGTGTTGGCTCCCGGGTTGCGGCCGGCTCCCGACACGCCGGACTTGGCGTCGACGACGAGCGGCGCGCCCGGCTCGCGCCAGCCGAGCGCGGGCAGAACGGCGAGGATCGCCGCGGTCGGGTAGCAGCCGGGGCACGCCACCAGGCGAGCAGCCGCGATCGCACCGGCGTTGAGCTCGGGCAGGCCGTAGACGGCCTCGGCGAGGAGCTGGGGCGCCCGGTGCGCGCCGTACCAGCGCTCGTGGACGGCCGCGTCGCGCAGCCGGAAGTCCGCGGCGATGTCGATCACGCGCGCGCCCGCGGCGAGGAGCGCCGGGGCGCCCTCCTGCGAGAGCCCGTGCGGCAGCGCGAGGAAGACCACGTCCGAGCGCCGCGCCAGCTCCTCCCAGTGCGGCGCCTCCATCACCAGGTCGCTGAACGAGCGCAGGCTGGGGAACGACTCGTCGACCCGGCGCCCCTGCTGCTGGCTCGCCGTGACCGCCACGATCTCGACTTGGGGATGGCTCGACAGCAGCCGCATCAGCTCGCCGCCGCCGTACCCGGACGCCCCCACGATGCTGGCCTTGATCATCCGATCCTCGCCCCCCAACGAAGTCCGGCATGATTATGCAAGACTATGAAAACTTATGCAAACCGGCCGCGGCCCCGGATCCTGTGGATCAGAGCGCGCCGCGCGTGAGCGGCAGCCCGTGGACGATCGACGCCACGATCGCGACCGCCGACAGGAGGAGGAGGAGGAGCGCCCAGGCCACGTGGTCGGCGCGCTCGGGGCGCAGCGGATCGAGCCACCGCGCCATGAGCCAGCCGCCGGCGAACCCGCCGAGGTGCGCCCAGTTGTCGACCCCGCGCATGACGAATCCGAAGAGGAGGAGCGCCACGGCGTAGCCCAGCGCCTGCTGTCCGACCACCGAGCTCCCGGCGCGCCGGCCGTAGTAGACGAGAGCGCCGAGCAGCCCGAGGATCGCGGCCGACGCGCCCAGGGTCATCGGCGCCGGCGCCAGGATCGGGATACGCAGCGGCAAGAAGTAGGCGAGCGTCGTGAGCGCGAACCCCGACACCGACGCGACGACGTAGAGGATGACGGCGCGGCCCGCGCCGTAGAGCCGGACCACCGCGGGGACCAGCTGCCACGCCCACATCATGTTGAAGCCGATGTGGAGCAACCCACCGTGGAGCCACCCGGCGGAGAGCGCCGTCCACCAGCGGCCGTAGCCGTAGACCGGGATCGAGCCCGAAGCGCCGAACAGGAAGACGCTGGTCTGGCTCGGTCCGAGGAGACTGAAACCGACCGCCGTCTGCACACCGTCGAGATCGACGAGGAGCATCAGCAGATAGAGCGCGCCACACGCCGCGATCAATAACTTCGAGAACCCGAGGTCCTCCCCGAGCCGGCGCAGGAGCGGCGCAAAGCCGAGCAGCCCCGGATGGGGCCGCCCGCAGCTCCAGCAGCGCTCGTCCTTGACACCCACCAGTCGGCCGCACGACGGGCAGACGACGGAGCCCGTGGTCTGGCGCCGGAACAGCGACATCAGCGCCGCCCCGCCGGCCGGAGAGCGCGCACCGCGACCAGCCAGCGCGCGGTGCCGAGCAGGCACCAGGCGGTGAGCACCAGGGTGAGCCAGAAGAAGGTCGGAGGCAGCGCGGACGCCGGCACGAAGTGCTCGATTCCCTCGCGGCGCGTCGCGATCTCGTCGGTGTACCAGAAGAGCCACCATCCCGCGAGCAGGGCGAGCGAGACGCCGAGCCGCGTCCAGCGCACCCACGTGTGGCGCTCGACCGGGGCCCACCATGGCCGGGGCTCGAGGCGTCGCTGCCGCTGGCGCCGCACGAACGCGCCGCAATCCAGGAGCAAGCCGACGCCGAGCATGATGGCGACGGCGAGCAGGGTGCCTCGCCGCTTGCGCTCCGCCCAGCAGCTCGCGAGCTCGAGATCGGTGACCCAGCTCCCCCACGCGCACAACAGGTCGGTGGTCATCGCCAGCGCGCGGTCGCTGTTGGTGAGCACGACGAAGCCGTCGCCGCGATCCGGGGCGGCGGCCAGGATCGAGCGGAAGCCGCGGTTCGCGCCGTTGTGGGAAACGATGCGAGCTCCAGGCACCGCCGGGGCGCCCATGCTGGTTCGGATCGGAAGGGGCTCCAGTCCGAAGCCGAGCGCGAACCCGCCACCCTCGACGGGGGCGAGCATGGTCTCGATCGTCGACGCCGAGATGCCCACGGCCGCCTGGACCTCCGCCGACCAGAGCACCCGGAGGAAGCGCGCCAGATCCCCGGGGGTGGAGTAGAGGCCGCTCGCGGCCTGCTCGCGGAAGCGGTAGGCCGGCAGCCGCTCGCCCCACCACCCGTGCCCGGTCGCGTTCGACGGGCGCGCGCCGGCCTGGCCCACAGAGGTGGGGGCGGCCGGCGTCTCGAAGCTCGAGCGCGTCATGCCCAGCGGGCGCAGCACGCGCCGGTCCATGAACGCCGCGAACCTCTCGCCCGTGGTCTCCTCGACCAGCAGCTGCAGGATGGTGTAGCCGCCGCTCGAGTAGCGCACTCCGGCGCCGGGTGGGGCGACCAGCGCGACGCGGCTGGCGCCCACGGTATCCCCGTCGAGCGAGGCGAGCAGCGGCGGCAGCGCGCGCCACGGCGCGTAGCCGGGGTAGCCGTGGACGCCGATCCCGGCGCGATGGGCGAGCAGCCGGCGCACGGTGACACCGTCGAGGTCGTACGCGGGCTGTTTCGGGCGCCAGCTCTCGATGTAGTCCCACACCGGCCGATCCAGATCGATCCGCCCCTCCTCCACCAGGAGCAGGACTCCGAGCGCCGCCACCGGCTTCGAGAGCGAGGCGACCTGGAACGTGGTCTCGGTTGCCACCGGCTCCTGCGACTCGCGGTCGACGACTCCGGCGGCGCGCTCCCACACCACATTGCCGCGATGCACGATCGCGGCGGAGGCGCCGGGCACCCGATCGCGCACGAGGAGCGCCGGAAGCTCACGGTCGAACGCCGCCTCGAGCGCGGGAATCGGTCGCGCCGTCGCGCCCGGGTCTGCGCCCTCCACCGGCCCGGCGAGAAGAAAGAGGGCCAAGAGCGTCCGTGCGGCGGCGCCGATCCTCGGCGCCAACAACAAGCGAGTCACTCAGCATCTCCGGAGCTACCCGTCGCCGAGCTTCTCGACGATGTGGCTCACCTCCAGCTCGGCCTTGCGAATCTTGCGGCGACATACCTCGAGCAGCTCCGCGGCCCGACCGAGCTCGGAGGCCAGGCGATCGAGATCGACGTCCTCGCGCTCGATGCGCCCGAGGATCTGCTCGAGCTCGGCGAGGGCATCGTTGAACGCGATCTCGTCCAGCGGCGATGCCGCGGCGACCTCGGCGGCCCCACCGGGATGCGGCGGCTCGCGATCGCGCCCGCTCACGCTCCATCCTTCCCGGGCGCGGTGCGCCCGTCGTGGCCGTCGATCGTGCTGGTGAGCCGCCCCTGGGCGAGCTCGGTCGTGATCCGCTCGCCCGGCGCGGTCTGGCGGACGTCGCGCAGGAGCGTCCCGTCGTGCGCGCGCGTGATGCTGAACCCTCGCGCCAGCGTCCGCTCGGGCCGGAGCTCGGCGGCCAGCCGCTCCAGCGCGCGAACGCGGCCGTCCTCCAGGCGCAGGCGGGCCTCGACCCGTTCGGCGATGCGGCGCGTCAGTGCTTCGCCGAGCGGGCGACGGCGCTCGAGCGCCCGCGGCGCCGCCCGTCCCAGCCGCGCACCCGTCTCGCGCGTCCGATGTCGTGCGGCGCGAATGCAGCCGCGAGCTCCGTTCGCCGTGCGCATGCGCACCTCCTCCAGGCGGCGCGCGCAGGCGGCGACCCGATCGGTGGCGAGACGCAGCCGGTGCTCGAGACCCGCCGCGTAGAGCCTCGAACGCGCGATCGGCAGGCGCGCACCTCGATCGAGCGCGCGCTCGAGCTCGCGAATCCTGGCCTCCGCCTTCTCGAGCCGGTCGACCAAGAGCTCGGCCGCCATGGTCGGCGTCTTCACCGACGTGTGTGCCACCAGGTCGGCGATCGACTGGTCGATCTCGTGCCCGAGGCCGGTCAGGACCGGAAAGGGAGCGCGCGCGATCGCTTCGGCCACCACGCGGCTGTCGAAGACCTGGAGGTCGGAGCGTGCGCCACCGCCGCGCACCAGCACCGCACAGGCGATCTCCGCCCCTCGCAGCGACGACAGAGCGGCGGCCACCCGTACCTCCGCGCCCTGGCCCTGGACCGGCGTCGCCGCGAGCACGACCTGGAAGCCGTAGCCGCTCGCCTCGAGCGAGCTCATGAAGTCATGGTACGCCGCACTTCCGACAGAGGTCACGAGCCCGACCCGCAGCGGCAGCGCGGGAAGCGCTAGCGCGCGATTGCGGTCGAACAACCCCGCGGCGGCGAGCTCGGCGACGAGCTCGCGCCGGCGCCGCTCGAGCATGCCCAGCGAGAACACGGGGTCGATCTCGCGCACGACGAGCTGAAGCCGCCCGCCCGCCGCGAACACGTCGACCGCGCCGCGGCACCGCACCTCGCGACCTTCGACCAGATCCTGGCCGCTGCGGCGGAGCAGCCTCCTCACGCGCTCGAGGTCGCGGCGGAAGAGGACGCCCTCGAGCCGGCCCACGATGTGGTCGTGGTCTCCCTTCTCGACCAGCTCGAAGTAGAGGTGACCGCTAGGGCTGAGCCGGATGCGCTGCAGCTCGCCCGCCACCCAAACCGAAGGAAAGGCCTCGCCGAGGAAGACCTTCAGCTCCTCGGCGAGCTCCGACACGCGGTAGGTACCGATGGGATGGGTGGGGCCCACGGGTGTGGGGTTGGAGGCGGACTGGCCCACGGGCGGGCGGTTGGGGGACGAGAACGTGTGCAGGGCCGGTCGAGCCTACTACCTGGTCCGACGACGTGCTAGTGGAAGCTCTTGAGGTCGTTCGACGAGGCCAGCGGGAGAGCGTCCACCCACTCGTCCGCTTCGCTGTCGCCGGCGGTGAACTTCTCGAGGAAGTCTCGCGCCTCCTCCTTCGACTTGAAGAGCCGGAACAGGAAGGTGTGCCCGGCAGGGGCACCGAAGTAGCTGTAGACCTCGGGCCCCTTCGAGAGATCGAGACCGATGTCGATCTCGCCGTTGATCCCCACGCACGCCACCGCGATCGCCCGCGACGCCACCGCCAACGCCTTGATCGCGTCGTCGAAGTCGGACAGCTCCTCCTTCGACTGCGGCGTGTGATAGATGCCGATGTTCGACGCCTCCTCCTCGCCGAGGAGGTTGTACGGCACGTCGTGGAGGTCGAGCGCCTCGCGGGTCTCGCCGGTGGTCACGAACACGTCGTCGGTGCCCCGCACCTTGTAGGCGATCGCGAACGCGGCCTCGTCGAGCTTGGTGAACGCCTCGGCCAGGATGCCCTCATCCTCGATCGTGAAGTAGTAGAGGCGCCGCATCAGGTGACGCGGGTTGGAGACGGAAGCAGCCATAGGGGGTCAGTCTACCATCGGGCGGACGGCCTCCGAGGCCGCGCGCGACACGCGCCGCTCATCCCCGGCATCAGTGTCGCTTCGAGTGATCGAGGTAGGCGTCGAGCCGCCGGCGCTCCTCCGGGGTCAGCTCGTCGATGGGCAGCAGGAACTCCGCCCCCGGCCCCGGGATCGGCACCTGCACTCGCGACAGCGAGTCGTCGAGCGCGGCGCAGTCGAAGCGAACCAGCACCAACGCCATCTGCCGACACAGCGGGACCAAGCGGCCGGCGAGCCGGCTCTCGATCTGGACCTCGACGCTGGCGGGGGCCTCGACGAGCGTGATGTCATAGCCTCCGGCGTGGCGCTCGAGGCGGATCCGGCCGACCAGTTCCAGCGTCTGGAGCGGCAGCTCCAGATCGTCTGCCAGCCTTCCCTCGAGGCCGGCCGCCCGCAGCACGGCGTCGAGCTTCCCTCGCCCGGAGAGCTCGATCGAGACGCGGACACGGTGGCTCCCGTCCGCCGCCGGCTCGAGCACCGCGCGGTGCCCGACCAGGTCGAGCTGGTGCTCGGGCGACCGCAACGTGACCTCCATCGGACCGAGAACCACCGGCGCGAGGTCCTCGACGAACTGGCCGTAGGTCCGGTTCAACCTGCTGAACTCGAACTCGTCGGCGAAGGCCACGGGCGCCGCTCCCACCGCCAGCGCGAGCGCGGCGGCGGACCAGCAACCGCGGCGCCGGAACGGCGCGGAGCGGAGCGCCGTCGCACGCTCCCAGCGCCCGCGGACGCCGGCAGGAACGGATCGAGGGGGACCGCCGCTCACGGGTAGTACCCGCTGATCGTGCGCGCCTTCCACCTGCCCTTGGTCTTCACCTCCACGGCGCGGAAGCCGCGGCTCGAATGAGGGGCGTCGGAGGAGTAGGCGATCAGGTACTGACTGCGCAGCTCCTCCTCGATCGTTCCGTAGACCCCGGAGAGGTCGAGCGCTTTCGAGATGTAAAACGAGCGCCCGCCGGTCTCCGCCGCCAGGGTGTTGAGCTTGTCGCGGACGCCGAGAGCGGTCACGCCGATGTTGAGCCCGATGGTGTAGATGACGACGCCGCTGCGCCTCGCGTAGTCGAGGGCGTCCTTGAACGCGATGGTGGAGGCGGTGTCCTCGCCATCGGAGAGTAGCACCAGTGCGCGCCGCCCCCGCACGCCTCGGAAGTAGTAGAGGCTGGTGACCACCGAGTCATAGAGCGCGGTGTTGCCGACAGCGTGCAGGTCGCCGAGCGCCGCGGCCACCGCGCCCACGTCGGAGGTCCGCGTCATGAGCAGCACCGGGTGGTTCGAGAAGCTGACGGCGAACGCCTGGTCCTTCGGCGTGATCATGCTCTCGAGGAAGTCGATGGCGGCACGCTTCGCCTCGCCCAGCGACTGGATCATCGACCCCGAAGTGTCGATCGACACTCCGATGGTGATCGGCAGATCGCGCACCAGCTCGAACTTGACGATCTCCTGCGGGCGGCCGTCCTCGAACACCGAGAACTCTTCCTTGGTGAGCTCGGCGGGGGGGTTGCCCTCGATCGTGGTGTAGAGCTCGACCAGGTCGACCTGGACCTCCTCCACGAACTCGGGCGAGCTCAGGAACTGGACGTCCTCCGCCCGGGTGCCGTCATCGAGATAGGCGGCCACCGTCAGGTAGTGGACGTCGGTCTGGGCGGCCATCGCCGGCACTTCGATGTCGGCCTCCCACGGCGGCCTGGCCAGAGTCGCCCGCACCTGGTCGTCGACCAGGAACTCCACCTTCTCGAGCTTGCGCTCCTCGGGAATGACGATCGACGCCTTGGCTCGCACGCTGGGCCCCAGCTCGTCGCCGCGCTGGGGCTCGATGATGCGCACCTCGAGCTGGCCGCGCTGCTGATTGAGGATCACCTCGTCGAACGCCACCAGCTGGTTCGACGAGTCGTAGCCCTCGACCCGCACCACGTGCTCCGTCGGGTACTTGGCAAGGCGCAGCTCGGTCTGGAACGGCGGTTGACTGCGGGTGAACTGGGGCTTGCCGTCGAGCAGGAAGACCACCTTGCGGATACGCGCGCCGGACATCAGGGTCTCGACCCGCCACAGCCCGAGCACGACGTCGGTCTCTGGTGGGATGATGATCAGGCTGTCGACGCCTGGCACCCGCTCCGGCTCGACGTCGACCCCGCGCGCCACCGTGACGTCGGCCGGCAGGTCCACCGCCAGCTGGGGCGCGCCGGGTACCCTGAAGCCGAGTGTGGCGTGCGCCTCGGCGCCGCCGATCTCGTCCCTGATCTTGAGCCGCACCAGAAACGACTCGTCCGGACGCAACAGGCGGTCGAGCAGCAGCGCGAGTGAGCCGCTGGGCTCGCCCGCCACCGGCACCTGGTAGCGAACGTGGAACTCCTCGAACAGATCGCCCGCGCGCTCGACCACGCCGTCCACCTTGAGGCGCACCTCCGCCCTCTCGTTCTCGCGGAAGACCTCGAGCGCAGCAGGCTCGGGCAGGCGTAGCACCAAGCGCGCCACCAGGCGCTGGTCCTTCGCCTCCGGGAAGTAGACCTCCGGCGGCGCCGTGACGGCGAGCGCTTCGGGTGGCTCTGGAAGCGGGGTGGCGGCGGCGGTGCGCGCCCAGGCGCCGAGGTCGGCCGGCGGCGCGAGAATGGCGAGCACGCGATCGTTGGTCGGGCGGTTCTCTCGATAACCGAAGAGTCCGTCGACGCCGGTGACGCGATCCACGACGTCGGTTTGACGGCACAGGCGCCGATCGAAGCGAGGACCCCGGCGGCCGCCGGTGATCTGGGCGACCTCCTCCAGCCACCTCTCCATCTCGCCGCCGTAGAGAACGCGCTTCGAGTCGAGCGGCAGCCACAGCCGGTAGGGCTGCCCCTGCCGCGGCTGGTACAGCACGTAGCCGAGCGAGCTCTCGCGCGGTCCGTACCACCAGATCTCGAGCGGCTCGAAGGTCTGATCACAGAGGATCGGCAGCCGCTCTACCGGCTCGCCGTGCAGGAACAGGAGGCGCGCTCGGTCGTCGAGAAACGTCGCGAGCTCGCCGAGCACCAGCCGCCGGCGACGTTCGATGCCCTGCTCCAGCTCGTTCTCCGGCGTCTCCGGGACCGGGTCGCGCGCCAGGAACGCCCGGATCCACGCCGTGCGCTCCGACGCGTCCATTGCCGCCAGCGCCCGGCGTTCCTGATCGGAGAGCAGCCAACCGGGGCCGTCGTCGACGAAGGCGCGCTCGCTCTCCGGCCAGAGCACGCGATCTCCGTCGGCCGCGGTTGCGGCGGCGGAGACGGCGCAGAGCGCGAAGAGAAGCGCGAAGACTCCACGCAGTCGAATCGCGGCGGGCGTCATGCCGAGAGCCAGTCTATCTGCAATCCAAGTGCCACCACGGAGGGCGGGGCCGCGCGCGGCGGAGCGTCGATCCCGTGCTCGGAGGATGCCGAAACGGGCCGGCGGCCGTCCCCAGCTCGCACCGCCGTCGTCTCGCCGGGAGGACGCTCGCCAGAGGCGGGGCTCCGGGTCAGAGTCGATAGAGCATCAGATAGATGACGACGCCGGTGATCGATACGTAGAGCCAGATCGGCAGCGTGACCCGCGCGATCGCCACGTGCCGCCGGAAGTGGCCGCGCAGGCCGCGCACCAGCGTGATCACCGCGAGGAAGGGGACGGCGGCGGCGAGTACGGTGTGAGTGAGGAGGATGGAGAGGTAGATGGCCCGCACCGGGCCGGTGCCCTGGAACCGCACGCTCCCCACCTGCGCGTGGTAGACGAGATAGCTGGTCAGGAAGAGGACGGAGCACGCGAAGGCCGCGAGCATGAAGCGCTGGTGCGCCTCACGCCGCCCGCGCCGGATGAGAACGTACCCCGTCGCCAGCAGCAGGGCGCTCGCCCCGTTGAGCAGAGCGTTCAGCGCGGGGAGCGCTTGGACGTCCACGCCCCTCCTGCTAGCCGGCCGGCCCTGTCGCGGACCGACTTGCGCCGTCCGCGGCGCCAGAATCGTGGCTAGCGGCTGCCTGGACCGGAGCCTGCTGCGCGAGCCAGGCGTCGTACTCGGCCTGGCTCTGCACGTGGAGAAAACCCCTCATGCGGAAATGGGTCATGCCGCAGAGCTGCGCGCAGGCGATCTCGGAGCTCCCGGTCTCGACCGGCTCGAACCAGATCGGCACCACCTGGCCGGGGATGGCGTCGTGCTTCACCCGCATGTAGGGCAGGAAGAAGCTGTGGATGACGTCCTTCGACGACAGATAGAGGATGACCGGCTTGTCGACCGGGAGGTATAGGTTGTTCAGCGTGTGGATGTCGTCCGCCGCCGCCGGATCCTGGCGATCGAGTCCGAGCGGGTTGGCGGCGGTGTTCACCAGGGTCGGATCGGTGCGGCCCCACACCCCGTCGGGACCGGGATAGTGGAAGTTCCAGGCGAACTGCTCGGCGACCACCCGTACCCGCGTCGCGCCCTCCTCGGGCGGCATCTCGCGCACGCGCTGCGACCACAGCGGGAACGCGAAGCCGACCAGCAGCACGATCTCGAAGAGGACGATGCCGACCTCCATGAACCTGCTCCAGCCCGCCTTGGTGCCGGCGTAGATCGCCTGCGGCTGGCGGCCGGCCCTGAACCGCACCAGGGCGTACGCGAAGAAGCCTCCCCAGAACAGGAAGAGGGTGAACATGAACCAGTGGATGATCACGATCAGACCGTCGATCTGATAGCCCGACGCCGACCAGTCCGGCGGCAGCCCCAGGAAATCCCTCATGAACGCACTCCTCCGCGCACGATCCGCAACTGCTTCTTTCGATCGTCGAGCAACTTCGCTCGCCGGCGGAACTCCCAGAACAGGCGGACGAACCCGACCTGCACCAGGCCGACCAGGACGAGCAGGAACAGGATGGCGCCGCGCAGTCCCCGGGTCTCGGCCGACTCGGGATCCCCGAAGCAGACCGTGCACGCCGCTGCCGGCTCCGCCAGCGCGAGCGTGATCACCACGGTGGCGGCTGCCGCCGCCAGGCCGAACGCGAGCGAACGGCGGCGCCGTGTCATGTCGGGAACGCCCCGAGGGCCTTGAGCTTGCGGCGCACCCTCACCCCGTAGACCACGAGCACCGGCACCGCGAGCAGCGAAAGCGCTCCGAAGAGCAGGCCCGCGAGGTCGCCGGAGGCGGTGAAGGCGCTCAGGCCCCACACCCCGGCTCCCGCCGCGAGCAGCGTCGACAACGCGATGAAGAGCAGGTGGATGGTGGCCAGCGACATCTCGTGGGGAGGCGGGACCCGTGCCCGCCCATTCTCCATGACCTCAGCGCGCCTCGAGTGTGGTCAGCGAACGTGCCGTCGGCCCCGTGCCCTCGGGGTGCTTCGGCCCGTCGAGGTACCACGACAGCGGGATGGTCATGAGCGCGAGGAAGAACACCGCGGTCAGGAGCAGCGTCCACATCACCGATCGGACCTCGCCCTTCAGGTGCATGAAGAAGAGGGCAACGAGCGATGCCTTCACGGTCGCGATCAGGAGCGCGAGCGCGATCGCCGGGCCGAGTGGGATGTCCAGATAGCTGGCCGCGACCGTGACCACGGTCAGGACCGCCAGCGCGCCGAAGACCATCATGTAGACCTTCACGTGCGCGCGGATATCGTGGGCGCCGTGGGGCTGCGCCGTATGCGACGGGCCGTGGTCGGGGGCGTGGCTGGGGGCGGTGTGAGTGCTCATCGACCTCTCCTCATCGTACTCCCGGCGGCTGCGGAGGGTGCAACTATCGCTCCGCGCGGCCAGGTATCACCTGACGATCCCCTTTCGTCACGACCCCGGACGGCCGCCTGACTCTCTGGCCGGCGTTCGCGCACCCGCGTCACAGCAGATAGAGGACCGGGAACAGGAAGATCCATACCAAGTCGACGAAGTGCCAGTACAGGCCGGCGACCTCGATCCGGTTCGCGAAGCGGTCGGGCTCGGTCTTCCACATTTTCGCGCCCGGCCCCCAGAAGTAGCTGTTGACGATCAGCCCGCCGATGACGTGCAGGCCGTGCAGGCCGGTCAGCACGAAGTAGATCGCCAGGAACGTGCTCCCCGAGGGGTAGAGGTGGTGCGAGAACTTGGTCCCGTACTCGTAGGCCTTGATACCCAGGAAAGCGAGCGCACACAGGATGGTCAGGCCCATGTAGAGCCGGTACTTCCCGAAGTCGTTCATCTTGAGCGAGGCCCACGACATGACCATGGTCACGCTCGAGGCGATCAGCACCAGCGTGTTGACGAAGGCGACAGGGACGTCGAGGATCTCCGAACCGACCGGCCACACCGGCGCCGAGGTCCGCAGCAGGATGTAGGAGGAGAAGAGGGCCCCGAACAGCATCACCTCCGAAGCCAGAAAGAGCCAGACGCCGAGCTTCGCGTTGTAGAGGCCGGTATCGGGGCGAGGCTCGGTGGTGTAGGGAATCGCGACCGACATCGCTCAGGCCTCCTGGCTCTGCGGTTGGAAGTCCTGCGACTGCCCCGGCACGCTGTACTCGTACGCCGGCCGGAAGACCTGGGGCGTCTTGGGGAAGTTGCCGTGCGCGATCGGCGGCGAGGGCGCATCCGTCCATTCCAGCGTGGTCGCGTTCCAGGGGTTGGCGCCGACCTTCTGGCCGGCCCGGAGGCTCCAGAAGAAGTTGAAGATGAAGACCAGCTGGACGGCGAACAGGGTGAAGGCCGACATGGTCATCACCTTGTTCCACACCATGACGTCGGCCGTAAACTCGTAGATCTCCCCACCGTCGTAGAGCCGGCGCGACATCCCGCGCAGCCCCTGGATCAGCATCGGGAAGAAGATGCCGTTCATCGCCAGGAGCGAGGGCCAGAAGTGGATCTTGCCGAGCATCTCGTTCATCCGCCGGCCGGTGACCTTGGGATACCAGTAGTAGATGCCCGCGAAGATCCCGAAGATGGTGCCGGGCGCGACCACGTAGTGGAAGTGGCCGATCACGTACTGGGTGTCGTGCAGGTGGATGTCCGACGCGGCCAATCCGAGCGGCAGACCGGTGAGGCCACCGATGCCGAACATCGGGAGGAAGGCGAGTGCGAACAGCATCGGCGTGTTGAAGCGTATCGACGCGCCCCACAGCGACAGCAGGAGGCAGGTGACGATGATCACCGACGGGATCGAGATGATCATCGTCGTGGTCTGGAAGAACGCGCTGATCACGGTTCCCATGCCGGTGAGGAACATGTGGTGGGCCCACACGATGAACGACATGAAGCCGACGAACACGACCGAGTACACCAGCGCGGGGTAGCCCCACAGCGGCTTGCGCGTGTTGTTGGCGATCACCTCGGCGACCATGCCCATGGCGGGCAGGATCAGCACGTAGACCTCGGGATGCGCCAGAAACCAGAACAGGTGCTGCCACAGGAGCGGGCTGCCGCCGCCGGCATACTCCTGGATCTGTCCGCTCACCACCAGACCCTCCGGCATGAAGAAGCTGGTGCCGGCGAGCCGGTCCATGAGCTGGAGGACGGCCGCCGCCTCGAGCGGCGGGAACGCGAGCAGGAGGAGGAACGCGGTGACGAGCTGCGCCCACACGAAGAACGGCAGCCGCATGAAG
>DATKDQ010000132.1:0-4228 GCA_035544635.1 Thermoanaerobaculia bacterium
CCGCCACCACCCAGGGACTCTCGATTCCAAGGATCCGCCGGTACAACTCGTTGTCGCGCATGCCCCAACGCTATCCCCTTCCGGCCCCACCCAGCCCCTCCTCGCCCGGTGCGCTCACCCACACAACTTGGCGAAGAGCCACTCATAGCCGATGAACCTGACGGTCGCCTGCGGCGCCCGCAGGTTATCGGCTGGGCGTCATGCTGCCGGCGAGAAGGTCAGCCAGCCTCCTCCCGCAAGCTGTGGAGGAGATCTGTTGATGGTCGGCCAATCGATGAGATCCTGGATACACCCGCTGCTTCGAACGGCCCCGCTCGCCCTGGCGGCGGCAGTACTGTCTTCCTGCGCCGGTCGCACAGCCTCTCACCCCAGTCCCGCTGACACTGCTGGCGTCTGGGAGGGTGAGGCACGTGTCGGTGAGGCGATCCCTCCGGTGACCGCTACTCTGGCACGCAGCGATGGCGGCTGGACTGGGACGGTGGACGTCCCAACCCAGTATGCGCTCAGCTACCCGCTGGCGGACGTCCGGATCGGCTTCCCCCCGGATCGTTCGAGGGAGAGCGGGAGGGAGGTAGGAGCAGGTACTCGAGGACGTCGGCCATTGCATCCCCACGTCCACGCCCTCGCGTCTCGGGGCGGCTGGGATCGTGAGGGGACCTGGCACCCGGTACCGTAGCGGCCATACCGGCCTCGAACGCCTCGCCCGGTATCTCCTGCGCCACGCTCGACGCTGCGCCACTCCGACGAGGTGCTCGCCGAGGCGGCGGCGCTCGGCATCACGGTCTGCTGCTCGTCGGGCGACGACGGCGCCTACGCCGAGAAGGGCGACCGCAAGCCCGGCGTCTGCTTCCAGGCCTCGAGCGCCCACGTCCTCACCTGCGGCGGCACTTCGCTCATCGGCACGCGGCCGGACCGGGTGCGCGAGCGAGCGGCTACCGCGTCTACGGCCTCGGCGCCTGGCACGTCGGCGCCGGCACCAGCGCCGCGGCGCCGGTGTGGGCCGGCCTCGTTGCCTGCATCAATCAGGTGCTTGGCCGGCCGATCGGGCTCTTCACGCCGTTTCTCTACGGGCAGCTCGAAACCCTCGTGCGATCCGGCGCCATCCGGCCGGTGCGGCGGGTCGAGGGGCGAGCCGTCGTCGAGCGCCCGGGCTGGAACCGCCGCACCGGCCTCGGCGTGCCCGACGGCCGGAAGCTGGCGGCTGCCCTTCGCGACGCCTCGCGCTGACCTCGCCGGAATCGGCCGCGGAGCGGCTTACGGGGTCGGCAGCTCCTCGGCCAGCCAGATGTCGGCCTGCGAGTCGTCCTCGAGGCTGACGAGCGTGCGCAGGTCCCGGCTCGCGGTGACGCGACCGCGGAGCTCCGGGCTGCCGGGAACGGGCGTCGCCCGCCAGGTCCCGAGATCGAGGACCGCCAACCGGCCCTGCCAGAGGATCAGCACGCGTCGCCCGTCGGGAAACCACCCGACGGAGCGCGAGGTGGGCTCGAAGATCCGATAGCTCCCGGTCGCGAGGTCGAGCACGGCGGCGCGACCAGGCTCTCGGCCGCGATAAACGTGTCCGGCCAGCCGGTCCCCTTGCGGCGACCAGATGGACCCCGAGAAGTTGGTCCCCGGCGCCCCCTCGGGGGGAGTGGTTGGCTCGAACGTCTTCCAGGGGGGCGGTCCGCTCGTGTCGAAGATCGCGACGCCGTTCGCCGTCGACACGACCATGCGGTCGGCGCGCGGCGAGAGCACGGGAGACCAGCCCGGGTCGACCTCGGTCTCGGTCACCGCCTGGAAGCCGCTGCCGTCCGGGCGGATCCAGTACTGCTCGTACCTCTCGCCGCGAAACGAGCTGAAAAGGATCCGTTGGCCGTCCGGCGTCCAGGAGACGTAGCGGTCGAACTCCGGATCGTCGGTGAGCTGCGTCGGCGTGCCGCCTTCGGCGGCGACCACGTAGACATCTTCCTGCGGGCGCATGGTGGTGAAGGCGATCTGCCCGCCGTCGGGCGAGACGGTGACGTCGCGGAGGCTCCTCGACGTCGAGAGGAGCGAGCGAGGCGGGCCGACGGCCACCGAACGGGCCGCGTCGAACTCGACGACCCGGATGCTGGAGCGCGACGAGTATGCGGCGTAGATCCAGCGCCTGCCGGAGCGCGCCAGGTAGACGACCTCGTCGGCCGGCAGCGGCACGCTCTCGGGATCGCCCCGGGCGACGCCGGTGGCCTCGTCGATCGCAACGCGCCAGAGGTTCATCGTGCCGCCGCGGTCGCTCAGGAAGTAGAGGTGGCGGCCGTCCTCGGACCACACCGGGTTCCAGTCGACCGCGGGATGGCTCGCCACGGCGACCGGCTCACCGCCGTCGAGCGCGATCGTCGCGAGGTCGCGATCGCCGCCGCCGCCGCGCAAGCCCCAGTAGGCGATGCGGCGTCCGGTGGGCGACCAGGCGGGCTGGTGGCCGTCCCCGGCGGGCAGCTCGCGCGTCGTACCGGCGGTCACGTCGACCAGGCCGAGCGTCCCGCCGTCCAGGCCTTCGTACGGCAGGAAGAATTCGTCCGTCGAGTAGGCGACGAGGCGTCCGTCGGGCGACCAGGCGGGATCGCTGCCGCGGTCGGCGAGCTTGCGCACCGACTCGCCGTTGACCCCCATCAGGAAGAGGCCGCCGCGGTCGCGGGTGGAGGCGAAGACGAGCTGATTGCCGTCGGGCGACAGCCGCGGCTGGTCGTGGTAGGCCTCCGTGCCCGGCGTGAGCGAGGTCGGCTTCTTGCCACCCACCGGGACCGAGTAGATCTCGCTCCGCGCCGTGTCGCCGGCGGCGAAGAAGAGCGTCTTGCCGTCGGCCGACAGCTCGGGCGCCCACTCGACGCCGGGCAGGAAGGTGAGCTTCTGGAAACGGAAGGAGGGCTTGGACGTCGTTTTCGACGTGCCGCTCAGCAACCAGCCGAGCGCCACCGCGCCCACCAATCCCGCGGCCGCCGCGGCCGCGAGGCCCAGCCGCCGCTTGCGAGACGAAGCCGCGGTCGGCGCGACGGCGGCGATCTGGATCTCTTCGTCATCGCCGCCGGCGCTGAGCTCCTCGAGAACGAGGCGTGCATCGCCGACGTCGCGCAGGCGCCGCTTCGGGTCGCGCTCGAGGCAGCGGCGCACGAGCCGGCGCAGCTCGCGCGGCGTCGTTCCCGGCAGACGCTCGAAATCGATCGTCTGGCGCATCACCGAGCCCAGCACGTCGACCACGCTCTCGCCGGCGAAGAGCCTCTCGCCGGCGAGCATCTCGTAGAGGACGACGCCGAACGCCCAGATGTCCGCGCGCTTGTCGACCGCGCCACCCCGCGCCTGCTCCGGCGACATGTACGCCGCTGTGCCGAGGATCACCCCTTCGCGCGTGCCGCCGAAAGTAATGGTCGGGGAATGCGCGAGATCCGCCGGCAGCGCCGAAGAGCTCCCGACCGGATCCATCGCCTTCGCCAGCCCGAAGTCGAGAACCTTGACTTTCCCTTCAATGGAAGCCTTTATGTTTTGTGGCTTTAGATCTCTGTGAATGATTCCTTTTTCATGCGCCTCTTCGAGCGCCTCGGCGATCTGGCGGGCGATGGAAAGGCATTCATTTAGGGGTAAAGACCCCGACTCCAATCGTTCTGCCAGGGTCGGGCCCTCGACGAGCTCCATGACCAGGGCGCGGGTCTCACCCTGAACCTCGAGGCCGTGGATCTGCGCGATGTTGGGGTGGTTGAGCTGCGCGAGGAGTCGGGCCTCGCGCTCGAAGCGAGCCAGCCGTTCGGGGTCCTGGGTGAACCCTTCGGGCAGCACCTTGAGCGCCACCTCACGCCCTAAATGGAAGTCTTTCGCTTTGAAAACGACCCCCATTCCGCCTTCGCCGAGCTTGGCGGTGATCTCGTAAGGGCCGAGGCGGGTGCCGGGAGCGAGCGTCAGGAGCGCTCCCTCACCAGGCCTTCAAGGTCGCAACGTCGGGCATCGGATAGCGCTTCAGATTCAGCGTGTAGAACGCGCCCGCCAGGTCCACGATCCCCTGCGGACTCATTCGGCGAACCGTGAAGCCCGCGGAGCATTGCCGCTGCTCGCCGATGTAGAGATCGACCCGATAGCGCGACCCAGATCGCCTTGAGAGGAGTCGCCGCCGGAGCATCTTCGAGGTCGAAGAAGACGAAGATCTCGGCGGCTTGGCGATCGAAAACGTCGCGTACGACCTGGCCGTCGCTCACCAGGACCTGGTCGTAACGCGCTCCCCCGT
>DATKDQ010000133.1:0-2655 GCA_035544635.1 Thermoanaerobaculia bacterium
GCAGAACGAGCCATCCCGCACACGGCGAGACCGAGGCCGGCATCTCCCGCCGCGCTCTCCTGGCGGCCGGGCTCGGCCTCGCCGCCGGAGGGCGCGCCGGCGCCGCGCCTCGCGCGCCGGTCCAGGAGCCTGTGGAGCAAAGCATGAGCGCAACACCCTCGCACTATCGCGGCGTCCTGGAGATCAGCGCCGAGATCCGGGCCGGCGAGCTCTCGCCGGTCGAGCTCACCAAGGCGATGCTCGCGCGCGTCGAGGCGCTCGAGCCGCGGCTTCACGCCTACTACACCGTTACGCGCCAACGCGCCACGGCCGCCGCGGAGAGGGCCGAGCGTGAGATCGGCGCCGGCCGCTGGCTCGGGCCGCTCCATGGGGTGCCGATCGGAGTCAAGGACCTCTGCTTCACCGCGGGCATCCGTACCACGGGCGGCTCGGGAGTGCGGCGCGACTTCGTGCCGTCCTACGACGCCACGGTGGTCGCGCGGCTCGAGGCGGCGGGCGCGGTTCTCCTCGGCAAGCTCGCCACCACCGAGGGGGCGATGGCCGGGTACCACCCCGACTTCGAGGTGCCGCGCAACCCCTGGGGCGAGGCGCTGTGGCCCGGCGTCTCGTCGGGCGGCTCGGGGGTCGCGACCGCCGCGGGGCTCTGCTTCGCATCGCTCGGCACCGACACCGGAGGATCGATCCGCTACCCCTCGGCGATGAACGGCATCGTCGGCCTCAAGCCGACCTGGGGGCGGGTGAGCCGGCACGGCGTGCTCGACCTCGCGCCCTCGCTCGACCACGTCGGGCCGATGACGCGCCGCGTCGCCGACGCCGCCGCCGTGCTGCGCGCGATCGCCGGGCCCGACCCCGGCGATCCGACGGCGCTGCCCGATGCGGTGCCGGACTACCTGGCCGAGCTCGACCGCGGCGCCGCCGGTCTGCGCATCGGCTACGACCAGCGCTACGCCACCGAAGGCGTGGCGCCGCCGCTCGCGAGCGCCATCCGCACCGCGCTCGACGTGCTCGAGAAACACGGCGCGCGCATCGTCGAGATCGCGCTGCCGGCGGAGGCGCTCGACCAGGACGCGCTCCTCGCCTGGCAGACGCTGTGCGCCGCGGAAGCGGCGGCCGTGCACCACGAGACCTACCCGTCTCGGGCCGGGGAGTACGGTAACTGGTTCCGCTTCTGGCTCGGCTTCGGCGCGTCGACCACCGGCGCGCAGTACGCCGCCGCGCATCGCCGGCGCCTGGAGACCAGCGGCGCGATCCGGAACGCGATGCGCGACGTCGATCTGCTCGCCTGCCCGGCGGTCGCGAGCGAGCCGTTTCCCTACCGGCTGGCCGGCGTCTTCGAGGCGCCCGACCCGTCCGGCGACTCGTCCGCCGGCGTACCGCTCGAGTGGTTCCAGCGCAGCTCGCGCTTCACCATCCCCTGGGACTACAACGGCTACCCCACGCTCACGCTGCCGTGCGGGGCTACGGTCGAAGGGCTGCCGCTCTCGCTCCAGCTCGCCGGGCATCCGCTCACGGAGGGCATCCTGCTCCGAGCGGGGCACGCCTACGAGAGCGCGACGGAGTGGCATCGCCGGCAGCCGCCGGTTTGACGGGCTGCCTTCGCTGGCTGCTGCTCACAGCCGTCTCTTTGCGCGCGCCTGACGAACCGCGCGCCGGCGTGGGGCGCGGGCATGCGCGCCGGACAGCCTCTCGGTCCGTTATGCTTGCACCTACCGTAGAAGGACGGGGCGAGGCGGCGCGGTCGCGGGACCGTCTCGGCCACTATCCGGGGGGAAACAGCTCATGAAGACGCGAGTTCATCCCTTGCCGGCGGCGGCGAGTGGGCCGCTGGCCATGACTCTGTTCGTTCTGTGCCTGCCGGCCTGTTCCACCGAGACCGCAGGCACCGAGGGGGGCGGGGCTGCGTCCTCGCCTCCGGCCGTCGAGCTGACCGAGAAACCGGCCTTTCCGCTGCCGGCTCATCTCGAATCGGCCGACATCGCAGCGGGAAGGCCAGGGCACGGCGGGCTCTTCGAGGCCGGGCGGCTCCTGTTCCACACCGCCTTCAACGGCCTCGACGGAGTGGGCATGGCGAAGCTGCCGAACGGTGAGACCATTCACCGCTTCGCGCTGACGCCCCCAGGCGGGATCCTGCTGTCGCCGGCCTCCCAGTCGTGCGGCGGCTGCCACAACCTCCCCTTCCCGGGCGGCGGCGGTGCCTCCCACACCCACGTCGCGCAGGACGGCGATCTCGACGGCCTCCCTCCGTTCAACGTCCGTTCGACGACGTCGCTCTTCGGCAACGGCATCCTGCAGCTCCTGGCGCAGGAGATCACCGAGGACCTGCAGGCGGCGCGCGACGACGCCGCCGCGGCGGCGCGCGAGGCTCCCGGCACCGCGGTCAGTCGGGAGCTCGAGTCGAAGGGAGTTTCCTACGGGGCGATCTCCGCCACCGCCGACGCCCAGGGCGAGGTGCGCTTCGACCTCTCCGCGGTCGAGGGCGTCGACCCCGATCTGGTGGTGCGCCCGATCGGATGGAAGGGAAACATCACGACGATCCGCGGCATCGTCATGGGCGCCGCCTCGATCGGCATGGGCATGCAGGCCGAGGAGTTCGTGTGGCGCAGTCCCGGAGGCGAGGCGAACCCCGATCTCGACGCCGACGGCGTCACTCGCGAG
>DATKDQ010000134.1:0-10220 GCA_035544635.1 Thermoanaerobaculia bacterium
GGCGCCGCGTCGACGATCACGGCGTCGGCCTCGATCTCGATCAGGAGCTCGGGCGCGATCAGCGCCCTGACCTCGACCATGGTGGTCGCCGGCGGATGCGCGCCGAAGCGCTCGCGATGCGCTCGGCCGAACTCCTCCCAGAGCGAGATGTCGGTGACGAACATGCGGGTGCGCACCACCGAGGACAGGTCCGCGTCCAGCCCGCGCAGCGCGCGCTCGATGAGGTCGAAGCAGCGGCTCGCCTGCGCGTAGCCGTCGCCGGGGGCGAACGGACTGCCGTCCTCGCCGACCGCGACGGTGCCCGTGACGTAGATGTGGTCGCCGGCCCGCACCGCGCGGCAGTAGCCGACCAACTGCTCCCACGGTGCGCCGGAGAACGCCCGCTCCACCATCGCTGTTCCCTCCTCGTCGCCCTCGCCCCCAGGACGGCCTTCACGTCTCTCCACACCACGACCGCTGATTCCGTTCGCCGGCGCCTCGAGCGTGTGCTCCACGATGCGGTGCTCCTCGACCACCTTCCCGCCGATGAGGTGCTCCTGCACGATGCGCTCGAGCACCGGCGGATCGCAGCCGCGGTACCACGCGCCCTCCGGATAGACCACCGCGATCGGCCCGCCTTCGCAGATGCGCAGGCAGTTGGCCTTGCTGCGCAGGATGCCGCCGGAATCGACGAGGTCGAGCTCCTTGAGCCGCCGCTTGAGGTAGTCCCAGGCCAGGAGCCCGCGCTCGCGGTCGCAGCACTTGGGAGTGGTCTGGTCCGAGCAGAGAAAGATGTGGCGGCGCGCGACCGGGACGCCGATCGACTCGGCGATCCTGCGCTGGCTCAGGAGCTCCTTCGACCCACCGGCCATCACGAGGCCCCGATCGCGGGCGCCGCTTCCAGCAGGAGCTCCTCGGCGCCGCCGACGAGCTCGGCGACGATCTCGCGCGCCGGCCGTACCTGGCGCACCGCGCCCACCGACTGTCCGGCGTAGAGGGCCATGGCGCGGACCTCGCCGGTGGTCTCGCGCGTCGGCAGCTCGGCCGAGAAGCGCGCGACCGGCCTCTTCTCTCCGCCCCACTCGGCCTCCCCCACCACCTCGCCCGGGAAGGCGCGCGCGGCCTCGATCGCGGAGCGCAGCACCCGGTGGGGCGCGTCCCACCCCACCGAGAAGACGTCGGTGAGGACGGTGTCCTCGGCGCGCGCCTCGACCAGCGACCGCACGTACTCGGGATGCGCGCCCGATTCGACCGCGGCGACGAAGCGGGTGCCCACGCGCACCGCGCTGGCGCCGGCAGCGAGCGCGCCCGCAACCTCGCGCGCGGAGCCGATCCCGCCGGCGGCCACCACCGGCACCTCCCCCACGGCGTCGAGCACCTCCGAGAGCACCCGCAGCAGGCCGAGCTCACCGCGGACGTGCCCGCCCGCTTCGTTTCCCTGCGCGACCACCAGATCGCAGCCGGCGTCCACCGCCTCGAGCGCCTCGTCGCGCGAGCCGACCTGCCAGCTCACGAGCGCGCCGCCGGAGCGCGCGGCGCGCACCAGGTCGCGATCGGGAGGGCCGTAGAAGAATTCGACCACCCGCGCGCGCGGCGCCGCCACCTCGAGGGCGGCGCGATCGAGGAATGGGATGAGGAAGTTCATGCCGAAGGTGCCGCGCGTCGTCGCGGCGAGGCCGTCGAGGATCGAGACGATGGCTGGGGCGGGGATCTGTGGCAGGCCGATCATGCCAAGGCCGCCGGCACCGGCGACGGCCGCGACCAGCTCCGGGGTACCGACGCCGGGCATCGCCGCGAGCTGAAGGGGGACGGTGCAGCCGACGAGATCGGTGAAGCGGGTGCGGAGCATGAGAGACCCTCCGGGGGTTGAGGTTCGCGACCGGGCGGGTCGCGCATCGATCCTACTCGCGCCGGCTTCGGCTGGAACGGCGTCTTCGCTCGCGGCGGCCACGGCGTCCTGCGAGGCGGCGTAATTCAGTCTCCGGTGGCTCTTGACTTACGTCTTGTTTACGCCTATGCTCGCCTTCCCTTTTTCGACCCTCTCATGTACCGGAGGCCTCCCCATCCTGTCCGCCCGCCCACCACAAGCCCCGATCCCGTTGCCCCTCTGCCCTCGCCGGAGGAGGAGGAGCGCCGTCGCCTGGCCACCCTCTCGCTGGGCGGCCCCCCCTCCACCTACGGCGAGGAACGGGACGGGCGAGATGGGAAGCGGAACGGGCCGAGTGGGGAGGCTCCGGCCTTTTCGTCCGCGGCGTCGATCCGCGCGAGTGCGGGAGTAGCCAGGGGCCGGGACGCCGGTGCCTGGCTCGACACCGAGCATTACGTCTCGCCCGGAGCGCGCAAGGAGAAGCTGCGCGAGCGCGAGTACCGGCCGGTGGGCGATGGCCCACGGACGGGCGGAGGCCGAAGGGCGGTTCGCCGCCGCTACGCCGAGCTCCGCTGCGCTTCGTCGTTCTCGTTCCTCGCCGGCGCCTCGCTGCCCGAGGACTTGGTGGAGCGCGCCGCCGAGCTCGAGCTCCCCGCCGTCGCCCTGGTCGATCGCAACGGCGTGTACGGTGCGCCGCGCTTCTACAAGGCGGCGCGCGCGGCGGGGATCAAGGCCCTGGTGGGCGCCGAGGTCGTGCTCGACCCGGGCGAGCGCTGCACCACGATCGGCGAGCGGCCCGAGCCGGAACCTGCGGGGGCGGTAGACCCGGCGAAGCTCGCGCGCGAAGGCGAGGCGCGCATCACGCTCCTCGTCGCCGACCGCTCGGGATACCAGAACCTGTGCCGCCTGCTCACCGCCGCCGCCCTCGCCCACCCCAAGGGCGAGGCCCGCGTCGACTGGGACACCCTCGCCGCGCACGCGGGCGGCCTGGTGTGCCTGACCGGGGGCGAGGAAGGTCCGCTCGCGCGCACGCTCCGCAGTCGCGGGCCCGAGGGAGCCCGCCGTCTGCTCGAGCGCCTGCGCGGGCTCTTTCCGGACCGCCTCGGAGTCGAGCTCCAGCGCCACGCCCTGCGCTCCGAGGAGGAGCGCAACCAGGCGCTCGGCGATCTCGCGCGGAGCCTGCGCCTACCGCTCCTCGCCACCAACGGCGTGCGCTACGCGCGCGCCGACGACAAGCGGCTCCACGACGTCCTCACCTGCATCCGGCTCGGCGCCAAGCTCGATTCCGCCGGCGCGCTGCTCGACGCCGAGCGGCAGCGTCACCTGAAGGGCGCCGGCGAGATGGCCGAGCGCTTCCGCGACTGCCCGGAGGCGGTGGAGGCGACGCTCGATCTGGCCCGCGGGCTCGACTTCACGCTCGCCGATCTCGGCTACCGCTTCCCCGACTACCCGGTGCCGCCCGGGGAGACACCCGCCTCCTACCTGCGCCAGCTCGCCTGGAACGGCGCGCGCGCCCGCTTCCGCCCGCTCACCGCGAGAGCGCAGGCGCAGATCGAGAGGGAGCTGGCGCTGATCGAGAAGCTCCAGCTCGAGGGCTACTTCCTCATCGTGTGGGACATCGTGCGCTTCTGCCAGGACCACGGGATCCTGGTGCAGGGCCGCGGCTCGGCGGCCAACAGCGCCGTCTGCTACGCGCTCTCGATCACCGCCGTCGACCCGGTGAAGATGGAGCTCCTGTTCGAGCGCTTTCTCTCCGAGGAGCGCGGCGAGTGGCCCGACATCGATCTCGACTTACCGTCGGGAGCGCAGCGCGAGCAGGTCATCCAGTACGTCTACCGGCGCTACGGCGTGCGCGGCGCCGCGATGACCGCGAACGTCATCACCTACCGCGACCGCATGGCGGCGCGCGAGGTGGCGAAGGTCCTCGGCTACTCCGAGGAGCAGGTCGACACCCTCGCGAAGCAGCTCGGGAGCTGGGGCTACGACGTCCACCGCGGCGACGCGAAGGAGATGGGCGCGGAGCTGCGCCAGGCGGGCTTCGACCCCGTCGATCCGCGCATCCGGACCTTCGCCGAGATGTGGTGGAAGATCCAGAACCTCCCACGCCATCTCGGGCAGCACTCGGGCGGCATGGTGATCGCGGCGGGCCGCCTCGACGAGGTGGTGCCGCTCGAGCCCGCGGCGATGGAGGGGCGCGTCGTCGTGCAGTGGGACAAGGACGATTGCGCCGACCTCGGGATCATCAAGGTCGACCTCCTCGGCCTCGGGATGCTGTGCGCGCTCGAGGAGGCGGCGCCGATGATCCACCGGCACGAAGGTTTGAAGGTCGACTACGCCCACCTCCCCCCGGACGATCCCGCGATCTACCGCATGCTGCAGAAGGCCGACACCGTGGGGCTCTTCCAGGTCGAGAGCCGGGCGCAGATGGCCTCGCTCCCCCGCCACCGGCCGACCCGCTTCTACGACCTCGTGATCCAGATCGCGATCATCCGTCCGGGGCCGATCGTGGGGCAGATGGCGAACCCGTTCTTCGAGCGGCGGCTCGGGCGCGAGCCGGTGACCTACCCGCATCCCAGCCTCGAACCGATCCTCGAGCGCACGCTCGGGGTGCCGATCTTCCAGGAGCAGATCCTGAAGATCGCCATGGTCGCCGCCGGCTTCTCGGGCGGCGAGGCCGAGGAGCTGCGTCGCGCCATGGGTTTCAAGCGCTCGATGGAGCGCATGGACAGGATCGAGCGGCGGCTGCGTGCAGGGATGACCGAGCGCGGCATCGAGGGCCAGGCGCAGGATGCGATCGTGAAGCAGATCACCTCGTTCGCGCTCTACGGCTTCCCCGAGTCGCACTCGGCGAGCTTCGCGCTCATCGCCTACGCCAGCGCGTATCTCAAGGCGCACCACCCGACGGCGTTCTACGCCGCCCTCCTCAACGCCTGGCCGATGGGCTTCTACCACCCGGCGACGCTCTTGAAGGACGCCGCGCGGCGCGGCGTCGAGGCCCGTCCGATCGACGTCAACCTCTCGGGCTGGAAGTGCCGGTGGGAGCCCAACCAGCGCCGTCCGCGGCGCCAGAGTGATGCGAGCGAAGGGCGTGGTATTAACCACGCCCGCAGCGAGCGCCGTCCGCGGCGCCAAAAGGATGCGAGCGAAGAGCGTGCTACTCACCACGCCCGCAGCGAGCGCGCCAACGGCGCCCTGCGCCTCGGCCTGCGCTTCGTCAAGGGCCTGCGCCAGGAGGCGGGCGAGGCGATCGAGCGCGAGCAGGCGATCGCCCGCTTCACCTCCCCGGAGGACCTCGCGCGCCGTGCCGGCCTGCGCGAGGGGGAGCTCACCGCGCTCGCCCACTGCGGCGCGCTCGGCTCGCTCGGCCTCACCCGGCGCCAGGCGCTGTGGCAGGCGGCGCGCGTCTCGCGCACCACCGGACCGCTCCACGCCGACCACGGCGACGACGCCCATTCCCCGCTCCCCGAGATGACCGCTCTCGACGAGACCGTCGCCGACTTCGCGATCACCGAGGTGACCACCGGTCCGCATCCCATGACCTACTGGCGCGAGCGCCTCACCGCCCACGGCGTGCTCGCCACCGCGGTGCTCGAGCGCCTCGCCGACGGCCGGCGCGTGCGCACCGCGGGCTCGGTCATCGTGCGGCAGCGCCCCGGCACCGCGAAGGGACTCCTCTTCGTCACCGTCGAGGACGAGACCGGGATGGTGCAGGCAATGGTCACGCCCCAGATCCTCGCCGCGAACCGCCGCACCATCGTCGGCTCGCCCGCGCTGGTCATCGAAGGGAAGCTGCAGCAGCGCGACGGCTCGCTCTCCATCCGCGCCGAGCGCCTGTGGCCGCTCGAGAGCCTGGCTCGGATCCCGAGTCACGACTTCCGGTGAGTCGCGGGCGAGGGAGCTAGCGGAGTCGGAAGGGAAGCGCGGGATAAGCTGCCGCCCGCACATGCGCAGGATCACGGTCATCACCACCGGTGGCACCATCGAGAAGGTGTACGACGAGCCGACCGGCGGCCTCGTGAACCGTGCCAGCCAGGTCCGCCGCATGCTGGCGGAGCTGCGCCTCGAGGACACCGAGATCTCCGTCCTCGAGCTGATGTCGAAGGACTCGCTCGAGATGACGGACGCCGACCGCCGCCGCATCGTCGACGCGGCGCGGGTGGCCGGCGCCGAGGACGCCAGCGCCGGCGCCGACGGCGTCGTCATCCTGCACGGCACCGACACCCTGGCCGACACCGGCGAGCTGCTCCACCGCGAGCTCGCGAACCTCACCGTGCCGGTGGTCCTCACCGGCGCCATCCGCCCGTTCGAGATGAAGCGCTCCGACCCGCTCCAGAATCTCACCGAGGCGCTGTTCGCCACCGGCGCGCTCGCGCCCGCGATCTGGGTCGTCGCGCACGGCCGCGCGCTGCGCTTCCTCGGCGTGCGCAAGGACCGCGAGACCGGCACCTTCGTGCGGGCCTGAGCCGGGAAACTCCGCCGCAGCCTACGAACGGCTGCGCGAGAAACGGCGGCGCGCCGTCGCGGGGGGCGGCCCCGCCTCGAGCCAGGCGGCGACCAGGTAGGCCACGGGCAGCGCCGCGATCAGGGCCCAGCTCATCCGGTAGAGCCGATTCCAGAGCGGCGCGCCTTCGCGCAGCACCTCGAGAGTCTCGACGAAGACCACCTCGCAGCCGTCGTCGTCGCGACGCGTCGAGGTCTTGCGCCAGAAGTCACGCCAATCCTCCATCTGATAGTCGACCAGGAGACCCTGCAGGCGCACCTGATCGCCGACGTTGACCGACGCCAGCCGCCGACGGACGGCGGCGTCGTCGGTGATCAGATGGTTGTTCGAGAGCTCCTTCGGATCGAAGCGGATGCCGGGCGGATAGCGGAAGTAGCAGGTGAACGGCCCGCTCGAGAATCTCACCCGGTGGGAGTCCTCGCTCTGGAGGCTTCCGCCCCACAGCACGCAGAGGTCCTTGGTGTCGACCGACGACGAGTCGTGGTAGATGTCGGCGAAGCTCTCGATGTCGTTGTGGCTCACCACCAGGCCGTGGAGCTCGTACTCGGCGACCGGGCGAACCCGGCAGGCCTGGCCGCGGTAGGTGAAGGCGAACGGTGCGCGCGACGTCGGTCGCTGTACCGGCGCGGAGAGGAGCGCCCGATCGATCTCCGCGGGCGCGATCGGCCGCCCCTTCAGATACCAGCTCGCCGCGAGCAGAGCGAGCGCGCCGAGGAAGGCTCGACCCACCCGTCGCCGCCAGCCGCTTGCCGTCGCGCGTCTCGCCATCCTGCCCTCACCCCGGCGCCCGGAGCCTCGCGCCGACCCCTCGGCCCGCCGCCCCGCTCGATCAGCGATTCTGAATCAGCTCGATCAGATCGCGCAGGTCCTGGGGCGTTAAGCCCTGCTCGATTCCCGTCGGCATCAGCGAGGCTCCGGTCGAGCGCATCGACGCGATCTCGCGGCGCGCGAGCTCCCGGCGCACTCCACCGGCCTGGACCAGCGTGAGCGCCGTGGGGCTCTCGGCGGCGATCAGCCCGAGCTCGCGATCGCCCGAGGCGAGCGCGACCTCGAAGGCGACGTAGCTCGGGTGGATCGCCAGGTTGGGATCGAGGATGTTCGAGACCAGGTCCTCGGCGCTGCGATGGGCGAGGCTTCCGAGGTCGGGACCCACGGCGTGACCGATGCCGGCGGCGACGTGGCACTGGGCGCACAGGCGCTGGTGGATGGCGCGGCCGCGCGCGCTCGATCCCGCCGCCGGAAGGCGAGCCAGCCACTCCTCGACCACGACCGCGCGGTTGCCGTACTCGTGATCGTCGATCAACGCGGCCGCGCGCCGGGCGACGCCGGGAGCTTCGGAGCGCAGCAGCCGCCGGCGCTGCTCGAGATCGAGCGCCAGCTCACCCGGCGCGAGCCGCCCCTCCTCGAGCGCGGACACCACCTCGCCGTGGAAGGCCGGCCGGCGCAGCAGGAGGCGCAGCGCCTCGCGCCGCGCCGGCGGGCCGAGCCCGCGGAAGCGGTCGATCAGGTCGCGCCCCAACGACGGGTGGTCGAGCCCGGCGAGCGCCGCGACCGCGCGCGCCTGGAGCTCGGAGGGCTCGGCGCCGGCGAGCAGATCCAGCAGCGGCGGCGCGGACTCCTCCCACCTCCCGAGCGCCAGCACCTCCACCGCGGCGCCCCGCTCCTCGACCGCCAGCGCGCGGTCGCGAGCGCTCGCGGCCGCCCGCGCCAATGCCGCCGCCTGCACCGTCCCATCGGGGAGATCGATCGCTCGCCGCACCCGCCACGCCGATCGCGCCATCGCCGTCGAGCCATCGAGCATCGCTCGATCGAGGAACGCCGCGATGGTCGCCGTCGCCGCCGGGGCGCGCGGTGCTCGGCCCATTCCCGCTGCGAGCCCGGCGAGCACCGCCTCGGCCAGCGGGCGCGGCGTCGCGGGCGCGAGCGCCGCCGCCAGGAGCGCCTCGAGCCGCGTCGCACCGTCACGGCCGAGCCCGCCGCCGGCGAGCTCCGCCAGCTCGAGCACGAGGGTCTCCGCGTGCCCGAGCGCGCCCGGTTCCGCGCGTCCCGGCGCGACGCGAGCCCGCCGTGGTGGCGCTGCGCGCTCCGCCGCCGGCCCCGCGCCGGCCGGCGAGAGCGGCATCGTCGCCGCCTGCGCCAGCACCTCCGCGAGCGCCTCGCCGGCTCCGTCCCCGAGCGCGCTCGCGACGGCGATGCGCGTGAAGCGATGCGCGGCGTCGCGCCGGAGGATCTCGAGCAGCGCCGCCGTCCGCTCCGCAGAAGCGAGCTCACCCAGGGTCAGCGCGGCCTGGAAGCGCACCCGCGCCGACGGATCGTCGCCCATCGCGACGATGCGGCCGCGCAGCGCCGCCGCGCCGGGCAGGAGCGTCTCCGCGATCTGGAGCGCGTTCTCGCGCACGCCGGGGTGCGGATCGTCGAGCGCCGCCATGACCGTCGCCTGGTCGATCGCGTGCAGACCCTGGAGCGTCCACAGCGCATGGAGCCGGCCGAGCGCGGCGCGCTCGGTACCCGGCTCGCCGGCGGGTCGGGCGGTCGCCATCTCGCGCAGGGGATCGAGCGGCGCTGCGCCGCGCTCGAGCAGCAGCCGCTGGGCGGTGTCGCGGCGCCAGCGCAGCGGGCTCGCGAGCTCCTCGACCAGCCGCTCGGACCCGGCGCCCGCGAGCGGCGGACCGGCGGGCGGTAGCCCCCGCCGCGGCGCGATCCGGTAGATGCGGCCGCGCTCGCTGCCGGCGCGCAGGTCGAGCGTCCGGCGCAGCGACTCCGGGATGTAGTCGGGGTGCTCGATCACGTCGCGCTGCATGTCGATCAGGTAGAGCGCCCCGTCGGGACCCATCTCCACGCCCACCGGCCGGAAGGCGGGGTCGCGGCTGCGGAAGAGCTCGCTCTCCCGCTCCTCCGGCGCGCGCTCGGCGACGTAGAGCGGCCCCTCCATCCGGAGCGTCTCGCGCGACACCAGGTTGCCGACGACGTCGCACACCAGGACTCCGCGCGGCAGGCCGTCGCCCGGAAAGTCGAGATATCCCATCCCGCCCGCCGAGCTGTAGTGACCAGCCTGCTCGGGGTGGTTCGGACGCGTCACCGGCGCGGAGATCGGGAAGATCCGCGCCATCGCCCCGTGCACCGAGATGCTCGCGGTCGCGCGCACCGGCGGCAGCGCTGGCGACCGTGCGAGGTAGCGCTCCGGAATGACCCGCTGCTGGAGGTGATCGACGTTGAACGGCGAGAAGCTGCGCCCCCACTCGTCGAACGCGAGGCCGAAGCCGGCCGAGGTGTGGTACGTCGTCCCCACCGCACCGGTGCGCGGATCGAAGCGGAAGTCGAGGCCGCGGATCGACGTCCACGGACCTCCGGCCGCGGCCTCGCCCGCCGCTTCGGAGTGCCGCACGTGACCGCCGTTTCCGCCGTTCACACCGTGGAAGTGGTTGTCGATCGCCCAGCGCAGACCGTTGACGTTGCTGTCGGTGACGCCGAGCGTGAAGCCGTCGTAGACCACCTGGCGCCGGTCGGCGCGCCCGTCGCCGTCGGTGTCCTCGAGAAACAGGATCTGGGGCGGCGCGGTGACGAACACTCCCCCCTTCCACGCCGCGATCGAGGTCGGAAAGCTCAAGCCCTCCGCGAAGACGGTGCTGCGATCGGCCCGACCATCGCCGTCGGTGTCCTCGAGCAGGCGCACCGCGCCGCCGGGACGCCCGTCCGGAGGCAGGCCCTCGGGATAGTCGCGCATCTCGACCACGTACATCCGTTCCGCCGCATCGAACGTGAGCGCGACCGGGTCGAGCACGGCGGGCTCGGCCGCCCACAGCTCGATCTCGAGAGCGGGATGGAGCTCGTAGGAGCCGGGCTGGGGAAGCGTGGCCTCCCGAGCGCAGCCGG
>DATKDQ010000135.1:0-9911 GCA_035544635.1 Thermoanaerobaculia bacterium
TGGTGGGATCGAGGGACCGCATCAAGGACCGCCTCCAGGCCTGGATCGAGGCCGGCAAGAAGGGCCACGTCGGCTCGATGCTCCTCGGCTGCCGCCAGCCCGAGGCGCTCGAGGTCATCGCCGAGCAGGTGCTGTAGGAAGGGTGACGTGAAGAGGGTCGTAGCCGTACGGTGACGGCGTCAACTTCCATCGGAACACCTCCTGGACGATCGTGGTGGAGGGTCAACCGCCGCGGACGGAGACCAGACCCCTCTAGGCGAGGCCTGGACGAACCAGCTCGAGCGGCTCCGCGCGCTCGTACTTGTGCGCCGGCGTGTTGACCACCGCCGAGAGCGGGCTCGCTCCGAAGGAGGCGGCGACGCGCTCCTGCGGCACCGGCCCGTAGGTCGTCGACCGCTGGCGCGGGACGCGGCCGCATTGACGAATGAGCGCCTCCATCTCCCCCGGCGGCAGCTCCTGGCCCCACTCGGCGCCGGCGGCGCGCGTGATCGACTCGTTCATCAAGGTGCCGCCGAGGTCGTTGACCCCGGCGTCGAGGCAGGCCGCCACCCCGGCCGGACCCATCTTCACCCACGACGCCTGGATGCTCTCGAACCACGGGTGGAGCGCCAGGCGCGCCACCGCGTGCATCAGCACCGCCTCGCGGAAGGTCGGACCCCTGCGCGCGCGGCCCTTGAGATAGATCGGCGCCTCCATGTGCACGAACGGCAGCGGCACGAATTCGGTGAAGCCGCCGGTGCGCCGCTGCAGCTCGCGCAGGCGCAGGAGATGCCGCGCCCAGTTGCGCGGCCCCTCGATCGAGCCGTACATGATGGTCGCCGTGGTGCGGAACCCGACGCCGTGCGCGGTCTCCATCACCTCCAGCCACTGCGCCGTCGAGATCTTGTCGGGGCAGAGCGTGGCACGGATCTCGTCGTCGAGGATCTCGGCGGCGGTGCCGGGCAGCGTGCCGAGCCCGGCGTCCTTGAGGCGGCGCAGAAACGCCTCGAGCGAGACGCCGAGCGTGGCTGCGCCCTGCCACACCTCGAGCGGCGAGAAGGCGTGGACGTGGATCTCCGGAGCCGCTTCCTTCGCGGCGCGGCACAGGTCGATGTAGGTCTGCCCGGTGTAGTCGGGGTGGATCCCGCCCTGCATGCAGACCTCGGTCGCTCCGCGCTCCCAGGCCTCGGCCACTCGACGCTCGACCTCCTCGAGGCCGAGGTCGTAGGGCTTGCCGCGAAGGTTCTCGGCCAGCTTCCCCTTGGAGAACGCGCAGAACTGGCAGCGGAAGTAGCAGACGTTGGTGTAGTTGAGGTTGCGGTTGACGACGTAGGTCACCACGTCTCCGCACACCTCTCGCCGCAGCGCGTCAGCCGCCCGCACCACCTCCTCGAAGTCGGCGCCGCGGGCGCGGAAGAGCGACGCCACCTCGTCCTCCCCGAGGTCGCCGCCGCGGCGCGCGCGGTCGAGGATCACGCCGAGCGCGCTCGCCGGCGGCGGCATGTTCCTACCCGCCGCCACCGCCGCCGCCACCCGCGCGACGTCCACGGCCGGAGGCTCGCCGACGGCGCCCGGCGACCAGGCCTCGACCCGCGCCAGCCCGTCGGCGTCCATCATCTGCAGCACGCGCGGCCGGATCGCCTCGTCGAGCCACTCTCCGCCCGCGAGCGCGTAGCCGGGATACACGGTGAGCCGCTCCTGGAGGAGCTTTCCCGCGCGCCCCGTCTCTTCGGCCAGCCGCTCGAGGTGGGGCCACGGCGCCTCCGGGTTCACGAAGTCCGGCGTGACCGGCGAGACCCCGCCCCAGTCGTTGATCCCGGCCTCGACGAGACGCTCGAGCGCGCCCGGCGACAGGTTCGGCGGCGCCTGCACGCTCATGCGCGGTCCCATGACGATGCGGGCGATCGCGATCGTCCACAGCAGATCCGAGAGCTCAGGCTCGGGGTGCTCCGCCATCCGCGTCCCGGGCTTGGCGCGGAAGTTCTGGACGATGATCTCCTGGACGTGACCGTGGCGCTCGTGGAGCTCGCGGATCGCGAGCAGCGACTCGACGCGCTCGCGGCGCGTCTCGCCGATGCCGATCAGGATCCCGGTGGTGAAGGGGACCCGGGCCTCGCCCGCGAGCCGGAGGGTCTCGAGCCGGCGCGCCGGCACCTTGTCGGGCGAGCCGTAGTGGGCGCCGCCCTTCTCACCGAGGCGCGGCGACGCGCTCTCGAGCATGATCCCCCTCGAGGCCGACACCGGCCGCAGCGCCGCGAAGTTCTCGGCGTCCATCAAGCCCGGATTGAGATGCGGCAGGAGCCCGGTCTCGCGGAAGACCAGCTCGGCCGCCTCGCCGAGGTAGGAGAGCGTGGTCTCGTGGCCCAGCTCCGCGAGCCCCTCGCGCGCCGCCCGGTAGCGCCGCTCGGGCTGGTCGCCGAGCGTGAACAGCGCCTCCTTGCAGCCCGCGCTCGCCGCGGCGCGCGCCTGCTCGAGCACCTGATCGCGCGACATGTAGGCCGCTTCGCCGCGGCGCGGCGGGCGCGCGAACACGCAGTAGTGGCAGATGTCGCGGCACAGATGCGTGAGCGGCAGAAAGACCTTCTTGGAGAAGGTGACGACCGGGCCGAAGCCCTGGTCGCGGAGCGCCGCCGCCGCCTCGAGCAGGGGCTCGAGATCGGTGGCGCCGGCGAGCGCCAGAGCGTCGGCGCGCGACGGGGCCGAGCCCTTGGCCCATCCCGCCATCGCTCGCTCGACCAGCGACGCGCGACCCGCCGCCGGCGCGAAGCTCGCGCCCTCTCGCCGCTCCTTCACAGCCGCTCCTCCGAGGAGGTGGCAAGCTCGTTGCGACGCGCGGGAGCGACCACGCGCCCGAACCGGCGCAGGAGATCCGAGGTCTCCGGCCCGGGCGACTGCAGGGCGATCTCGTCGAGGTCGTGCTCGACGTCGACGTCGTAGCGCAGCCCCCGGGCGTCGAAGACCCTCGGCTCGACGCCCGCCTCGCGCGCCGCCGCGAGATGGCGCTCGAAGCTGTCCTCACCGAACAGGAACGGGCAGAGGTCGGGAGGCGACGCCGCCAGCGCGTTGGTGCCCACGCCGCGGCGATCGGACACCAGCGTCACCGCCGGGCTGGGGCCGTGCTCGCGGGCCAGCGTCGAGATGTCGTCGGGCCGCACCGCGGGCACGTCGGCCGGCACCACCAGGAGACCGGGCGCGCCGGCCGCCACCAGGTGCGCCGCCGCCTGCCGCAGGGCGGCATTGAGATCGCCGGCACCGCGCTCGGCGAGCACCTGGGCGCCGCACTCCTTCGCCAGGGCGCCCACCTCGCCGTCGCGCGTGATCACCAGCACGTCCGCGAGGCCGCTGGCGGCGCGCAGCGCGACCAGCACGTCTCGCAGCATGGCGCGCACCAGCCGTTCGCGCTCGTCGGAGAAGAGAGCGGCACTGAGGCGCTGCTTCGACCGCCCGATCTCCTTGACCGGCACGACGGCCCACAGCGAAGCGTAGCGTTCTGACACTGGTTCCCCGCGGCGGCGCGACGAAAGAACTGTCGAGGAAACCCTACCACGCCGGCGGCGCCGATCAGCGGCGCGCGGGGGCCAGACGTCGCAGCTCGCCGAGCCAGTTTTCGACCAGAACGATCTGGCGAGAGGCCTCTTCCTCCTGCTGGACGTTGGCCTTGATCATCAGGAAACGCCGGCCGTCGGGCGAGACGTCGTAGGTGCGGCCGGTTCGCGGGTTGGCGTAGCCTCTCTCGATCAACGCCACGGGCCGGCCGAAGGCCGGCGAGTCCCCACGAAGTTGCACCGAGGCGGCGATCAGGTGCCCGGCCGGGTCCAGGTAGAAGATCTCCCTGCCGTCGCGCGACCAGAGCGGTCGCGTGCCGCCGCCGGTCGAGACCTGCCAGCGGCCGCTGTCGAGCGCGGGGAACGGACGTACGAAGATCTCGGACGCTCCCGATTCGTCCGACTCGTAGGACATCCAGCGCCCGTCGGGCGAGAGCTCGGCGTTCGCCAGGTTGAAGTCCGCCTCGAGCAGCGTCGTCGGCTCCGTGGCGCCGGAGATGTCGACCAGTAGGATGTCGAACGGACCGGTGGGGCCGGGGCCCGTGACCGCCACCAGGCCCGCTCCGTCCGGGGTGACCGAGGCCGGCGCCTCGAGGCCGGGCGCCTCGGTGTGCCGGGTGAGCCCGCCGGTGCCGTCGGCTAGGCGGCTGAAGATGTCCCAGCCGGTCTCCTTCTGCGCCGACCCGAAGAAGACCGTCCGTCCGTCCGGGCTCCACACCGGTCCGGCGTCGGTCTCGGGAGAGAACGTGAGCCGGGTCAAGGTCTCGCGCTCGAGGTCCCAGATCCAGATGTCCTCGTCCTGGGCGCGCACGTCGAGCGCGATCCGGGTCCCGTCCGGCGACAGACGGGGGTAGACGTAGGAGCGCGGCGGCGCGCCGATCGCCTCCTCGCGCCCCTCGCGATCGACCCAGACCAGGACGTTCTCGAGCCCCTGCGCCGTTCCCGTCATGTAGGTCAGCGTGCCGTTCGCCGACACCGAGTACTTCGCGGCCCCCATGCCCGTGATCGCCACACCCTCGACCACCGGGACCGCCTCGCCCGTGGCCTCGAGTCGGCGAAGATCGAAGGGGACCGCCCGCAGCGTCGCGCCCACCGAGTACACCACGTGGCCGGAGGGCACGTATCGGGGCTGACTGCCACCGGACACGACGATCCCGCGCTCGCCGGTCTCGAGCGAGACGACGCTGATCACGGCGTCATCGGCGTCGGGTCCGGTGAACGCGGCGAAGAGGACCGTCTTGCCATCGGGCAGCACGTCGGGGAAGCGGTGCGAGGACTCGCCCTCTGCGAGCTGCGTGACCTCCCGCGGCTCGCCGCCAGCGGCCGCGACGCGCTGGAGCCCCGCTGTCTCCCGTCCGAAGACGATGGTGTCGTCGGGCCCCCAGCTCGCTCCGGCGGGAAACTGATCGATCTTGGCGAGCGTCACGCTGGGGCCGCCGAGGACCGACACCTTGCGCAGGCTCCTCCCCGAATCATGGAAGTAACCGATCCACTTGCCGTCCGGCGAGAAGAAAGGCGACAGCACGCCCGGGGCCATCCCAGCCAGAGGCGCACCCTCGAGCTGGTCGATGCGACGGACCTGCGCCGTCGTCGACGGGTAGAGGCCGGTGAGGTACACCACCGTGCTCCCGTCTGGGCTGATCGCCAGGCCGGGACCGGGCGAGCGCCCGGCTGGCTCGTTCGGCGGCGCGTTGAGGACGAACCGGGCGAGCGGCGCCGGCTCTGGGGCGGAGCGCAGCAGCAGCGGGACCAGCCAGCCGGCCACCGCTCCGAGCGCGATCCCCACACCCGCCGCGACCCCCATCCACAGCCGCGGCGCTCGGGCGGCGGCGGCGGCGGCGTGGTCACCGGCCGGTGTCGCCAGGGCCTCCTCGAGCTCGAGCCGGGCGTCCGCGACGTCGCGCAGCCGCCGATCCCGATCCTTCTCGAGGCAGCGCCGCAGCAGGCGCCGCAACTGCGGCGGCGTCGACGGCGGCAGGGCGTCGAGGTCGGGCTGGTCCTTGAGCACGGAGGCGAGAACAAAGGAGTGGTTCGCACCGTCGAACACGCGCTTGCCGGTGAGCGCCTCGAGCAGACAGACGCCGAAGGCCCAGATGTCGGCGCGGTGGTCGGCCGCCTCGCCCTGCGCCTGCTCCGGTGACATGTAGGCCGCCGTCCCCAGGATCTCTCCCCGCATGGTGGCGGCCATCGTGAGCGTGGGCGAATGCGAGACGCTGGTGGACATCGCCTCGCCGTCGGGCGCGAGCGCCTTCGCCAACCCGAAGTCGAGGATCTTGACCGCCGCCGGCTTGACCTGGCTCGAACCGCCGACGACGGGGCCGACCTTGATGTTGGCGGGCTTGAGGTCGCGGTGAACGATCCCCTTGGCGTGCGCGGCCTCGAGCCCCTGGGCGATCTGGATGAAGAGCGGCAGCGCCTGTGCCGGAGGGATGGGACCGCGCGCGATCCGATCCTCGAGCGTCTCGCCCTCGACCAGCTCCATGGTCAGGAAGTGGGTGGCCTCGGCCCGCTCCGACTCCGAGGAGATCGGCTGCGTGCCGTCCGGTGCCTCCCCCGCGACCTGGGCCCGAAGCAGGGCGGCGCTCGAGAAGCCGTAGACGGTGGCGACGTTGGTGTGGTTGAGCGAGGCCAGGACGCGCGCCTCACGCTCGAAGCGCGCCAGCCGCTCCGGGTCGGAGGCCACGGCTTCGGGCAGGGTCTTGAGGGCGACCTCGCGGCCGAGCGTCGAGTCGCGCGCGCGATAGACCACACCCATGCCACCCGCGCCCAGGGTGGAGAGGATCTCGTAGGTGCCGACGCGATCGCCCGGTTGAAACGACATGAGCGGGCGCGATTCTACGCTCTAGGCCCGCACTTCGTAGTAGAGGTTCGCCGGGTCCTCGAAGTCGTGCTGGCGGAACCGGGTGAAGCCCGCCTCCGCCGTCATCGCGCGCATCCGCTCGGGGTTGAGCCCGAGCGTGCCCAGGCCCATCCCGCCGGGCTCCGAGAGCGCGGACGACATGCAGGAGGAGACCGAGAAGCCGTACATCATCGCCAGCATCGGGTTGCGGAAGTTCTTCTCGAACACCGGGTGGGACTTGATGTCCTTGATCAACCAGGTGCCGTCGTCCTTGATGGCGGCGCGGATGGCGCGCATCACGCGGTCGGGGCGCGTCATGTCGTGGAGGCAGTCGAAGGTCAGGACGAAGTCGTAGACCGGCTCGGGCGGCACCTCCTCGCCGCGACGCTCGAAGAGCTCGACGTTGGCGGCGCCGCGACGCGCCGCCGTCTCGCGGGCGCGCGCGACGGCGTGGCGCGAGAGCTCGTAGCCGTGGAACACGCTCTTCGGGTACGCCGCGGCCATCGCGAAGATGGCAACCCCGGCGCCGCAGCCGACGTCGAGGACGCGCGCGCCCGCCTCGAGCTTCGCCACGACGTCATCGAGCGCAGGGAGGATCTTCGGCACCAGCGCGAGGCGCGCCCACGGTCCGAGCATGCGCTCGGTCCGGTGCGCGGCCGACGGCCCCTGATCGTCGTAGCTCAGCCCGACCCCGGTGCGAAAGGCGTCCGCCAGCCGGTCCACCATCTCGGGCGCGAAGCCGCCGCCGAAGGCGCCCGCCGCGAAGGCGAGGCTCGAGTCCTCGTCGGCGAGCACCGCCGCACCCACCGCGGTGAGCTCGAACCGGTCGTCGCCCCGGTACTCGACCAGCCGCGCCGCCGCCTGCCCGCGGAGCCACTCGAGCACCCAGCGCGCGGCGAGGCCGCCGGCGCGCTCGGCCAGCTCCGCCGGCGTCAGCGGACCGGCACCGTCCAGCGCGCGATAGAGCCCGAGGCGGTCGCCGAGATGGATCATGAGCGAGACCATCTCGCCCTGCTTGTAGCCCCAGACCTGGAACGCGAACGCGTTGACCTGATCGGGGTCGAGCCGGCCCTGGTGGGCCGGGTGCGGCAGTTCTGCCATGGTGATCTCCAGGCTCGTGGACCGTGAGCACGCGAATAGTAGCGCGCGAGTCGCTGCGGACAGCTCGATGCTCGCAGCTCGCAGAAGTGCCTCCGCCGAGACCTCCTGCGCCGGCTGCCGACGCTGGGCCTGCGCGCGAGTCGCAACGCGCCGGGCGTTATGATGCGCGCCCGTCAGGCGGCCCGCCGGTCACGCGCCCATCGCCCGAGCCGACCCGAAGGGAGGGCGGCGGCGCGGTCCGCGACGCCGATTGGGAGGTGAGACAGATATGGAGCTCTCCGAGCTCGAGCCCAAGCTCGTCGTCTTCGGCCGTGCCATGTACGACGACCCGCACGCCGAGGTCAGGGGCGTTCACAAGATGCCCGGGCACGCCGGGTTCTCGTACGGGTTCACGGTCGAGAGCCGCGGGACCACCGAGAGCTGGTACCTCCGCCTCCCGCCGCCGAACGTGCGCTGGGTCGGCACCGCCGACGTCCTGCGGCAGGTGGCGGTGCTGAACGCGCTCGACGGCACCGCGGTGCCGCACTGCTCGGTGCGCTGGTCGGGCGACGACTTACGGTGGTTCGGCTGCCCCTACTTCGTGGTGCCGAAGCTCGAGGGCAGGACGATGGCGTTCATCGACAACCCCTGGCTCGCGGACCTCGATCGCGAAGCGCGCTGGAGCATGGGGCGCCAGGCCATGACCGCGCTGGCCGAGCTCCATCGCGTCGACTGGCGCCAGGCGCCGTACCTCGGCGACCCGATCCCGCTCGACGACGACGTGACCCGCTGGGACCGCTTCATGCCCAAGGTGGCGGAGCCGGAGCGCCTGCGTGCCGCGCCGGAGGTCCGGCAGCTCCTGCTCGCGCGCCTGCCGGCCAAGACCCACGTCGGCATCTTCCACGGCGACTTCCAGTGGTCGAACCTGTTCTACTCCTCCGAGGGGAAGCTGCTCGCGGTCATCGACTGGGAGCTGGTGGGAGTCGGCGCCACGCTCAACGACGTGGGGTGGATCGCGACCTTCAACGATGCCGGCGCGTGGAGCGCGGAGCGCAAGCCGTCGACGCTGATGCCGCACGCCGACGAGCTGGTCGCGATGTACGTCGAGGCCTGGGGCTCGCCAGTCGAGCACCTCGACTGGTTCCGCGCGCTCGCGGCCTACAAGTTCGCGATCATCAGCGGATTCAACCTGGCGCTCCACCGTCGCGGCAAGCGCGAGGATCCGGTGTGGGAGACGACCGCGCTCTCGATCGAGCCGCTGCTGGAACGGGCGAGGCAACTTCTCCAGATCTAGGAAGGCTGGCCCCGCTTGACGACGAACCTCCACTCGCCCTCGCTGGTCGACCCGTCGGTGCCGACGGCGCGCCAGCGCGCGGTGTACTCGCCGTCCGCCACCCGGCCGACGATGCGCGCCATGAGGTCGTTCTCACCCATGGTGTGAAGACCCTCGACGCGGAGCTCGCCCTCGGGACCTCGGAGCGTGAGCTCGCTCTTCGCCGGGTCGGGCAGGACGTCGAAGAAGACGCGGAGATGCTGCGGCGGCCGGCTCAGGGTCTCGCCCCTCCCCGGATCCATGCGCTGCGCCTGGAGCGCCGACGCGGCGGCGGCGGCGCCGAGGCCGGCGAAGAGAAGGATCGCGAGCTGGATGAGGGCACGGTGATGGCGCATCTTCGGCTCCTGGTCGGGCGGGGCGCGACGACCCTCCGCGCCGTTCTCGGATCGATTCAACCTATCAAACGCACCGGCGACCCGCGGTCTTCCCGGCGGAGCTTTCGAGCGCTGCTCCTCGATCGTGCCCGGGTCGCGGCCGACGCCCCGCGCGGCGCCGCGACGGTTGTATCCTAGGCGCCCATGGCCGATCCCAACCCTGGCCTCTTCGAGATCCTCTACTCCTGCCGCGCCATGCGCCGGTTGAAGCCCGACCCGGTGCCGCGGGAGCTGCTGTTGAAGCTGATCGACGCGGCGACTCAGGCGCCCTCCGGCTCGAACCTGCAGAGCGCGCGCTGGATCGTCGCAGAGAGCCCGGAGCAGAAGGCGAGGCTCGCCGAGCTCAACAGGAAGGCGGTCGAGGCCTACGTTGCACCGGCGGCCGGCCGCCCGGAGGCGCTGCCCCACCAGAGCGCGGACAAGCGCCGGCGCATGCTCGAGGCCGTGCTGTGGCAGAAGGATCACCTGCACGAGGCGCCGGCGCTGATCGTCGCCAGCTACGAGTTTCCGGCGAAGGTGACGCCCGGCGACGCGGCGCGCGCGGCGGGATCGGTGTGGCCGGGAGTGCAGAACCTGCTCCTCGCGGCGCGAGCCCTGGGCCTCGGCGCCGCGCCGACCACCCTGGCGCTGGTCGATCGCGCGGCGGCGGCCGAGGTGCTCGGGCTGCCCGAGAACGTCGCCGCGTACTGTCTCGTCCCGGTCGGCTGGCCGATGGGCAGGTTCGGTCCGGTGACGCGGCTCCCGGTCGAGGAGACGGTGCG
>DATKDQ010000136.1:0-8781 GCA_035544635.1 Thermoanaerobaculia bacterium
CGGCCGGCGTGCGTGAACGCGGCCGCCTCGCCCTCGATACCGCGGTACGCCGCGGGCAGGAGCTGATAGAGCAGGACCGCGACCAGGGGACCGGCCGCCAGGCCTCCCCATCGCACTCTGTCTCGTCGTTTCGACATCGCCCGGCCGACAGCGGCGTACTCTAACCGGCCCTGGGCGATCGCGCGGCTCGGTCGATAGCCCGCGCCCGGGCGGGATCGCCGGTGGGGCGCGTCCCCGAACGCGGGCTCGTCATACCAGACCAGGCGATCGGAGCGCGCCATCCGACCTCGTGCCATCCGATACCATCCTCTTCCAGTGTCTGGTCGAAGCTCTGGCCCCGCCGCCACGTCCGAGCGACGACCTCCCGGCTGACCATGCGCACCTATGTGCTGCGCCGCCTGCTCGCGCTCTTCCCCACGCTTCTCTTCGCCTCGATCATCGTGTTCGTCTCGGTGCGCCTCATCCCGGGCGACGTCATCGACCTCATGCTGGCCCAGAACGACATCTCGGCCGACCAGGACCGCGCCAGGGTCGAGGCGGCGCTCGGTCTCGACCGGCCGATGCACGTGCAGTACTTCCGGTGGGCCGGAGCGGCGCTCCAGGGCGACCTCGGGCGCTCGCTCTGGCAGAACACGCCGGTGGTGGAGCAGCTCGCCGAGCGCCTGCCGATCTCCTTCGAGCTGGGGGTCCTGGCGCTGGTCATCGCGCTGTCGGTCGCGATCCCGATCGGCGTCTACTCGGCGCTTTACCAGGACACTGCCGGCGACTATCTGACGCGCTCGTTCTCGATCCTGATGCTCGCCATCCCCGGCTTCTGGCTGGGGACCCTGGTGATGGTGTTCCCCTCGGTGTGGTGGCGGTGGGCGCCCGAGCTCGAGTACACCGGATTTTTCGAGAACCCGGTCCAGAACCTGCGCCAGATGATCGTGCCCGCGACCATCCTCGGGCTGTCGCTCTCGGCCGTCACCATGCGTATGACGCGCACCATGATGCTCGAAGTGCTGCGGCAGGACTACGTGCGCACCGCGCGCGCGAAGGGCCTCCCGGAGAAGCTCGTGGTCGTGCGCCACGCGCTGCGCAACGGTCTCATCCCGGTGGTCACCCTGGTCGGGCTGCAGGCCCCCTTCCTCATCGGCGGCGCCGTCATCATGGAGCAGATCTTCGTCATCCCGGGCATGGGCCAGCTCCTGCTCGACGCCGTCTCGCAGCGCGACTACCCCATCGTCTCGGGGGTCTTCCTGGTGGTCGGCGCCAGCGTCCTCCTCATCAACCTCGCCGTCGACCTGAGCTACGGGCTGCTCGATCCCAACGTGAGGTACCGCTGATGGACGTCTCGGTGGAGAGCGTCCTGGGGCCGGTGCGGCCGGGGCGGAGTCCCGCCGCCGACTTCCTGGTGCGGCTCTTCCGCGACAAGCCCCTGGGCGCCGCCGGCGGCGTGATCTTCCTGCTGTTCCTATGCTGCGGGATCTTCGCGGGCGTGCTGGCGCCGCGCGGCTTCAACCAGGTCGACCTGGTCCATCGCTTCGCCCCGCCGTCGCTCGAGTTCCCGCTCGGTACCGACCGCCTCGGCCGCGACATGCTCTCGCGCATCCTCTACGGCGCGCGCATCTCGATGATCGTCGGGTTCTGCGGCGCCGCGCTCTCCACCGTGATCTCGGTCTTCATCGGCGTGGTCGCCGGCTACCTCGGCGGGCGGCTCGACATGACGACGCAGCGCGCGGTCGACGCCTGGATGGCATTCCCCGATCTGGTGCTGCTGATCGTGGTGATCTCGGTGGTGGGGCCGGGCATGCCGCAGATCATCGTCGTGCTCGGCCTGCTCTACGGCATCGGCGGCTCGCGCATCGTGCGCGGGGCGGTGGTCTCCACGCGCGAACACATGTACGTCCACTCCGCGCAGTCGATCGGCGCCTCGACCCCGCGCATCCTGTGGCGCCACATCCTGCCCAACGTGATGCCGGTCGTGATCGTGTTGTTCACCACCCGCATTGGCGCGGTGATCCTCTCCGAGGCCGGCCTCTCGTTCCTCGGGCTCGGCATCCCGCCGCCGGCGCCGACCTGGGGCAGCATGCTCTCCGGCAGTGCGCGCACCTACATGTACCTCGGGCCGTGGCTGGCGCTGGTGCCCGGTCTGTGCATCACCATCGTGGTGTACTCGGTCAACGTGCTGGGCGATGCGCTGCGCGATCTGCTCGATCCGCGGATGCGAGGTGCACGATGAGACCCTGGAAGGTTCTCGCCACCATACTCGTCTCGTGCGCGACCCTCGCCGCCGCCGAGAACGGCGGAGCGGTGACGCCGCAGTACGGCGGCACGCTCAACATCGGCACCATCTACGTCACCTTGTCGGCGCTCTCGTTCGACCCGGCGGACTGGAACTGGAAGGTCAACCACGACGCCGGCATGGTGTACGAGCAGCTGTTCGCCGCCGACCTCGAGCAGAGCGCCGGCCAGGGCGGGCCGTACTCGTTCACGAGCGAAGGTTGGCTTCCGCCCGGCGCCATCCGCGGCGAGCTCGCCGAGAGCTGGGAGTGGGAGGACCCGCTCACCGTGGTCGTCCGCCTGCGGCGCGGGATCCGTTTTCCCGACAAGCCGGGCGTGATGGCGTCGCGCGAGCTCGACGCCCGCGACGTGGTCTGGAGCTTCGAGCGGATCGCGGCGAGCCCGAAGGCGAGCCCCGGCTACTACGACCACGTCACCAGCGTCGAGGCGCGCGACGACCACACCGTCGTCTTCCACTTCAACCAGTACAACGCCGAGTGGGACCTGCGCTTCGGGTACGGCTACTACTCGGCGATCCTGCCGCGCGAGCTGGCCGCCGTCGACACCCGCGACTGGCGCAACCTGGTCGGCACCGGCCCCTTCCGGTTGACCCGGTTCGTCCCGGGGAGCTCCTCGACCTACGAGCGGAACCCCGACTACTGGGATCGCGAGCGGATGGGCGACGAGACCTACCCGATCCCGTTCGTCGACCGGGTGATCTACCGCACGATCAAGGACCAGGCCACTCAGCACACCGCCCTGCGCACCGGCAAGATCGACATCCTCGAGGTGGTTCCCTGGCTCGCGGTCGAGTACCTCGAGCAGACGACGCCGGAGCTGCAGTGGGCGCGCTACCTGTCTTCGGTCGGGCACTTCCTCGCGCTGCGGGTCGACCGCGAGCCGTTCGACGACGTGCGGGTGCGCCGTGCGCTCAACATGGCGATCGACAAGCGCGAGATCGTCGAGCACTTCTACGGTGGCAACGCCGAGCTCTTCGCCTACCCCATGCACCCCGACTTCGCGGGCTATTTCGAGCCGCTCGAGGAGATGCCGCCGTCGGTGCAGGAGCTCTTCGCCTACGACCCGGTGAAGGCCAGGCGGCTGCTCGCGGAGGCGGGGTATCCGAACGGGTTCCGCTTCGTGGTGCAGACCGCCGCGATCGACCCCGACGGCAACGACATGCTGCCGCTCATCGCCGGCTACCTGGCGAAGGTCGGCGTCGTAGTCGAGATCCAGCCGCTGGAGTACGCCGCGTTCCTCTCGGCGATGACCACCAAGACCCACGCCGCCGGCTACCTCATGCGCAGCGGCATCGTGAACCCCTTCACCAGCCTGCGCAAGAGCTTCGCCAGCGGGCAGACCTGGAACCCCTCGATGTGGGCCGACCCGGAGTACGACCGCAGGATCGAGGCGGCGGTGCGCGAGCGCGACGAGAGCGAGCGCCAGCGCAAGATCAGGGAGCTCACGGCCGAGATGGTCGACCAGGCGCCCTACGTCTGGCTGCCGACGCCGTACAACTACGTCGCGTGGTGGCCGTGGGTGCGCAACTACGGCGGCGAGCTGCGCGCCGGGGCGGTGCGCCCGGCGCCGATCTACGCGCGGATCTGGATCGATCACGAGCTGAAGAGGAAGCTGGGGTTCTGAACCGACCCACCACGACTCCCAATGGCGTGATCCTGCGGTGAACGATCCGGTCCTGAGCGTCCGTGACCTCGCGGTCTCGTTCCGCACCTCGCGCGGGCTGGTGCGCGCGGTCGAGGGGGTGTCGTTCGACGTCGACCCGGGCGAGACGCTGGCGATCGTGGGCGAGAGCGGATCGGGCAAGAGCGTCACCGCGCTCGCGATCCTGCGCCTGGTTCCCGACCCGCCCGGCTCGATCGATCGGGGCGAGATCCGGTTCGGCGGCCAGAACCTGCTCGCGCTCGACCGCGAAGGCATCCGCGCCATCCGCGGCAACCGGATCGCGATGATCTTCCAGGAGCCGATGTCCTCGCTCAATCCCGTGCTCACCGTCGGCATGCAGGTCGGCGAGCCGATCCGCGAGCACCGCGGCCTGCCCTGGTCGGAGACGCTCTCCGAGGTCGCCGAGCTGCTCTCCCGGGTGTCGATCCCCGACGCCGCGAGCCGGCTCGGCTCGTACCCACACCAGTACTCGGGCGGCATGCGCCAGCGCGTGATGATCGCGATGTCGCTCGCCTGCCGGCCCGAGCTCATCGTCGCCGACGAGCCGACGACGGCGCTCGACGTCACCGTGCAGGCCCAGATCCTGGCGCTGCTCAAGCGGCTGACCCGCGAGGCGGGCTCCGCTCTGATCCTGATCACGCACGACCTCGGCATCGTCGCGCGCTACGCCGACCGGGTCGCCGTGATGTACGGCGGCCGGATCGTCGAGACCGCGCCGGCCCGCGAGCTCTACGCCCGGCCGCGCCACCCGTACACCCGCGGGCTTCTCGACTCGGTGCCGCGACTCGACGCCGACCGGCGCCGCCGCCTGGTGCCGATCGAGGGGCAGCCGCCGGACCTCGCGAGCCTGCCGCCGGGCTGCGCATTCGCGCCGCGGTGCGGCAGGGTGATGGACCGCTGCCGCGTCGAGCGTCCCGCCCTCGAGCGGGTCGGGGAACGCCACCTCAAGGCCTGCTTCGCGGATGTCTGAGAGCGCCGCACGCTCGCGCGACGAGATCCTGCGGGTGGAGGACCTCCGGGTGCACTTCCCCATCACCCGCGGCGTCCTACGCCAGAGGCAGGTGGGAGCGATCAAGGCCGTCGACGGGGTGTCGTTCACGGTGCGGCGCGGCGAGACCCTGGGGTTGGTCGGCGAGAGCGGCTGCGGGAAGTCCACGACCGCTCTCGCCATCCTGCGCATGCTCGAGCCGACCTCGGGGCGGATCCTCTTCGAGGGCCAGGACATCACGCGCCTCGACCGCGCGCGGATGCGCCCCATCCGCCGCCGCATGCAGATGATCTACCAGGACCCCTTCGGGTCGCTCAACCCGCGAATGAAGGTGCGCGACATCGTCGGCGAGCCGCTCCTGGTGCACGGGCTCGCTCGCGACCGTGCGCGCTACCGCGACCGCGTGGCCGAGCTCATCCACCTGGTGGGCCTCCTGCCCGACATGGCCGATCGCTACCCGCACGAGTTCTCGGGCGGGCAGCGGCAGCGGATCGGGATCGCGCGCGCGCTCGCGCTCGAGCCGAGCCTCCTGCTGTGCGACGAGCCGGTCTCGGCGCTCGACGTGTCGATCCAGGCGCAGGTGATCAATCTGTTGATGGACCTGCAGGAGCGGCTCGGTCTCACCTACCTCTTCATCGCCCACGACCTGTCGGTGGTGCGCCACATCAGCGATCGGATCGCGGTGATGTACCTGGGCAAGGTGGTCGAGCTCGCCGACCGCGACCAGATCTACCGCAACCCGCTCCACCCCTACACCGAGGCGCTGCTCGCGGCGGTCCCCATCCCCGATCCCGAGCTCGAGGCGTCGCGGCCGCAGCAGATCCTGAAGGGCGAGGTGCCGAGCGCGATCCATCCGCCGAGCGGATGCAGGTTCCATCCACGCTGCACGCAGGCGCTCCCCGACTGCTCCGCGGTCGAGCCCCTGCTCGAGCGGCTCGGATCCGGGCGGGCGGTCGCGTGCCATCTGCACCGACCCGAGGCGGCTCCGGCGCCATCGCCCACGGTCGAGGGCGCCAGAGCGTCCGCGCTCGACGGCTGGAGATAGACTGCGGCCGCCGCCGTGGGGCGGAAGCGGGTACTCGCCGGCGTGCGCCGATCTCTACGTCTTCGCGTCACGACCTCGGTGCTCCGAGCGGCGCCGGCTTGGATCGCGCTCCTCGGCGGAGCCTCGATGCACGCGCGCGCCCAGGCCCCGCCCGCGCTGATCGCAGCCGAGCTGCTGTTCGAAGACGCACCGTTTCCGAGCTGCCACGCGTCGACTCTCGTCGAGACGCCGTCGGGCGATCTGGTGGCCGCCTGGTTCGGCGGCACCGCCGAGCGCCACGCGGACGTCTCGATCTGGATCGCGCGCCGTCACGCGGGCTCGACCGTCGCCCCGGGGGAGGCGGGCTGGACGGCGCCCGTCGAGGTCGCCGACGGGGTCGAGGACGGCGTCGATCACCCGTGTTGGAATCCGGTGCTGCACCAGCCGAGCGAGCGGCCGGCCCAGGGAGCGCCGGGAGCGAAGGCGCCGCTCCTCCTGTTCTACAAGGTGGGTCCGAGCCCGAGCGCGTGGTGGGGCATGCTGCTGCGCTCCGAGGACGAGGGACGCACCTGGTCCGAGCCCGAGCGCCTGCCCGACGGCATCCTGGGACCGATCCGAGCGAAGCCGATCGAGCTCGAGGACGGTACGCTTCTCGCCGGCTCCTCCACCGAGCACGACGGCTGGCGCCTCCACTTCGAGCGCACCCGCGATCTCGGTCGCACCTGGGAGTCGAGCGGGCCCATCAAAGACGGCCGCGCGTTCGCCGCGATCCAGCCGGCATTCCTCTCGCACCCCGGCGGCCGCATCCAGGCACTCGCGCGCAGCCGGAAGAACCGCATCGTCGAGACCTGGTCGCAGGACGGCGGGCGCACCTGGAGCGAGCCGGAAGCGACCGAGCTGCCCAACCCGTCGGCCGGCATCGACGCCCTCACGCTGCCCGACGGGCGCCACCTGCTGGTCTACAACCACACCTCGTCGCTGCCCGACGAGAGGCCCCCGGCCGGCACCCGGTCCGAGCTCAACCTGGCGGTCTCCCACGACGGAGCGACCTGGCGCGCGGCCCTCCTGCTCGAGCGCCAGCCCGGCGAGTACTCCTACCCGGCGATGATCCGCACCCGCGACGGCCTGGTTCACCTGACCTACACCTATCGGCGCAGCCGGATCAAGCACGTGGTCGTCGATCCCGCGAAGCTCGAGCCGCGGGACTTCCTCGACGGGCGGTGGCCCGAGTAGCCCATTTGCTCCGGTAGCCAAGCTTCCCGCCGTGCGCCCGCTAGAAGCCTTGACCCGCAGAAATCGTTACAGACGAGTGAAGTTTGTTCCCGGGTCAAGGCTTCCGAGCCGCGCGGCGCAGCCGCGCTTGGCGGGGAGCATCAGCTAGCGGGGCCGTGGTAGTGACCACGGACCCGCTAGATCTCGCGGTGCTCCTCGCCTACGTCGGCGGCGTCGTCGCCTTCGGCGCGAGCTACGCGCGGCGCAGCCGCGGCACGCGCGAGTTCACGGCCGCGGGCGGGCGGCTTGGCGGCTGGGCGGTCGGCCTTTCGATCTTCGCCACCTTCCTGTCGTCCAACACCTTCCTCGGTGTTCCCGGGCGAGCGTTCGCGTCGAACTGGAACGCGTTCGTGTTCAGCCTGTCGCTGCCGCCGGCCGCCTGGATCGCGGCGCGCTGGTTCGTGCCCTTCTACCGCCGGCACGGCCACATCTCCGCGTACCACCATCTCGAGGCTCGCTTCGGACCGTGGGCGCGCACCTACGGGCTGGCCTGCTACCTCCTCACCCAGCTCGCGCGGATGGGATCGGTCCTCTTCGGTGTGGCGCTGGTCACCACCGCGCTCACCGGCTGGTCGATGGCGGCGACCATCCTCGCCGTCGGCGTGCTGGTCACGCTCTACACCCTCGTCGGCGGCATCGAGGCCGTGATCTGGACCGACGTGGTGCAGAGCTTCGTCTTGGTCGGCGGCGCGCTCGCCGTGCTGTGGGCGATCCTCGGCGGCACACCGGGCGGCGTCGAGCGTGTGCTCGCGGACGCGGGGCAGGCGGGCAAGCTCGATCTCGGGAGCTTCGCCGCCGACTTCTCCACCTCCACCTTCTGGGTGGTGCTGCTCTACGGCCTCTTCATCAACCTCAACAACTTCGGCATCGATCAGAGCTACGTGCAGCGCTACCACACCTCGCGCACCACGCCGGAGGCGCGCCGATCGGTGTGGCTGGCGGCGGCGCTCTACCTCCCGGTGTCGCTGCTCTTCTTCTTTCTGGGATCGGCGATGTGGGTGTTCTACTCGGCCCAGCCCGAGCTCGCGGCGGATCTTGTCGCCGCGGTGGGCGCCGGGAGCCCGGACGGCGCAGCAGGGACCGGCGGCGCCGGCGCGCCGGCCGGAACCACGGCCGCGGCGCTCGACGGCCTCTCGCATCCCAAAGTCGGCGATCGTGCTCTGCCCCACTTCATCGCGACGCAGCTTCCACCCGGAGTGACTGGGCTGCTGGTGGCGGCCATGCTCGCCGCCGCGATGTCGAGCCTCGACACCAGCCTCAACAGCTCGGCGACCGTGCTCCTGACCGACGTGTACACGACCTACATCCGTCCGGGAGCGGACGAGCGCGAGTCGATGCGTTTTCTCCGCGGCGCGACGTTCGCCATGGGCGCGATCGGCATCGCGACCGCGCTCGCCATGATGGGTGTCGAGAGTCTGCTCGACGCCTGGTGGACGCTGTCGGGGATCTTCGCCGGCGGCCTGCTCGGTCTCTTTCTCCTCGGCATGATCGCGCGCCGGGCAGATCGGCCGTCGGCCGTCGCGGGCGTCGTCGCCGGCGTCACGGTCATCCT
>DATKDQ010000137.1:0-2900 GCA_035544635.1 Thermoanaerobaculia bacterium
CGTGCTCGGCGTTGATCCGCAGCGCCTCGTGCACCAGGACGTAGTCGGCATGGAGGATGGCCGCGCGCCGAGCGAGCTCCAGCCGCAGCTCGCCGAGGCCAGCGAGAAGCCCCTCCGCCTCCGCGGCGGCGATCGAGCCCCGCAGCCGGCGCTTCCCCCGGTACGGCAGCGGCTGCGCGACCTCGAGCTCCTGGCCGAAGCGGACGGCGGCAGACCCTATGCTGAGCGGCGCGAGCCCGTACGAGACCATCGGGTCGTCGAGTGCCGCGGCCTGCGCCGGCCGCTCGACCGCGGCGCGCCAGGCCTGCCGCGCCGCCTCGATCGAGGGATTGCGCTCGAGCACCGCGGCGACCAGCACCGATCGTTCGAGCCGCTCCGCGGACCGGATCACATCCGGCTCGTCGCGTTCGACCGCCGAAGGCACGGACTCCTTCGCGCGTGCTTCGCGAATCACGTCCTCGTCGCCTGCGCGCGCACGGGCGGCCAGCGCCGGCCAGGCCGCGCAGACGGCGAAGAGAAGGGGCACGAGCAGTTTCGCGATTCGCATGGCACCTCCCTGCAAGCGCCGCGTGGCGGCATCGCAGCCGTCCTCCGCGGCCGAACCGCGGCCACGACAGGTGGCCGCGATCGAGCCGACTTCCGCCGGAGCACTGCTCCGCCGGAGCCGCTCGCTAACCGGTGGTGCTCAGATGAGCAGGGAGGAGTGGAGCGTGTAGAGGGGCTCGGTCCTGGGAACGGGATCTCGGTCCGACCCTGCGGCTTCGCCGCCGGCGAGATCCATCGGAGTCGGCAGCGGAAGGGCCGCCGAGGCCGCCAGAGCCGGCTGCTGGCTCACGGTAGGACGCTCGAAGGCGTCACCGCCTTCACAGCAGTGCCGCGCCGCGGCATCCTCGGCCGCGCGGTCGCAGCAGCTCTGGCCGTAGCCCGCGTCGCCACCGCAGTGCGAGGCCGAAGCGACCGGCACGTGCGCACCGACCGCCAGCCCGGCGCAGCAGGCGAGAGACACCGAAGCGCCCGCCGTGAACAGCAGCGAGAGGACGGCCAGGAGGGAGGCTTGGTGGCGCAGGCCGACCATGACGGCTGAAGTATACCCGTGCCCGGTGCCGATGCCATACGAAAGGGTAGGCATCGCCACTGCGACGACCACCTCGATCCAGCGTCGCCACCGCGAGGCGGAGCCCCCTCCGAGGGAAAGCAGGCGGAACTTTGGTGGAACGGGCCCCGTCGGTTAGGCTCGCCGTGCATGACCTCAGGCCCGGGGGGCGGCAAGCTTCACTCGGCCAGTCGATAGCGCTCCGCGTCCGGCGGTTCGACCTCGCGGGCGACCCGCACACCATCGGGTCGGCGCCAATAGTCGCGCTGCTTGCGGAACGGCAGCCAGATCGCGTTCCAGAGGCGGTTGTCCTGGGCCCTGGTGTAGGCGGGGACGCCGATCCTGATCGCCGACTGCGGGACGTTGAGACCCAGCGTCCGATGGATCCGGTCCCACCAGGGGAAGACGACTCCGTAGTTCGAGTTGGCCTCGCGCTCGACCTGAGAGTGGTGGATCCCGTGCATCCGCGGCGTCACCAGCACTCGGTTCAGAGCGCGCTCGATACGGATGGGCAACCGCACGTTGCTGTGGTGGAAGAGCGTGTTCGCCTGGAACGCCGCTTCGTAGAAGACGTAGGTCTCCACCGAGACCCCGATCAGGAGGATCTGGATCAACCGAAAGCCGGCAGAGAAGGCCAGCTCACCGAAATGGAAGCGCAGCGCGGTCGACAGGTCGAGGTCGGGGTCGATGTGGTGGACGTTGTGGAAGCGCCAGAGCAGAGCAACTCGGTGGTTGAGCAGGTGCCAGTAGTAAAACGACAGATCCATCAGGAGAAAGGCGAGCACGCCGCGCAGCGCCACCGGCAGGGGCGTGAGATGCACCACGCCGAACGACTGGTCGGTGAAGCCGAGCGTGGCCTCCACGGTGGGCCGCACCAGCAGAGCGGCTGCGGCCAGAGCCAGCGCCGAGAAGCTCAGATTGACGACGAGCCGGCCGAAGAGAGAGCGCGTCTCCTTACGGAGTGGGACGAGCCTCTCCAGCAGAAAGAGGAGCAATCCGAACCCGCCGAGGAACGCGATCCCGAGCAGTGCTCTCGTACTCATCTTCGAACACGACTACCGGCGCCGCCCGTCTGCGGGACTCTGTCACGACTCGATCGCGTCCATTGGGTGAAAATTGCCCCGGAGCGCCTTCCCTGGCACAATGGCGTCGCATGCGCGGACGCTGGCCAAGTCGGTTGCTCGCCACGGCCTCGCTGCTCTGCTGGCTGGCGCCCCCTGCGATCGCTCTCGCCACTCTGATGCACGTGGTGAGCGATCACCCTCACCGCGGCGAGCACCGCGCGCTCGAGCTCGCGCTCGCGGCGACGCACGGACACAGCCATCAGCTCGCAACCGCGGAGCACCGGCACGCCGCTCTGCGCGAGAGCGCTCCGTCCGCGGTCCCGAGGCCGCTCTCGGCCGTCGCCGTCGCCTCCGCGATCGAGCTTGCGAGCGTCGATGGGCGTCCGGCTCTCCCCGATCGTCCGCCGCCCACCGGGTCACCGCCCCTGCTCTTCTATCGCCACTGCGCGCTTCTGCTGTGAGCCGGTAGCCGGTCGCCGGGCTCGGCGTGAGCCCGACCCCTACCGTTCGCAACCGGAGGAGCGCCCATGCGCGCGTTCACTGCCGCGTCGGTCGCGGCCTCTCTGCTCTTCCTGCTCGCCTCGAGCGGCGGAGCGCAGGATGGACCGCTGGTATCCGAGGCTGACTTCCTCGCCCCGTTGGAGCGTGGCGAGCATCCCGCCGTCTCCGCTCTGACTCGAGAGATCGGCGAGGCGCAGGCCGCCGAGATCGCCGCGCGCAGCTTCAGTGCGCCCGAGCTCGGT
>DATKDQ010000138.1:0-4010 GCA_035544635.1 Thermoanaerobaculia bacterium
GTTCGGCCTCCTCGCTCGCCACCGAACCCGAGAACACCCACGGATGGCCCTGGCGCACCGACCGTTCGCGGCCCGGTGCGAGGATCACCGTCGCGGGCGGGGTGGTGGCGCGTTCGTTCGACGTCATCGTGGGCGGCACCCGACCGCCCGACCCACGCTGCGCCCGAGCACGACGCCCGGGAGCGCCCTCAACTCTTCGGACTGCAGATCGTGCATCGAGTCGCTAGGGAGCGGCGCATCGTAGCACCGCGGGGCGGGGGAGCGCGCGGGCGGTACCGGTCCGCGAAGTGACAGTGCGTTCGACCGGCGCGCTCGCCCCGACGTCGGTCTCACAGCCGCGAACGGATTCGCTGACGGGGAAGCAGAGCGCAAGACGGCGTACCGGGACGTGACGCGGGGCTCGACCCGCCTTCACGTCCCGGAGTGCGGCGGGTCGGCCCGCCGGATCAGATCACGCTGTGCGGCGGAGCGACAAGCGGTAGAGCGCCAGGAGCAGGAACGCGCCCAGCGTGGCCAGCGCGACGCTGCCGATGTTGATCCCGTCCACGGTCCCGAAGCCGAGTGCGGTTCCGATGAAGCCGCCCAGAAGAGCGCCGGCGATGCCGAGCAGAATCGTGATGATGACGCCGCCCGGATCCCTGCCCGGCATGATCAGCTTGGCGAGAAACCCGACGATGAGACCCAAGAGGATCCAAGTAAGAATTCCCATGTCTTTCCTCCTTGCGACCCTGCATCGGTCGCGCGGCATTAGCGAACCCGCACCCTGAGGGCGCACCGCTTCGCTTCGACGCCATCGTCGTCGCAATCGGCGTGCCAGATCGATCGGATGGCCGGCGGCCCCCTGGCCGGAGCCCTAGAAACCGACCGGATGCCAGGTGGTCTTCGTCTCCTGGAAGTCCAGGATGGCGTAGGGGTTCTCCGCGGTCGCGTCGAGCCACTCGATCCGCCGCTCGACCCGCAGACGCTTGAGGTTGTGGACCGCCTGCCGCTCGATGCCGGCGGCGTCGTCGATCTCACCGCCCTCGCCGGCGCAAACCAGGATGGCGTCGACGTCCATGTGGCTCGCCATCGTCTCGCGCAGCTCGTCGCGCCTTCCCGTGAGCACGTTCACGACGCCGCCGGGAAGGTCCGACGCGTGCATCACCTCGGCCAGCGTGACCGCGGCCAGGGGCCTCGAGCACGACGCCAGGGCGACGCAGGTATTGCCGCCGGCGATCACCGGAGCGACCACCGACACCAGGCCGAGGAGCGGGCTCTCCTCCGGCGCGAGGATCGCCACCACACCCATCGGCTCGAGCATGGAGAAGACGAAGTGCGACGAGGCGACCGGGTTGACGCTCGAGAACACCTGCTGCACCTTGTCGCACCAGCCGGCGTAGTAGACCAGGCGATCGACCGCGGCGGCGACCTCGACCGACGCCTCCGGCGCCGCGGAGCCCATCGACTCGAGCTCCTGCTCGAGCTGGGCCGCGCGACCCTCGAGCAGCTCGGCCATGCGGTAGAGGATCTGCCCGCGGTTGTACGCGGTGCGCGCCGCCCAGCCCGGCTGCGCCGCACGCGCCGCCACCACCGCGTCGCGAACGTCCTTGCGCGAGGCGCGGCACACGTTCGCGAGGACCTCGCCGCCGGGCGCGAGCGCCGGGTCGTAGCGGCCCGACTCCGAGCGCGGGAAGGCGCCCGCGACGTAGAGCTTGTAGGTCTTCCTGACCGCGAGCCGCGAGCGACCGGCGCCGCTCGAGCGCCGTGGCGACGGTTCCGCCGCCGCGTCGCTCTCGATCTCCACTCCGGGCCGCTGGTCGGTGAGCGTTCGCTCCGCCATCCTGGTCACCTCGCCTCGAGCTCGACGTACTCGCGCAGGCCCGCAAGGCCGCCCTCGCGGCCCATCCCGCTCTCCTTGTAGCCGCCGAAGGGCGCCGCCGGGTCGAACTTGTTGTAGGTGTTCGCCCACACCACGCCCGCGCGCAGGGCCCCCGTCACCCGGAAGATCTTCGCCCCCTTGTCGGTCCACACCCCTCCCGAGAGCCCGTACGGGGTGTTGTTCGCCTTCGCGATCGCCTCCTCCGGCGTGCGAAAGGTCTGCACCGCGAGCACCGGTCCGAAGATCTCCTCCTGCACCACGCGATGCGACTGTGCGCAGCCGAGGAAGAGCGCGGGACGGCACCAGTACCCCTGCTCCGGCAGATCGCACGACGTCTGCCACAGCTCGGCGCCCTCCTCGACGCCGACCTCGAGGTAGCGCTCGATGCGCTCGAGCTGCTGGCGCGAGTTGATGGCGCCCACGTCGGTGTTCTTGTCGAGCGGATCGCCCACGACCAGCGTCTCCATGCGGTCCTGGAGCTTGCGCAGCAGGAGCGGGGCGATCGACTCCTGCACCAAGAGCCGCGACCCGGCGCAGCAGACGTGCCCCTGGTTGAAGAAGATGCCGTTGACGATGCCCTCGACCGCCTGGTCGATCGCGGCGTCCTCGAACACCACGTTCGCCGCCTTGCCGCCGAGCTCTAGCGTGTAGCGCCTGCCGGTGCCGGCGAGCGTCGAGCGGATCGTCTTCCCCACCTCGGTCGAGCCGGTGAACGCGACCTTGTCGAGGCCGGGATGGCGCGCGAGGAGCGCACCGGTCTCGCCGGCGCCGGTCACGATGTTGACCACTCCCGGCGGCAGCTCGGCCTCCCGGAGAATCTCCGCCAAGACCAGCGCGGTGAGCGGCGTCGTCTCCGCGGGCTTGAGCACGACGGTGTTTCCGGTGGCGAGCGCGGGCGCGATCTTCCAGGCCGCCATCAGGAGCGGGAAGTTCCAGGGGATGATCTGACCCGCGACGCCGAGCGGCCGCGCCTCGCGACCCGGGAAGGCGTAGTCGAGCTTGTCGGCCCACCCGGCGTGGTAGAAGAAGTGCGCCGCCGCGAGCGGCACGTCGACGTCGCGAGACTCCCGGATCGGCTTGCCCCCGTCCATCGACTCGATCACGGCGAGCTCTCGGCTGCGCTCCTGCAGGAGGCGCGCGATCCGGTAGACGTACTTGCCGCGCTCGCGCGGAGGGAGCTTCGACCACACCCGCTGGTATGCCCGGCGTGCGGCGGCGACCGCGCGGTCGACGTCTTCGGCGCCGGCCTCGGCCACCTCGGCCAGCGGCTCCTCGGTGGCGGGATTTACGCTGGGAAACCATCGCCCCGAGCGCGGGGCGACCCACTCGCCGTCCAGGAAGAGGTCGTAGCGCTCGCGCAGGCGGATGGGCTCCGTCGACTCGGGCGCGGGGGCGTAGTCCCAGCCCCCGCCGAAGCGGAGCCGGCGCTCGCTCCGCTCGTCCTTCCTCCGGTCGGGAGGCGTCATCGGCGGGAGTCTACGGCCTTTCCTACCTCGATGGGCGGGCGGCAGGCCCCGCACCGTCGTGCGTTGTGCAGTCCGCCGGCGGCCGCGACAATGAAGACCGTCGCGCTCGGCCCCGCCTCAGGGGCTTCCGCCGGTGACCGCGACTGGAGGTAGGTCATGAACTGGGAAGACGCCAAGCAGAGCACGCTTCGCCTCTGGCGATCGATCTACGACTCGGTGGGCGAGGCCGATCCGGTGGCTCTCCTGACCGAGATCAACGCGATCAGCGACCTCTGCGCCGTGGCCAAGGAGGAGGCAGCGGTCGCGCACGATCTGGACAAGTGCCACTACTGCCCCGCGTACCAGCAGTTCGGCGGCTGCAGGCAGGTGTCGGCGCTGCTCTCCGAGCTGGTGGCGAGACGCGACTGGCCGGAGCTGCGCGTCCAGATCTCGAGCTTCATCCAGCAGCTCGAGCGGATGGAAGCGCCCGGCCCGCTCCAGATCGTGGTCCACTGACGGCGCTTGCGCCCCGCCCATCCCGAGGCGCCGGCGCAGGCCGGCGGTGAGCAGCGACCGGCGAGCGCTGGGCCGCCCGCCACCCGCCGACGTCCGGCGTCAATCCAGGGAGAAGTAAGCCGGCGACGCGTACCGGCCGGTGCGCAGCTTCTCGATCTGCATCAGGAGATCGTTGGCGAGGCTCGACGCGC
>DATKDQ010000139.1:0-8429 GCA_035544635.1 Thermoanaerobaculia bacterium
GCTGCCCGATCGCGGCTGGCGCGCATCTCCTTGAGATCGTGGCCGGACGAGAATGCCGTCCCCACCGCGCCCAGGACCACGACCTTGATCGTGCGGTCGGCCGCCATGTCGCCGAGCCTCTGCTCGAGCTCGGTCATGAGCTCGGACGATAGAGCGTTGCGCGCCTGTGGCCGATCGAGCGTCAGCAGGGCCACCGCGCCCGAGCGCTCTATCCGGACCCACCGTGTGGCGGTGTCGGTAGTATCGGTATCGGTCATCGTCATGATGCCGCTCCTCCCGTCGCCTCCGGCGCGCCGAACGCGGCCACCGCTTCGTTCTCGTCCTCGTAGACCTCGAACAGCGGCAGCACCTGGGTCAGGGACAGGATGTGGTGGACACGCTCCGGTGCCTGCAGGATCTTGAGCTCGGCACCGAGCTTGCGGGCGACACGCAGGCCCGCCACCAGCTCGCCGACCCCGGAGCTGTCGATGCCGGTCACCCCCGAGAGATCGAGCAGGATGCGCTTGCGGTTCTCGGCGAGGAGCTCGTCGAGCAGGTCATGGAGCTGGCGATCTCCGACGCCGGCGGCGAGCTTGCCGCCGAGGCCGGCGATCGTGACTCCGTCGCGCTCCCGCAGCTTGACGTCCATCGCTCAGTCTCTCCCTTTCCCGGCGCCCGCGACGGCCGCGGCTTCCGTCCTCGCGCCGGAAGCGGCCGGTGCTTGCGCGGCTACGCCGCTCTCGCCGCGAGCCGCGCCCTGGAGCCTCCGGTAGGCGCGCAGGCGTAAAGCGTTGAGTCGGATGAAGCCGCGAGCATCGGTCTGATCATAGCCGCCCTCGACATCCATCGAGGACAGCTCGCGGTCGTACAGCGAGCGCGAGGACTCGCGGCCGCGCGGGATCACGTTGCCCTTGTAGAGCCGCAGCGCCACCCGGCCGTCGACCCCGCGCTCGGCTTGCGCGAAGGCGGCGCGGATCACGTCCATCTCCGGGCTGAACCAGAAGCCGCTGTAGATGAGCTGCCCGAAACACTTCGCCAGCAGGTCGCGCACACGCAGCACCTCGCGGTCCATCGCCACGCCTTCGAGGTCGCGCAGGGCACAGAACAAGATGGTGCCGCCCGGCGTCTCGTAGACACCGCGTGACTTGATGCCCACGAACCGGTTCTCCACCATGTCGACCCGGCCAATCCCGTGCTCGCCCCCGAGCCGGTCGAGCTCGACGAAGAGCTCGAGCGGGTCGGTGATGGTCCGGTCCTCTGCGGGCAGAACGAGCGCGGTCGGCCGCGCGGACTCGAAGTGGAGGACGAGGTCGACGGGCTGGTCGGGCGCCTCCATCGGGGAGCGCGTGCGGTCGAACATCTCGTCAGGCGGCGCCCACATCGGATCCTCGAGCAGGCCCGCCTCGTAGCTCTTGTGCATCAGGTTCTCGTCGGTCGACCACGGCTTCTCGACGCTGACGTCGAGCTTCAGGCCGTGCTCCTCGGCGTAGCGCAGGAGGTCGGACCGTCCCCTGAAGCGTCCGAGAAACTCCGGGTCCTTCCAGGGCGCGAACACCCGCAACTGGGGAGCGAGCGCCGCGTAGGCGAGCTCGAAGCGAACCTGATCGTTGCCCTTTCCGGTCGCGCCGTGCGAGATCCATCCGGCGCCCTCGGCGAGCGCGACCTCGACCTGGCCGCGCGCGATGAGCGGGCGCGCGAGCGAGGTTCCCAGGAGATAGCGGTTCTCGTAGAGAGCGTTCCCGGCGATCGACGGCAACACGAACTCGGTGACGAAGGTCCGGCGCAGGTCCTCGACGTGCACGGCGACCGCACCCTGGTCGCGGGCGCGGCGCTCGAGCACGGAGAAATCGTCCTCCTGGCCCAGGTTGGCGATGAAGGCCACCACCTCGTAACCCTTCTGCTGCAGGTACTTGAGGATGCAGGAGGTATCGAGGCCACCGCTGTAGGCGAGCACCACTCTCTCTGACATGGCTTCTCTTCGCTCCCTCTCCGACATCCCCGATCTTACCCCCCACCGTCCGATCCGGCGCCAGCGGCCACGCTTCGATCCCGCACCCCGCGCCCGGAGCCGGATCGGCATCGCCAGGTAGAGGGGCGGCCGAACGGGGCGAGAGCTTCAAGGGCCGTCCGCTTCGGCCGGATGCTCCTCGGCGCGGCCGATGTGAGCGCGGAAGCGCACGCGGATCCGCGTGACGAACATCACCGCCACGCTGGCGAGCCCGAGGGTCAGGCCCCACCACAGCCCACGCGGCCCCATCCCCATCGGGAACGCGAGGACGAGGCCGGCGGGGAGCCCGATCACCCAGTACCCGAGGAACGCGATGATCGCGGGGAAGCGGGTGTCCGCGGTGCCGCGGAGGATGCCGGCGCCGACCACCTGCGTCCCGTCGGCGATCTGGAACGCGGCGGCGATCGGAAGGAGCATCGCCGCCACCTCGATCGCGCCCCGCTCCGGCGTGAAGAGCCGCGCCAACTGGTGCGGGAATGTGGCAAACAGGAGGCCGAAGCAGGCCATGACCGATGCTCCGATCGCCAGGCTGACGTTGGCGGCTCGCAGCGCGCCTTCCTGATCTCCGCGGCCGATCGCGTTGCCCACCCGGACCGCGGCGGCGGCGGCGAGACCCAACGGCACCATGAAGGAGAGCGCCGCCAGGTTGAGCGCGATCTGGTGCCCCGCGAGCTGCGTGGCGCCGATCGATCCCATGATCACGGCGACCGTCCCGAACACCCACATCTCGAGCGAGATCTGGAACCCCACCGGAATGCCGAGCGTGAACAGGCGCCGGAACGCCGCGGGACGCAGCGCCTCGCGTCCCGGCGAGCGCCGATACGGGCGCAGCACGCGAGCCGAGACCAGCACCAGGAACACGAGCATCATCCAGCGCGCGGTCGAGGTCGCGTAGCCCGCCCCCTCGACTCCCAGCGCGGGGATGCCGAGGTGACCGAAGATGAACGCCCAGTTGGCGACCGCGTTGCCGACGTTGGCGAGCACGATCGCGAAGAAGGCCGGCCGCACGATGTTCATGCCCTGCAGCACCTGGCGCACCACGCCGAACAGGAGGAATGCGGCATTGCCCGGGATGAGCGCGCGCAGATACGCCGCCGCCTGCGACCGCAGCGGCTCCTCCTGGCCGAGGACGCGCAGCAGCCACCCGGCGTCGAGCATGGCGATCGAGACCGGGATCGACATCACGATGGCGAGAAGGGCGCCGCGCCAGAGGTGCCCGGCGATGCGGCCGCCCTCGCCGGCGCCGTGAGCCTGCGCGATCAGCGGGTCGAGCCCCAGGAGCAGGCCCATCGGGAAGACCAGGAGCCCGAAGCCGACCGCGTTCCCCAGCGCGCCGGCGGCGAGGCCCTCCTCGCTCAACCGGCCGAGCATCATCACGTCGACCGTGCCCATGAGCATGATCCCGAGCTGGGTGCAGACCACCGGGAACGCGAGCTCGAGGAGCAGGCGCGTCTCCCGCCGGCGCGCGTGGCGGGCGGCGCCAAGCGCGGCTGCGCCGCGCGGCTCGGAAGCCTTGACCCGGCGAGCGAACTTGATCCATCTGTAATTCCTACGGGTCAAGGCTTCTAGCGGCTCCGTCGGCGACGACATGACGAGGTCCAGGCTCTGCGACTGGAGATAGATGGGCGGCTCCCCGAGACGACGGCGGTCACGGCGCGCGTCGAGGCCGCCGGTGAGCGGAGAGGCGGATATTATACGAGGCCGAATCGCCGCCGGGAGGCCTCCCCGGAGGCGTTGGAGGCATGCCTCTCTACGTCGTACACCGGGTCGTGAGCGGGCTCGTGACCCTGTTCGGCATCACGCTGGTCTCGTTCGGCGTCATCCAGCTCGCCCCCGGGGACCCGGCCCAGCTCCAGACCGCCCAGATCGCCGACGCCGCCGTCTCGCAGCGGGTCTACGAGCAGCTCCGGCAGCTCTACGGCCTCGACCGGCCGGTCCACGTCCAATACGGAATGTGGATGTCGCGGCTGGTGCGCGGCGACCTCGGCAGCTCGTTCCACGATGGGCGTCGCGTCAGCCGCAAGATCGGCGAGGCGCTCTGGCCCACGCTCTCGGTCGCGCTGCTCTCCCTCGCCGCGACACTCGTGGTGGCGCTCCCGCTCGGCATCCTCGCCGCGGTGCGCCAGGGTGGCCCGTTCGACAAGGTCTCCTCGACGCTCCTCTACATGCTGTACTCGGTCCCGAGCTACGTGATGGGGATGATCCTCATCCTGTACCTGGGAGTGAGGCTCGACTTGCTGCCCTTCCGCGGCATGCGCTCCGACCACTACGCCGAGCTCTCGACCTGGGGCCAGATGTGGGACCTGGCGAAGCACTACGTGATGATCACGTTCTGCTTCACGTTCGGGAATCTCGCCTACTACGCGCGCTTCGTGCGGCAGAACCTGCTCGAGGTGATCCGCCAGGACTACGTGCGCACGGCGCGCGCCAAGGGCCTGCCGGAGCGCACGGTGATCCTGCGCCACGCCTTCCGCAACAGCCTGATCCCTCTGATCTCGCTCATCGGGCTGACCTTCCCGTTCGTGCTCTCGGGCAGCGTCATCCTCGAGTACATGTTCAACTGGCCGGGGCTCGGGCGCCTGTACTTCGAGTCGGTGCTGGGGCGCGACTACCCCACCATCATGGCGCTCAACTTCATCACCGCCGTGCTCGTCCTGGTCACCACCTTCGTCGCCGACATGGCCTACGGCTGGGTCGATCCGCGAGTGTCCTATGAGCGCTGAGCCGGCGGCGCGGCGGCCGCGGCGCGAGAGCCGCTGGCGCCTGACCTGGCGGCGCTTCCGCGCGTACCGTCTCGGCATGGCGGGACTGGTCATCGTCGTCTCCCTGCTGCTGGTGGCGCTCCTGGCGCCGCTTCTCGCCAACGACCAGCCGATCCTCTGCCGCTACGACGGCTCGCTCTACGTCCCGGCGGTGATCGACACCCTCCACAACGTCCCCTTCACCGAACGCGTGATCCAGAAGCGCCGGCCCTTCCGGCTGGCGACCTTCGACTTCAAGTCGGAGTTCGACGCGTCGCGTGGCGACTGGGCGCTGTGGACGCCGGTCCCGTTCGGGCCGCGCGAGATCGTGTCGGCGCCGCTCCTGGGTCCGTCGGCGACGCACTGGCTGGGCACCGACCAGTCGGGGCGCGACGTGCTGTCGCGCATGATCCACGGCGCCGGCGTTTCGATGCGCGTCGGCTTTCTCTCGATGGGGATCGCCGCCGTGATCGGCCTCGTGCTCGGTTCGATCGCGGGCTACGCCGGAAAGACGATCGACATCGTGATCTCGCGCTTCATCGAGGTGGTGATGTGCTTCCCCACGTTCTTCCTCATCCTCGCCGTCCTGGCCTGGCTCCCGCCGCGTATCGAGAACGTGATGATCGTGATCGGGCTGACCCGCTGGACCGGAGTTGCGCGCTACGCGCGCGGCGAGATCCTGCGCATCCGGGAGAGCGACTACGCCGCGGCGGCCAAGGCGCTGGGCTTCTCGCCGGCGCGCATCATCCTGCGGCACCTGCTGCCCAACGCGATGGCTCCGGTGATGGTGAGCGTGACCTTCGGCATTGCGGTCTCGATCCTGATCGAGGCCGGGCTGTCGTGGCTCGGCTTCGGGGTGCAGCCGCCCGACTCCTCCTGGGGGACCATCCTGCGCGCCGGCTACGAGAACCTGTTCACAGCACCGCACATGATCCCGCCGCCCTGCGTCGCGATCTTCCTCGCCGTCCTGTCGTTCAACCTGGTGGGCGACGCGCTGCGCGACGTCATCGATCCGCGGCTGCAGGAGACGAGGGCGTAGTGAACCCGGCCCCGGATCATGCCTTGCGGGCGCAGAACCCGATGTGTCCGGGGCCGAAGCGCAGGGCTCCGTAGCGCGCGAGCGGCCGTACGGTGAAGCCCACGCCGCGCACGCGCGGCTCGAGCTCGCGCCGGTCGTAGAGCCTCAGCGCGTGAACCTCGTGGTCGCGCCGCCAGGTGCCGCCGCTCGCACGGAACGTCGTGATCGCACGGGTGAGACGCCGGGTGGCGACGTCCTCGTCGACCTCCACCAGCACCGCCCAGTCCGCGCCCTCCTGCCAGCTCCGCTGCGGGCTCTTGCCGCGCACCCGGCCCGGCGCCGCGACGTCGAAGAGGAGGAGACCGCGCGGCTCGAGGGCGCGATGGATGCGCTCGAGCAGGCGATCGAGCCCGGCGCCGGCCAGCCGTTGATCGAAGAGATAGGAGAAGCACTCGCCGATCGCGGTCACCGCGACGCAACTGGGGATCTCGGCGTCGAGATACGAGCCCACCCGCAGGTCCGCTTCGGGAGCGCGCTCCCGAGCCGCCGCGATCATCGCCTCCGAGATGTCGACCCCGGTGACTTCATAGCCGGCATCGAGGGCCCCGCGGGCCAGGATGCCGCTGCCGCAGCCGAGATCGACCACCCTGCCCCGTGCCCTGCCCGAGCGGCGCAGGAGCTCGACCAGCGTCTGCGCAGCGGCCCGCGCCAGATCGCCGTGCCCGACGTCGTGGACATAGGTGAGATCGTCGCCGTAGTACGTTGGTGTCACCACTCCCGTGGCCTCAGGAACTCGCGCATCGTCCGTTCCTCCGCCGATCCGGGCTCGGGCCGCCAATCGTGTTCCCAGCGTGCTAGCGGCGGCAGCGACATCAGGATCGACTCGGTTCGCCCCCCGGATTGCAGCCCGAAGCGCGTGCCGCGGTCGTGGAGCAGGTTGAACTCCACGTAGCGACCGCGACGATAGAGCTGGAACGCACGCTCCCGCTCGCCCCACGGCGTCTCGCGTCGCCGAGCCACGATCGGCAGGTAGCCGGGCAGGACGTGGTCGCCGACGCTGCGGGTGAAGGCGAACGAGCGCTCGAACCCCCACTCGTTGAGATCGTCGTAGAAGAGGCCGCCCACGCCGCGTGTCTCGCCGCGGTGCGGCAGGAAGAAGTACTCGTCGCACCACTTCTTGAAGCGCGCGTAGACGTCGGGCCCGAAATCGGCGCACGCCGCGCGGGCGCCGCGGTGCCAGTCGACGGCGTCCTCGACGAAGCCGTAGCAGGGCGTCAGGTCCATGCCCCCGCCGAACCACCATACCGACTCGGCGCCGGGCCGCTCGGCGACCAGAAAGCGGACGTTCGCGTGCACGATCGGCACGTAGGGATTGAGCGGATGGAGCACCAGCGATACGCCGGCGGCGCGAAACGAGCGGCCCTGGAGCAGCGGTCGCTGGAGCGTCGCGGCGGCCGGCAGCGTGTCGCCCCAGACGTGCGAGTAGTTGACCCCGGCCTGCTCGAACAGCCCGCCGTCGCGCAGCACGCGGGACCGGCCCCCCCCGCCGCCCGCCCGTTCCCAGAGATCCTCCCGGAAGCGGCCGCGGCCGTCCTCCGCCTCGAGCGCCGCGCACAGCCGATCCTGCAGCTCGCGCAGATAGACGTCGACGCGGCCGAGATCGACCCCTTCGGTCATGGTGCTCCTCTTTCGCTCCGGTCCATGTGCGTATAGTCGAGCCGGGCTCAGCCCGTCGAAGCCGCCTCGATCGCGTCCGCGTCCGGGGCTTCGATCCTATCGAGGACGATGAGCGCACGCGTCGAATCGCTCGGTTGGATGGCCGGCCACTGGCGCCGCGATACCGCGGGGTCGGTCCAGGAAGAGGTCTGGCTCGAGCCGCGCGGCGGCTGCATGCTGGGGATGGACCGCAACGTTCACACCGACGGCAAGGTCACCTGGGAGCACATGCGGATCCAGGACGAGGACGGCACGCTGGTCTTTCACACCAGCCAGGAAGGCCGGCCAGCGATCGCATTCGCGCTCACCATCCAAGGCGAGAGCGAGGCGGTCTTCGAGCGATCGAGCGAGTCCTTCCCGGCGCGCATCCGCTACTGGCGCGAGGGTCGCACGCTGCATTGCAGGATCGACGGAGGCGGCCGCGAGATGGGGTGGAGCTGGGAGCTCGGCGGCGCGCGCCGTCCGACTATCGCCCGACCTCCCGGCCCTCGCCGTCGACCGGCGCGCCGGCGATCGAATTGAGTATCCTGTCACCACCATGAATCGAAGACAGTTCGTGAGAGGCGGCATCCTGGCGCCGCTCGTCCTGGCGCTGCTGACGCTTTCGGGCTGCGAGGCGACGGCCCGCTACGACCTCATCCTGCGCGGCGGCACGATCTACGACGGCAGCGGCGCGCCCGGCTCGGTCGGCGACGTCGCGATCTCGGGCGATCGGATCGCCGCGATCGGAGATCTCGGACGCGCCGAGGGCTTTACCGAGTTGGACGTGCGCGGGCTCGCGGTGGCGCCCGGCTTCGTCAACATGCTGAGCTGGGCGGTGTCGACACTGATTCACGACGGCCGGTCGCAGAGCGACATCCGCCAGGGCGTGACCCTCGAGGTGTTCGGCGAGGGCATGTCGATGGGGCCCTTGAACGACGAGATGAAGCGGCTGCAGCGCGAGCAGCAGGACGCGATCCGCTACGAG
>DATKDQ010000140.1:0-15624 GCA_035544635.1 Thermoanaerobaculia bacterium
CGGCGAGCGCCGGAGCGCGCAACCTGATCGCGGCCGGCATCGCGCTCGCGGTAGGGCTCGTCCTGTTCGCGCTGCGCCGGCGTGTCCTGTCACCTCACTTGTAGCGCGCGGATCCGGCGACGGTTGTCCTTGGCGGTGAGCGGCGCGAACCGATCGGCGAATCTCGAGCGCGCCTCGGTGGCGGCGACCCGGGTGCGCTCCATCAGGCGCCCGGTGAGAAGGAGGGTGTCGGCGGCGGCGCCACTCGAGGCCAGCGAATGGCCGAGGTGCCTCAGCGCCTGCTCGTGCACGGTCGCGTCGTTGAGCTTGCCGAGACAGTCCTGGAGCCGCCTCGAGGCGGAGAGCGTCGCTCCGAGATCGACGCCCGGGTATGCCGACTGGTGGAGCTCGAGCAGATAGCGCAGCTTCTTGCCGTCGATGCGGACGCGATGGTACGCCTCGGCCGGGCTCGACTCGGAGACCGCGCGCCCGCGCCGCACCAGCCGCCGCCACGCCCGTTCGATCGCCTCCGCCGCAATCGCGGCGGTCGGCCGGGCGCCGTCCACGGCGTCCGCCGTCGAGCCCGCCGTGGTGAGGTCTTCTCCCGATGTTGAGCCATCTCCCGGCTCCGAGGCGACGCGCTCCCACTCGTCGAGCAGGCGGCGATAGCGCGTCGAGCCCAGTGCCCCCTGGAGCTCACGCCGTACGCCGTGGCGCTCACGTCGCACCAGGGCCGTGACGGGGGCGAGCGCCGTCCTCTCGTCTGGCGCCAGGGCGCGGCGCGACGATTCCAGCCGCTCCAGGAGAACGTCGCAGTCGCGGGCGGGGCCGGTGACCTTGCCGAGCCAATTCAGGTCTGCGCGCAGGCGATCGAGGTCGCCCCTGGGGAGCACGCCGCGGACCTGGCCGAGCAGGCATCGCGCGCGGCGCAGCGCCACGCGGAAATCGTGGAGGGCCTCGGGATCGTGTCGGCCCACTCCTTCCTCTTGCGACCGCAGCGCCTCCAGCAGCGAGTGCAGAAGGAGCCGCGTCGAGGTGTCGGCGCGGGAGCCTGGGTCGAGGGCGGGCGGCGTGTAGCGACGACGCGGCGCGGCGCGCCCTGGCGTGCGACCGCGGTCGCGCGCGACCGGCGACGGCGTTGCGGACTTTCGAGCGCGCGCCACCATCTTCCCCTCACGTCGCCGGTCCAGGCGGCTGCGCGCCGGTATAGTCTCGCTGCGCCTGCGTTCGACGTCGACCATCCCAGGTCCGTGTCCCCGACCCCCGTGGCCCGGAGCGCCCAAGCTCGATGTGTCCGAGCGGCCTCGCGGCGAGGCCGAAGGCTCACCGTAGCAGAGGACCGCCGGTGAAACCAAGGACGGCCGCCCGCCATCCGGCCTCGCCGACCGGCCCCATCGCCGCCGTCGACCTGGGCTCGAACAGCTTCCATCTGCTGGTGGCGCGCCTGGTCGGCGGCGAGGTGGCGACGGTCGATCGCGATCGCGAGATGGTCTCCCTGGCGGCGGGGCTGGGCCCGCGCGGCGGCCTCGCTCCCGACGCGCGCCACCGTGCGCTCGACTGCCTCCGTCGCTTCGGCCAGCGGCTGCGCCGCCTGCCGCCGGCGAACGTTCGCGCGGTCGGCACCAACACCCTGCGGCGCGCGCGCGATCGCGAGCGGTTCCTCGCCGAAGCCGAGCAGGCCCTCGGCCACTCGATCGAGGTCATCTCCGGCATCGAGGAGGCCCGGCTGACCTACCTCGGCGTCGCGCGGACGCTCGGCGACGAGGAGGGTCGCCGCCTGGTCCTCGACATCGGCGGCGGCTCGACCGAGGTCATCCTCGGCGAGCGCTCGCGCCCGCTTCTGATGGAGAGCCTCTACATCGGATGCGTCGGGCTGAGCGCGGCGCACTTTCCCGGCGGCAGGGTGACGAAGGACGGCTGGCGCAAGGCGACGCTCGCGGTCCGCCAGGAGCTCGAGCCGATCCTCACCCGCTTCGGCCGCCTGGGCTGGGAGCGCGCGGCCGGCTCGTCCGGCACGGTGCGCTCGGTCGCGAAGGTGCTGTCTTACGCCGGGTGGACCGAGGGCGACATCACCGCGCCGGCGCTCGACCAGCTGCGCGCGCGCCTGCTCGACGCCGGCGACGTGCGGAGCCTCGAGGCGATCGGCATGGGCCCGGAGCGCGCGCCGGTGTTCGCGGGGGGTCTCGCCATCCTCGCCGCCGCCTTCGAGGCGTTCGGGATCGAGCGACTCGCGGTCTCCGAGGGCGCGCTGCGCGAGGGGGTGCTCTACGACCTGCTCGGCCGGATCCACGACGAGGACACCCGCAGCCGCACCGTCCAGGCCGTGATGGACCGCTACCACGTCGACCGGGAGCACGCGGAGCGGGTCGAGGCGACCGCCCGCCATCTGCTCGATCAGGTCGCCGGCGCCTGGAAGCTCGAAGACGAAGACTCGGTGCGCGCCCTCTCCTGGGCGGCGCTGGTCCACGAGATCGGCCTCGACATCGCGCACAGCCACTACCACCGCCACGGCGCGTACGTGATCGAGAACGCCGACCTGCCCGGCTTCGCCCTCTCCGAGCAGGCGCTGATCGCGACCCTGGTCCGGGCGCATCGGCGCAAACTGCCGGTCGAGCTGTTCGAGGGCAGACCGCGGTCGTGGCTGCGCCTGGCCGTCCTGCTGCGGATCGCGGTGGCGCTCCATCGCAGCCGTGGCGCCGCTCCCTCACCGCCTCGGCTGGCGCTCGAGGAGGGCAAGCGCTCGCTCGCGCTGCGCTTCCCGGCGGGGTGGCTCGACCAGCATCCGCTGACGGCGGCGGACCTCGACCTCGAGCGCCGGTACCTCGAATCCGCCGGCTTCGACCTGACGGTCGTCTAGCAGCGGGTGGCGAAGGTCAGTCTCGCCCCACGCTGCGCCCGCCGCCTCTGCTAGTGTCGTTCGATGCCTCGGATCGAAGGTGTGGCCGAGCTCCCCGCCGCTCTACCGCCAGAGCAGGACCTCGATCGCCCCGGGCTCTACCTCAACCGCGAGCTCTCCTGGCTGCGGTTCAACGAGCGCGTGCTCGAGGAAGCGCTCGATCCCGAGAACCCGTTGCTCGAGCGGGTGAGCTTCCTCACCATCTTCTTCGGCAACCTCGACGAGTTCTTCATGGTCCGGGTCTCGGGCCTGCTGCAGCAGCGCAAGGCCGGCGTGATCGAGCCTCCGCCCGACGGGATGACGCCGGCGGAACAGCTCCAGGCCATCCGCGAGCAGCTCCTCCCGCTGCTCGAGCGCGCCGACGCGTGCTGGAGCGACGATCTCCAACCCGCTCTCACCCGGGCGGGCGTGCGGGTGGCGAGCTACGGCGAGCTGAGCTCGGCGCAGCAGGCGGCGCTCCGGCTGCGCTTCGAGAACGAGATCTTCCCGGTGCTCACTCCGCTCGCCTTCGATCCCGGCCATCCGTTCCCTCACATCTCGAGCCGGAGCATGAACCTGGCGGTGGTGGTCACCGATCCCGAGACCGGCGAGAAGTTCGCGCGTCTCAAGGTGCCGGCGAACTTCCCGCGGCTGCTCCTGGTACCGGAGGCGTCGGAACCGAGCTCGACGCCGTCTCCGGTGACCGCGGAGGTTGCATCCAACCGCGCCACCCTGGTCTGGATCGAGGAGGTGATCGCCGCCAACCTCGACCGACTCTTCCCCGGGGTCGAGATCGTCGACTCGTTCCCCTTCCGCGTGACGCGCAACGCCGACCTGGAGATCGAGGAGGACGAGGCCGCCGACCTCCTCACCGCGATGGCGGAGGTGGTCGGACGGCGCCACTTCGGATCCGCGATCCGGCTCGAGATCGACGGCGCCATGCCGGGCCGCATCCGCGAGATCCTGGTCGAGAACCTGGAGCTCGAGGCGCACCAGGTGTACACCACCACGGGCCCGATCGGTTTCACCGATCTCGGCGACCTGCGCCGGTTGGAACGGCCGGAGCTGCGGTACCCGACGTTCCTGCCGGCGCTGCCGCCGCCGTTGAGCGAGAGCCGCGCGCTGCTCGAGACGTTGCACCGGCGCGACGTGGTGCTCTACCACCCCTACGACAGCTTCGCTCCGGTGGTGAGCTTCCTCCGCCAGGCGGCCTCCGACCCCGACGTGCTCGCCATCAAGCAGACGCTCTATCGCGTGGGTCCCAACTCACCGATCGTCGAGGCGCTGATGGCGGCGCGGGAGAACGGCAAGCAGGTGTCGGCGCTGGTCGAGCTCAAGGCGCGCTTCGACGAGGAGAGCAACATCGAGTGGGCGCGGGCCCTGGAAGAGGCCGGCGTCCACGTGGTCTACGGGCTGCTCGGCCTCAAGACCCACGCCAAGATGTGCCTGGTGGTGCGCCGCGAGCGCGACGGCGTGCGCCGCTACGTACATCTTGCCACCGGCAACTACAACGGGGTCACGGCGCGGGCCTACGGCGATCTCGGCTTCTTCACCTGCGATCCGGATCTCGCCGAGGACGTCTCGGATCTCTTCAACGCGCTCACCGGCTACTCGCGCAAGCGCCAGTACAGAAAGCTCCTGGTGGCGCCGGTGAACATGCGCGAGGAGATCCTGCGCCGCATCGACCGCGAGATCGAGGCGCACCGCTCGAGCGGCGGCGGCCACCTCGCCTTCAAGGTCAACTCGCTGGTCGACAAGGCGTGCATCCAGAGTCTGTACCGCGCGGCGCAGGCGGGCGTGCGCGTCGATCTCCAGGTGCGCGGCATCTGCTGCCTGCGGCCGGAGGTCCCCGGGTTGAGCGAGCGCATCACCGTCACCTCGGTGGTCGGCCGCTTCCTCGAGCACGCTCGCATCCTGTACTTCGCGAACGGCGGGCGCCCGGAGCTCTACGCCGGCAGCGCGGACCTCATGCCGCGCAACCTCGACGGACGCGTCGAGGCTCTGTTCCCGATCGAGAGCCCCGATCTCCTGGCGGCGATCCGCGATCAGGTGCTGTTCCTGCACCTCTCGGACAACGTGAAGAGCCGCCGGCTCCAGGCGGACGGGACGTACGTCGAGGTCGAGCCCGGGCCCGGGGAGCCGCGGATCGACTCCCAGCACGAGCTCCTGGTGCGCCAGAACCCCTGGCGCGTGGCCGATTGAAGGCGCTCCGATGCCGGCTCCGGCTACTCGCTGCCCCTGCTCGCGGCGAGGGCGGCGGCATGCGCCGGCGTCACCAGCGCGCGCAGCACGCCGGCTCCGGGCTCGAGCCGCGACCAGTCCTCCAGATCGAACACGAGGTGCGCCACCGCCGCCTTGGGCAGGCGCAACGCGCCTCCGCCGCACAGCGTCGCCGCGAGATCCGAGAAGGTCGGCTCGTGGCCGACCACGAGCAGCGTCGGGTGGTCGCTCCCGTTCGCACGCAGGACGTCGAGCGCGCGCTCGACCGAGCTCTCGTATAGCGCCGGGATCTCGCGCAGCCGGCAGCGCCAGCCGCCCGCCTCGATCGCGAGCTCGGCGGTCTCCCGGGCGCGCGCCGCCGGCGAGGTCAGGACCGCGTCGGGAACCCGGTCCGCCGCGGTGAGGAAGCTCCCCATCAGCTCGGCGTCGCGCCGGCCGCGCCCGGTCAGCCTCCGATCGCGATCCCGGCCCGGCGCGGCGGCGCTCTCGGCATCGGCGTGACGAAGCAGGAGCAGGTGGAGCCGGCCCATTCCTCTAGGTAGCCTACACTCGGCGCGTTGCCGTCGATGACTCGACCTCCGGCGCGTGCCTGGATCGAGGGCGCTCTCCTCGCGGTCGTTCTCTTCCTGCTCTACAGCCTCGGCGCGAGCCGCACCATCTACGTCGGCGACAGCGGCGAGCTGGTGGCGGCGGTCCACACCCTGGGCATTCCGCACCCCACCGGCTATCCGCTCTACGTCCTGCTCGGCAAGCTGTGGACGCTCGCCGTCCCGGTGGGCTCGATCGCGTTCCGGATGAGCCTGTTCGCGGCGGCCTGCGCCGCCGCCGCCGGCGGCGGCCTCTACCTCCTCGGCCGCCGGCTCGAGCTCGACGCCGCTCCGGCGTTCTTCGCCGCGCTCTCGCTGGGGCTCTCGCCCAGCTTCTGGGGGGAGGCGAACGTCCAGCGGGTCTACAGCCTCAACGCTCTCTTCCTGGTCGCGGCGACGGCGGCTGCGGTCGAATGGCATCGCCGGCGCCGGCCGTCGCACCTCGTCCTGACCTGTTTCCTCGCCGCGCTCGGCGCCACCAACCACACCTTCATGGCCTTCTTCGGGATCGCGTTCGCGGTGTGGGCGATGGCTACGGATCGCAGCCTCCTGAGGCGTCCCCATCTCCTCGCCGCCGCCGCGGGCGCGACGCTGGCCGGCCTCCTGCCCTACCTCTATCTGCCGCTGCGCTCGCGGGCCGATCCGGCGCTCGACTGGGGCAATCCCGAGACCTTGAGCGGCTTCCTGGACGTCGTGCTTCGCCGCGGGTTCTGGCGGCGGGCCTGGCTGGAGAGCCCGGCGGACCTCCTTCCCATCGGCGCCGACTACCTCTCGGGTCTCGGTCGAGAGCTGCTCTGGGTGGGAGCGCTCCTGGCCGTCGCCGGCGCGCTCCACGCTCGACGGCGCCGCTGGCCGATCGGGCTTCTGGGCCTGGTGATGGCGGCCAACCTCGGGACGATGGCGGTGCACGGCTCACGCAGCGATCTCTTCGTGTGGCACCGCTACTACATCCCGTCCTACGTGATGGCGGCGCTCCTCGCCGGGCTGGGCTGCCAGGCGCTGTGGGAGCGCCTGCCTCGGCGCCTGCGCTGGGCACCCCTCCTGCTGCCGGCCGTGCTGCTGGTGTTCGGCTACCCGCGGTTCGACCGCAGCCGCTACCGCATCGCCGAGGACTTCAGCCGCACGCTGCTCGCCTCGCTGCCGCCCGGCGCCCACCTGATCGCGAGCGACGACAACATCCTGTTCGTGCTGCTCTACCTGCAGCTGGTCGAGGGCCTGCGGCCCGACGTGGACCTCATCCTCCAGGGGGTCGGAGGACCCGGCCCGCCGCCGCTCCGCTTCGATCCCGACACCGACCCGCTGTACCTGACCCACCACCCCAACTGGACCCTGCCGTCGCTCGAGGTGGTGCCGGTGGGTCTCGTCTTCCGGGCGGTCCGTGCCGGAGGCGCTCTTCCCGCGCCGGCCCCGCTCGAGAGCGAGCTCGACGGCGAGCACGATCCCCGGGTGCCCAAGGACCACCTCACCCGCAACCTGATCGGCGATTTCCACTACATGCTCGGCATCACTGAGGAGACGCGCGACTGGCCGCGCGCCGCGGCCGAGCTCGAGCTCGCCTCGGCGGTGGCGTCGGACAACGACGTCCTGCACTACAACCTGGGGCTCATCTACCGGCGCAACGGCCTCCACGATCGCGCGCTCGCCGCGTTCGAGCGCGCGGCGGCGATCAACCCGCGTCACCTCCCGAGCGACCACCGGGTGCGGGCGGCCGATCGCGTGGCGGAGCAGCGCTCGGAGCTCGAGCGCCTGCGCCCGCTCGAGCGGGCGATCGCAGAGACGATCGACGCGGCGGCGGCGGCGGCTTCGGCAGCGCCGGCCTCGGCGGTCGCCTCGACGCCGGAGCGCCATCGTCGTCTCGCGGCGGCGCTCGAGGCGCACGGCGAGCCTCTCGCCGCCCGCGGGCACCTGCTCCGCGCCCAGGAGATCGCGAGCGGCCGTGCGGCCCACCGAACCCCGAGCGGCGGTCGACCTGGGCAGTGATCTCCCGCCGCCCGCGCCGGTGTCGCGCCGGAACCGACCACCTCCAGGCGGTGAAGCTGTCGACGCGGGCCCGCCGCTTGACGACATCGGGGGCACGACTTAGCGTTCCTCGGATGCCCCGCGCCACCGACCCCCACCGCCGCCACGCCGGCGCCCTGCCCGGGCTCGCCGCGGCAGCGCTCGCCGTCGCCCTGCTCGCCTGCGGCGGCGAGACCCGGCACCGCGTCCTGGTCCTGGGGCTCGACGGCCTCGACCCGCGGGTGGTCGATCTCCTCATCTCCGAGGGGCGCCTCCCCCACTTCGCCCGCATGCGCAGCGAGGGCGGCTACGGGCGGCTGCGCAGCCAGCGTCCGCTCCTGAGCCCGGTGATCTGGACCACGATCGCGACCGGGAAGCCGCCCGAGGAGCACGGAATCGGGCACTTCGTGGCGATCGATCAGACCACCGGCGACGAGGTCCCCGCCACCTCCGACATGCGTCGCGTGAAGGCGCTCTGGAACATCGCGTCGGAGCGGGAGCGCCGGGTCTCCGTCGTGGGCTGGTGGGCGACCTGGCCGCCGGAGAAGGTCGACGGCGTGCTGGTGAGCGACCACACCGCCTATCACTTCCTGTTCGAGGAGAGCGCCACCGGCGGGCCGGCGGCGGCGCAGACCAACACCCATCCGCCGGAGCTGCAGCGAGAGATCGCGCCGCTGGTGCGGCGGCCCGGGGATCTGCGCCACGACGAGGTGACGCGCTTCGTCGACGTCAGCGCGGAGGACTTCGCGGCGCCGTTCGACTTCTCCGACGACCTCTCCCACTTCAAGTGGGCGCTGGCCGCGGCGCACACCTACCGCGACATCGGCCTCGAGCTGTGGCGGCGGGAGCGGCCCGATCTCCAGCTGGTCTACATCGAGGGCGTCGATTCGACCTCGCATCTGTTCGGACACCTGTTCCGCGCCGAGGGGCTGGCCGGCGAGCTCGCCGAGCAGCAGCGCCGCTACGGCCGCGCCGTCGAGGAGATGTACGTCTTCGCCGACGACCTGGTCGGTACGTTCCTCGACGCCATCGACGGCGACACCACGCTCGTGGTCCTCTCCGACCACGGATTCGAGCTCGGCCAGCTCCACGACGACCCCTCCAAGACGCGCGACCTGCGGCGGGTGAGCGAGCGTTTCCACACCGAGGAGGGGATCCTCTACCTGTACGGCGCCGGAGTGAAGCCGCGCTCGCGCCTCGACCGGCCGTCGATCCTCGACGTCGCCCCGACCGTGCTCGCGCTGCTCGGTCTCGAGCCCGCACGCGACATGCCCGGCCGGGTGCTCGCCGAGGCGTTCCACGACGAGCTGGGCGCGACGCGCGTCGCGTCGTACGAGGCGGGGAGCGGTGCCGGCGCGCCGCGCGTGGGCGCGCGCGACGACGCCGCGGACGAGGCCCGCATCGCGCACCTGCGCAGCCTCGGCTACCTGGGGGGCGCGAGCGATGCCACCGAGGCCCCCGGGGCCGGCCAGCACCGCTCGCCCCAGGGCGAGCGCAACCTCGCCGCGATCCACTTCGAGGCCGGCCGCTACGACGAGGCGGGCGCGCTCTATCGCGAGCTGATCGCGCGCGGCCCCGCCGACGCCGCGCTTCACACCAGCCTCGCCGGCGTGCTCGGAGCGCAGGAGCGCTACGCCGAGGCGGAGGCGGAGCTCGAGCGCGCGCTCCGGCTCGAGCCGCTCAACCCGGAGGCGTTCCACAACCTGGCGGTGATCGCGCAGCGGCGCGGCGAGCGCGATCGCGCCGTCGAGCTCTACCGCTCGGCTCTGCTCGCCAACCCCGGCTACGAGCCGTCGCGGCGCACGCTGCGCGAGCTCACCGGCTCGGCCGAGCTGCGTCCGCCGCGCACGCCGGAGGAGAAGCAGGCCGCGGGCATCGCCGAGGCGGCGAGCGCGGCGGCCCGGCGGGGCGGCTATGCGCAGGCGCTCAGCCTCCTCGAGCAGGCCGAGTCCCTGGCGCCCGACCTGCCGCTCGTCCACCAGTACCGCGCCAACGTCGCCTATCTCATGGGCGACGAGCCGGGCGCGATCGCCGCGCTCGAGCGCGCGCTCGCGCTCGACCCCGAGAACATCCTCTATCGCGAGAACCTGAGGCGCCTGCGCGAGAAGGAACGTCCCTGAGCACCCGGCTAAGAGGACGGGTCGCGCTGGATGCGGGCAATGAAGTGGCGAACCAGCTCCTGGTCGCGCTCCTCGAGGCGAGCGTGGAGGCTCGCGGCCGGCACCCGGAGGATCCGACCGGTGCGCGCGGTGTGGATCGCGTAGCGACCCGCCTCCTTCGCCTCGGGGTAGAGCCTCAACAGAAGCGCGTTCATCGCGGGCTCGTCGCAGACGAACACCCGATCGCGCGCTCCGGCCGGCGCGATCACCGCGCCGGCGTCGAGCGGGAGAAACGGAGGGTCGCGCTCGAGCGTGAGGAACCGTACGCTGAGCGACTCGTAGAGGTACGGGCAGAGGACCACGTCGGCGTCACGCGCGAGCCCGCTCAGGTGTGAGACGAAGGCCGGAAGGTCGCGGGTGAAGCCGGCCGCGACGTCGGAGCGCCCGGCCCACTCGACGAAGTAACCGCGGACCTCGAGGGCTCCCGCCGCCGCGATCGCCGCGGCGAGGAGAGCGACGCCGGCGACGCGTCCCCAGCGGTCGAACCTGCGTCCGACCGAGCGCGCCGCGGCGTCGAGGCCCAGCGCCGCGATCACGCAGACCGCGGGTAGGGCTCCGATCGCGCGCAGCGCGTGCGGCGCCGAGTGGGTCAGGGCCGAGGGGAGAAGCGGCACCAGCCACAGCAGGACGAGCCCCGCCGCGAGCGGCCGCGCCGCCAGGTCGTCCCGAGATCCCCCTCGTCCCTCCTGAGGCGGCAACCGCCCGGCCGCGATCGCGCCGAGGCCGAGCAGAAAAGCCAGTCCGGTCAACGGGTCGAGCATCGACTTGCCTGGGATGTTGTGGCGAGGCTCCGAGTCGCCGCGCAGGTGGAGCATGAAGGCGACGCGCTGCAGGTTGTCGCGCAGCGAGACCTCCGGGGCGGCGGCGGGCGCGCCGGCTCTCTCGCCGCCCACGATCGCCGTCCCCCGCACGCGGGCGAGCATGTCGCCGCCGCGCCCGGCGGCATGGGCGAGGAGCGGCGCCAGCGACAGCAGGAAGGCGAGGGCGGCGAGGGCGGCGAGCGCGCGGGGCGTCCGGCGAGGTGACGCCGGAGCGGCGGCTCCGGTCGCGACGTCTCCCGGCGTCGCTCGCTCGGCACCGCCCGCGGACGCGGCGGGGGATGGGCGAGCGCGCCGCCCGTGCCTCCGGCGCTCCCACAGCGCGACGCCGAGGACCGGCGCGAGCGCTAGCGGCACCGACCAGTAGGCGGGATAGGTGTAGAAGCCGGCGCCCAGAATCGCGCCGAACGCCACGGCCGCCCCGGCGGTCCGGCGCCGCAGCAGCGCGGAGAGCGCGAGCACCACGAGGCCCACCCACAGCGGAACCAGGATCGCGCGGAAGCCGATGCGACTGAGGGTGAGGTGCCAGCGCGAGAGCGCGAGGAGCGCGGCCGCCAGGAGCCCGACGCGCGCGCCGAAGAAGCGGCTCGCGGCCCATCCCACGACGGGGATGGTCGCGATCCCGATCAACGCGGAGGTGAGCTTGACCGTCGTGGGCGAGGCGCCCCAGAGCGCGAACACGCCGGCCATGACGATCATGAAGAGTGGCTCGCGGCCGCCGCTGTCGATGCCCGCCGGGTTCTCGACGAACACCGGGAAGCTCTCACCCTTCGCGATCCGATAGGCGTCGAGCCCGTAGAGGGCCTGATCGACGAAGAGGCCGGGCGGAACCTCCGCCAGGCGGTGGAGGCGCAAGGCGGCGCCGGCGAGGACGATCGCCAGCGCGACGGCGGTGCCGAGCGTGCGGCCGGTCGGGCGAAGCCGCCGCCGTCCCCACCGTCGCGCGGCGACGTAGACCCGCGCGGAGAGCGCGTCGCGATCCCTCACGGCGTCGAGAGCCCCAGCTCGCGGAAGGTCCGGGCGAGGTTCGCGCGGGCGGCGAGATCGTCGGGCCGCGTCGCCAGGCAGCGCAGGAGGGCGACCGCGGCCGGACCGAGCTCGCCCGCCGCGCGCTCGAAGGTCCCGTCGAGGCAGTAGGCGCCCGGCGCCGCGAGCGCCGCCGCCTCGAGCGCGGGCCGCAGCCGATCGACCGCAGCCCGGAGCTCTGCGGCCGGGTCGCCCGCCCACGGCGGGCCGCCGCCGGTCGAGGTCGGTCCGCCGGCCACCTCGGCCGAGCGGACGTAGTCGAGAAACGCGGCCTCGGGATCGCCTTCGCGCTCGCGCCACCGCGCGCGGTCGAGGAAGTCGGCCGCCAGGAGCGCGCGGGCGAGCGGAAAGCGCGGCGAGCGCCCGAGGATCGCCTCGAGCTGATCGATCGAGTCCTCGAACCAGCGCTCCGGCGGCAGATAGACGACGTTCGGGCTGCCCTCATCGGCGGGATCGATCGAGAAGCGGTACACCAGGAGCGATCCGCCGATCCTCTCGACCGGTCGATAGCGGCGCAGCCACTCGAAGCGCACTCCCGGCCAGTCGTCGAACAGGGAGTTGCGCTGCAGGTGATGGGCGCCGGCGACGTAGGTCACGCCCGGAGTCGGGCGGGTGACGTCGGCGAGCCCGATGGAACGGTAGTCGAGCCCGTAAGCCGACGGCGCCAGCGGCTCGAACGCGCTGACCGCGAGCTCGGAGGGGCGGCGCCGTTCGACCCACCGCGCCAGCCGCCAATAGTCCTGGCCCCATTCGACGTTCGAGTCGTCGAGGTGGTGGATGCCCCCCTCGGCGCCGCCGGCGATGCCGTTGAAGTACGAGATGTAGTGCGGGTGCGCACGCAGGGTCCCGGCGGCGAGCCAGACGCAGAGCGCCGCCAGGCCGGCCCGGCCCGGCCACCTCGCCCGTCCCAGGCGCGCGGCCGCCGCCCCGCAGGCGAGGAACAGGAACGGGTAGGCGGGGAGGACGTGGCGGATGCCGATGTTGGCCGGATTGAACGCGCCCGCGGCATGGAAAGCGGCGAACGGGAGCAGGACGAAGAGCCAGTCGACGCGGCGCCGCGGTGTCGCGGCGCTGACCGACACGAGCGCCACGGCGAACGCGACCAGGGTGGGCAGTGGCGTCTTCCAGAGCATCGCCAGCAGGTAGTAGTGGCGGAACCCGGTGGGCGAGTACTCGCCCCAGAGGAAACCTTCCCAGCGCGGGTTGGCGTCGGCGTAGATCCGGGCGAACCCGTCCCGGTAGTGCAGGAGACCGGCCGGCGCGCCGAACCCGAGGGCGACCACCAGGAGGGCCAGGGCGAAGATCACCCCCAGGCCGGCGGCGGCGCGGCGTGGCGTGAAGGAGCGGTCGAGAAACCAGGCGCCCGCCGCCAGAACCGCCACCAGCCCCGCCGTCACGACACCGGTGTACTTGGCCAGGAGGGCGAGGCCGAGGCCCAGGCCGCACCCGACCGCGTACCGCCGGCCGCCGCCGCGCACCATCCGCCACAGGGCATAGAGGGCGAGGACGGTGAAGCAGACGACGGCGACGTCGGTCGTCACCAGGGCGGCATGGCCCAGGAAGTTCGGCGACAGGGCGTAGAGGAGCAGGACGAAGAGCGCCGGGCCGTACCCCCAGAGCTCCCGCGCCCAGGCGAAGAGGAGGGCGCCGAGCAGGAGCCCGACCGCCACCATAGGCAGCCGCCCCAAGAGGAGGATCCTCCGCAGCGGCTGGCGATTGCCGATCAGGAACTCCCGGCCGAAGGTCCACTCGTCCGCCTCCTCCCAACCCGGGGTCGCGGCGACCGGATCCAGGTCGAGGGCGAGCAGCGGCAGCCCGGCGAGCGCCTTGGCGAGCGGCGGGTGCTGCGGATTCAGCCGGAAGTCGCCGGTGCGCACGTAGGTGTAGCCGGCCGGGAGGTGGGCGACCTCGTCTCCCGTCACCGAGTTGCCGGCGGCGCTCGAGATCGCCAGCGCGGCGAAGAGGGCGAGGAGGAGGAGGACTGGCAGCGCGAGCAAGAGCCGCGAATCCGGTCGCCAGGCGGGCGCCGCGTCCTCTCCGGGAGTCTCGGCCATGTCGGAATCCGCGCCCATCGTAGCGCGCGGCGGCGGCCCCCCGGCCCGGCAGCGCGCACGCCGCGGCACGCTTGCCGGTGGGAAGTACCCCGTGTTAGCCTCACCCCTGTTTCTGAGTTGTCGATGTTCCAGGGGGCCACGGCGGGATCGCCGCTGCGTGTCAGAGGAGGGGGTCCTGGGGCCCTCTCGACAAATGCAGACCTTTCTATATAAAATAGGTGTCCGGCTCTATGAGAACGATGGCCACTCCCCCGCGGTCCCGGCTCGGCAGCTCCCGTAGGCGCCGCTTCGCCGCCGCTGCCTTTCTACTGGCCGCGACGGCGTTCGGGCAGGCGCAGACGCAGTCCGTGACGCCCGGTGTGGGCATGGCCTTCCAGACCAAGAACCCCTCGGAGGCGGTCTCGATCACGTTCGTCTACGACAACGACACGACCCCGTCCACGACCGGCATCGGCGTGCGGGTGCACTTCGACTCGAGCCGCCTGACGTTCGACAGCGCCGTCCCCTTCGACGCTTCGGGAGGTTCGCTCTTCGTCATGGGACCCTCCGAGGTCATGGACGACGTCGCCAACCACGACGGCGACCCCAACAACGACACCGACAAGTTCATCCTGCTGGCCTGGGCGCACACCGAGTCGGGGTTCCCGGGCGCGGTGCCGCACAACCTCTTCACGGTGAGCTTCACGACCGCCGCCGACTTCTCGATCAGCACCAACGTGAACGTCACCGCCGTGGATACCGCCATCGGCTTCGGCTTCGCGAGCTCCCCCGCGACGGTCGCGCCGCCAGGAGCGCCGACGCCCACGCCCACCGCGACGCCAATGGGCCCGACACCGACGCCGACGTCCACCCCGACGCCGTCCGGCGATACGGCGATACTGGACATCGACGGCAACGGTCTGGTGCATGGGCTGAGCGACGGCATCGCCATCCTGCGCTGGATGTTCGGGTTCACCGGCAGCGATCTGATCACCGACGTCGTCGCTCCTCCGCCGAGCTGCACACGGTGCACCGCCGCGGAGGTCGAGGCCTACCTCACGCTGCACAACGCCGCCCTCGACATCGACGGCAACGGCCTGGTGCACGGGCTGAGCGACGGCATCGCCATCCTGCGCTGGATGTTCGGGTTCACCGGCAGCGATCTGATCACCGACGTCGTCGCTCCCCCGCCGAGCTGCACACGGTGCACCGCCGCGGAGGTCGAGGCCTATCTCCAGAGCCTCAGCGAGTGAGACCCGAGATTGCCCTTCATGCGAGGTAGAGACGTGCGCGCAATTCTGGCCTTCCTGCTGGCGACCACCGTGTCCTTCGCCGCCCAAGCTCAGTCGGACTCGATCGTCGCCAGGGCGGACGTCGCCCGGAGGAGCTCGATCGTCGCCCGGACGACTGCGGAATGTCAGATCGTCACTCCTCTTCCCTCGTTCCAGAACGTCGGCCAGATGAGTCCGGCGTTTCTCACTTTCGAGTACGACGCTACCGACCCCACGCTCACGGGAATCACCATCCGGGTGCACTGGGAATCGTCACAGGTCACCATCGACCCCAGCATGGACCTCGGGAACGTCTTCACCGGGGCCGGCGCGTTCACGGTCATCGGCCCGAGCTCGGTGCAGGACGACACGTCGGACTTCGATAGTGATCCCTCGACCGACAAGTTCTTTACGATCGGCTGGGTCGATAGCAACCCTCCCGCCGAGTTCCCGGGAACCGTTCCTCAAAACCTGTTCGACGCGACCTTCACCACCGACGCAGGGTTCGCGGGCACGACCTCGGTGAACGTGAGCTACCAGAGCCGCGACCTGACGTGCCTGACAACGCCGGCCCCGATGACCTCGGCCACGATCGCCTCGCTCGGTATCGCTACACCGACTCCGACGCCGACCGTCACGGCGACACCGACGGCCACCG
>DATKDQ010000141.1:0-2410 GCA_035544635.1 Thermoanaerobaculia bacterium
CTTCGGCCGGGCGATCCGCTCCGAGTGGCCGCTCGATCCCGCGATCGCCTACCTGAACCACGGCACGGTCGGCGTGACGCCGCGCGCCGTGCTCGCGGCGCAGACCGCGATCCGCGACGAGATCGAGACCAACCCCTCGCTTCACGTGCTGCGCCGGGTGACGCCGATGCTCGGAGGCGAGGAGCGGCGCGGAGCCTTGCGCGAGGCGGCGGAGCGCGTGGCGGCTTTCCTCGGCGCCCGCGGCGACGATCTGGTGTTCGTCGACAACGACACCACCGGCATCAACGCCGTGCTGCACTCGTTCGACCTCGGTCCCGGTGACGACGTGCTGGTGACGAGCACCACCTATGGGGGCGTGCGCCAGGCCGTGCGCTACGCCTGCCGCCGCTCGGGCGCTTCGATGGTGGTGGCGGAGGACCCCAGTCCGATCGGAGAGCCGGGCGAGGTCCTCGCCGCAGTCGAGCGGGCGATCACGCCACGCACCCGCCTGGCCGTCCTCGATCACATCGTGTCGGAGACCGGCGTGGTGTTGCCGATCGCCGACCTGGTCGCGCTCTGCCGTGCGCGGGGTGGGCCCGATCTTCGGGTACTGGTCGACGGTGCCCACGTCCCGGGCCAACTCGCGCTCGACGTTCCGGCGATCGGCGCCGACTGGTACGCGGCGAACCTGCACAAGTGGGCGTTCGCGCCGCGAAGCTGCGGCGTGCTGTGGGCCGCGCCCGCCGCCCAGGAGGACCTCCATCCGGCCGTGGTGTCGTGGAACCTCGACGGCGGCTTCACCGCCGAGTTCGACTGGACCGGGACGCGCGATCCTTCCGCGTTCCTGGCCGCGCCGGCGGGGATCTCGTTCCTCGAGAGCCTGGGCTTCGCCGCGGCGCGCGCCTACAACCACCGTCTGCTGTGGGAAGGCGTGAGCCTCCTCGGCGAGCGCTGGGCTGGCGGCGAGCCGGGCGAAGGGTGGCAAGTGGTAGCGCCCGAATCGATGTCCGGCGCGATGACGGCGGTGCGCCTACCGGCGGTGCTGGGCGGTGACCGCACCGCCGCCGAGAGGCTGCGCGACGCGCTCCTCTTCGAGCACGGCGTCGAGGTGTCGGTCTTCCCCTGGCGCGAGCGCCTGTGGGTGCGCCTCGCGGTCCAGGTCTACAACGAGACCGAGGACTTCGAGCGCCTCGCCGCCGGGGTCGACGCCCTCAGATGACTCGGGCGCCGCGGACGGCGGGGACCGCCCGTCCGCCGGACGGACGCTCCTAGGACTCGCCGTCGCCTGTGCCCGAGGGCATGTCGGCCGGCTCTTGGCCTTCCGTCCCGGGCACAGCTTCGGAGGCGGGTGGCTCCAGCACCTCGGCCATCTTGCAGTCGGTGCAGCGGACGTCCTCGATCTCGTCGCCGTCCGCAAGCGCCGCGACCCAGTCGCGCACGCGCTCGCCGCCCACGTGGTAGGTGTAGAACTCCGGCCGCGCCAGGATGGTGTGGAGGTCGCCGCCGGCGACGTAGGCGCGGAAGTTCGCCGGCGCCGCCGCGCGGATGTCGGCGTGGTTCGCCTCGAGCAGCGGCTGGAGCGTGGTCGCCTGGGTGCCGCCGAGCTCGAGGAACCGGAGCTGCACGCTGTCCTCGGCGGTGTCGTACTCGGCGAAGGTGACGTGCGGCGCGTTCTTCGCCGCGGCGATGTAGAGCGACTCGAAGGTGAACTCCTCCGGCCCGAGCGCCGCGAGCTCGGGCACGTCCGACACCACGGCCAGGGTGCCCCATTCCTGGTGCGGCCGCGCGCCGCTGCCGATGCCGCGGTAGCCGCCGGCGCCGTCGCCGAGCTGCGCGACGCGCGCTTCCGGGTAGCGCCTGGCGATGTGCAGCGCGTAGTACGGCGACGGGATCGAGCCCGCGCTCGAGCCGGCCACGAAGACCGATTCGGGGCGGAAGAAACGCTCGTACGTCCACTGCAGCACCGCGGCGGCGTTGCGCGCTCCGCGGTGATGGATCGTCACCTCGTGAGCGGCGTGTCCCTCGCTCTCCGGCGCCTGGTAGGAGGCGACCCGGTTGCCGATGTGCACGTCGGCCGTGCAGTACGGCGCGAACACAAAGCTCGCATCGGCGAACGGGTTCTCCGCGTGATCGAACGCGAAGATGCCGTGGTAGCGCGAGAGATCGAGCTCGGCGAGGTTGACGGTGTAGGTGGGGTCGACGTCGGGATCGCAGGTCCGCGCGTCGAAGCAGCCGCCGCCGCCCTGGAAGTAGACCACGAGCTTGGCCGGATCGCCCGGGCGCGCGAAGAACTTGTAGGGAGTGCCGTCCGAGCAGACGGTCTCGCCGCCCGGCTCGATCGGGTTCCAGCCAGCAGCCAGCCCCTCGAGATTGGCGACCGGTCCAGGAGGAGGCGGCTGCGGCTGGCCCGGGAGGTCGGACTGGCAGGCGG
>DATKDQ010000142.1:0-12116 GCA_035544635.1 Thermoanaerobaculia bacterium
GGACATCGTCGAGCACTTCGAGCGGCGGCTCGAAGCCCTGGAGGGCAAGGCGATGGTGGTGTGCATGAGCCGGCGCATCTGCGTCGAGCTCCACCGCGAGCTGGTGCGCCTGCGGCCGGCGTGGCACGACGAGGACGACGACCGCGGGGCGATCAAGGTGGTGATGACGGGCTCGGCCTCCGACCCGGTGGACTGGCAGTCGCACATCCGCAACAAGCCGCGGCGCGAGGGGCTGGCCAACCGCTTCCGGGACCCGGCCGATCCGCTCCGGATCGTGCTCGTGCGCGACATGTGGCTCACCGGGTTCGACGCGCCGAGCCTGCACACCATGTACGTGGACAAGCCGATGCGCGGGCACGGGTTGATGCAGGCCATCGCCCGGGTGAACCGCGTCTTCGGGGACAAGCCGGGCGGGCTGGTAGTGGACTACCTGGGGCTCGCCCACGAGCTCAAGGCCGCCCTCGCCACCTACACCGAGAGCGGCGGCACCGGCCGCACGGCGCTCGATCAGGACGAAGCGGTCGCCCTGATGCTCGAGAAGTACGAGATTTGCTGCGGCCTCTTCCATGGCTTCGGCCGCTCGAGGTGGACGACCGGAACGCCGCAGGAGCGGCTCTCGCTCCTGCCCGCGGCGCAGGAGCACATTCTCGGGCAGGAGAACGGGAAGGAACGCTGCGTGCGGGCGGTGCGCGAGCTGTCCCAGGCCTTCGCGCTGGCGGTGCCTCACCCGGAGTCTCTGCGTATCCGAGACGACGTCGCCTTCTTCCAGGCCGTGCAGTCGGTGCTCGCCAAGCGCGCGCCGGGCGAAGCCCGCCCCGAGGAGGAGCTCGACCACGCAGTCCGCCAGATCATCTCGCGCGCCGTGGCGCCGGAAGGGGTGGTCGACATCTTCGCCGCGGCGGGACTCCAGAGGCCGGACATCTCGATTCTCTCGGACGAGTTCCTGGCCGAGGTGCGCGGCATGCCCCACCGCAACCTCGCCGTCGAGCTGCTGCAGAAGCTGCTCAAGGGGGAGCTCAGCGCCCGGCGCCGCAAGAACGTCGTCCAGGCACGCTCCTTCGCCGAGATGCTCGAGCAGACGATCCGGCGCTACCAGAACCGCGCGATCGAGGCGGCGCAGGTGATCGAGGAGCTGATCGCGCTCGCCCGCGACCTGCGCGAGGCCAACGCCCGGGGCGAGAAGCTCCACCTGAGCGAGGAGGAGCTGGCGTTCTACGACGCGCTCGAGACCAACGACAGCGCGGTCAAGGTGCTCGGCGACGAGACGCTCCGCACCATCGCGCGCGAGCTGGTCGAAACCGTCCGCGGCAACGTCACGATCGACTGGACCCTGCGCGAGAACGTGCGCGCCCAGCTCCGGGTGTTGGTCAAGCGCATCCTGCGCAAGTACGGCTACCCGCCCGACAAGCAGGAGAAGGCGACGCAGACGGTGCTCGAGCAGGCGGCGCTCCTGTCGGCGGAATGGGCGGCGGCGTGACCGGGGGCGCGCCACGTGCGTCCACGTCTTCCGGGGCGCGCAGACAAACGGAGCTTCCGGGCGTAGAATTTCCATATGAGTATCGAAGAGCTGGAGGCGGCGGCACTGAAGCTCGATCCGAAGGCTCGGGCCCGGCTGGCTGAACGACTGCTCGACAGTCTGGAGCAACTGTCACCCGAGGAGAATGCGCGCATCTGGGCGGAAGAGGCGCAGCGCCGTGAGGGGGCGCTCGATGCGGGTTCGCTCTCCAGCCGTTCAGCGGGCGAGGTGTTTCGCGACGCCCGGGCGCGCACCTAGGCCGTGGGCGTAACGTTCAACGAGCTCGCCGAGCGCGAGCTGAACGACGCCGCGCAGTACTACGAGCACGAGCAGGCTGGGCTCGGCGCAGCATTCATCGCCGAGATTGAGCGCTGTACCCGCGCTGTGGTCGAGCATCCGCAGGCGGGGCCGGTGGTTCTGGGCTCGATCCGCCGCCGCCTGTGCTCGCGGTTCCCATACGCCTTGCTCTATACCGTCGCGCGGAACGACATCAGGATTCTCGCGGTGATGAATCTCAAGCGCCGGCCCGGCTATTGGGTCGGTCGAACATGAGAGCCGTCCTTCTTCTCTCCGCTCTGATCCTCGCCCTGAGCGGTTGCGGTTCCCCTGCAGAACGGGGCGCCGTCCTCCATGGGATCCCTTCCGACGTGGCAGCGGACGAGCCGTACCTGATCTATCTCCACGGTCGGATCGTGGAAGAGCAGGGTGTCCGACCGACCCACCCTCGGTTCGGTGTCTACGAGTACGAGGCCATTCTCGCCAGGCTCGCCGAGGGCGGTCTCCAGGTCACGAGCGAGGTCCGCCCGCCGAACACGGATCCCATCGAGTATGCCCAAACCGTTGCCGGTCAAGTTCAGAGCTGGATCGACGCGGGCGTGCCACCCGCCCGACGATACTTGGAAGGCAACGTGGAGTGGAAGAAGTATGAAGCTGGTCTCCGCGCGGCGTTGAGTGGTCCCGGTGCCCCTGGCTGCCTCCGGGGTGGCGCTTGGCGCGTTCACCGGGCGTCGGTTGCGGCGCGTCACCTGACACGCGGTTGTCTCGGGGCGGTCGGCCTGTTCATCCAGGGAAAGCATGACTTCGCCGCGGCCAGCGAACGTATCCGGGCCACGGAGTGGCCGGGAGTATCGGATTTCGAAGTGATGCGCCCCCCAAGAGAGGAGCAGATGCTGGAGCTGTTCGAGTCGGCGGCGCTTCGGTAGTGGCCCATAACCTCGCTTCGCTCGGCAACGCTTCCTGGGCGCCGCTGGGCTCAGGGTCTGTTGGGCCGACGGAAAGGCAATCCTGCGATGACGTCACGCCAAGCTCTCGCTTTCATTCGTAAGCACGGTGTCGTACTCGAGGCTGCGCGAGGACCGGTCCCGTCGCTTGCCGAGGTCATAGCTGGCGAGCCTATTCGTGGCAGCTGGTGGTCTCATCCGAAGAGTCGCGAGATCTTCGCCGTGACGCGGGCGATACGCAATAGCGACGATGTCCTCGTTTGTCGCCTCATCAAGGGTAAGGTCACTCTCGTCCATCGGCGGCTGTGGCCCGCTCTTGTTCGCGCGGCGGGGCGGCTTCCATCGAATCGCCTCGCGCAGGTGCGCGAGATCCACACCAGCTCGGGGCGCCACGTGACGAAAGAGGTCCCCTTCCCCGACTGGGTTCCGTCGCGCGTGCGCGCAGCCGCCCGAAGACTCTCGGAGGAAGCGGCGCTCGCAGAGCTCGCCGTCTCGATCGAATAGCGAAGCAGGAGCGGCCCGAGAATCTCAGAGCTGACGGTCGCGCCCCAGGCGGCGACCGCTCGCTACGCCGATCGCGTCGTAGCCGAACCTGGCCCGGATGGCGTCGACCGCCTCGTTGCGGCGCCGGTCGCCGCCGAAGAGCTCGAGCTGCCCATCGAAGCGGCCGAGGTTCGAGAGCGCCACGCCGAGCAGGCGAATCGGCGTCCGGCGGCGGCCGCGCGCGGCGTGATAGAGCTCGCGCAGCACCGGAAAGAGCTCGAGCTCGGAGCTCGTGGGGTCGATCGTGCGTGACCGCGAGATCGTCTCGAAGTCGGCGTAGCGGAGCTTCAGCGTCACGGTGCGCGCCTCGACGCCGCGCTGGCGTACGCGCCAGCAGACCCGCTCGCAGAGCGAGGCGAGCCGCGCCTCGATCACAGCGGGGTCGCTCACGTCGCGCCGGAAGGTGCGCTCGTTCGAGAGGCTGCCGGCGGCCTCGCCCTCGACGTCGTGCTCCTTGAACGCGGGCCGGTCGCGGCTGAGATCCGCCGAGCCGCCGCCCGAGGCGCCCGCGCGCACCTGCTCGGCCCAGCTCCCGAACACGCCGCGCAACGCGTCGAGCGGAGCCGCGGCGACCTCGCCCAGGGTGGCGAGGCCGAGCGTGGCGAGCTTCGCCTCGGCCACCGGGCCGATCCCCGGCAGGCGCCGCACCGGCAGCGGCGCGAGCGTCGCCGCTTCCTCCCCCGCCGCCACCAGCAGCACGCCGGCGGGCTTGGCGAGCCCGCTCGCCACCTTGGCCATCGACCGGCTGGCGGCGATGCCCGCGCTCGCCGGCAGCCCGAGCTCGCAGCGGAGGGTCGCCGTCATCCCGCGCACGACGTCGAGGATGACGAGATCGTCGGAGACGGCTTGCTCCGAGAGCGGTTCCTCGGGGGCCGACCCACGCCGCGCCCGCTCGCGGCGGTACATGCGCTCGCATCCCGCGAAGTCCATGTACAGCTCGTCGATCGAGGCCACCTGCACCACGGGCGAGTAGCGCCGCGCGATCTCGCGCACCGCGCGCGCGTAGGGCTCGTAGGTGTCGAGCCGGGTCGGCAGATACACGGCGTGCGGCGCCAGCTTCGCCGCGGCGACCAGCGACATGCCGGAGCGCACGCCGAGCGGCCGCACCTCGTAGCTGCATGACGTCACCACGCCGCGCTCGCCCGGACGGCCACCGACGATGACGGGCCTGCCTTCGAGCGACCGATCGAGCACGCGCTCGACCGAAACGAAGAAGGTGTCGAGATCGAGGCAGCAGATGCGCGGGCTGGCAGCGCTCACGCGTCGAGCACCTTCATTCACCCCGCGGCGCGGGCTCGAGCTCGACGACCGGGATCTCCCGCGTCGTGCGGCGCTGGTACTCATCGTAGTCCTTGTAGAGCGCCGTCAGCCGCGGCCACAGCTCGGCCCGCCGCTCCGGGCTCGCCGTTCGCGCCAGCATGCGCTTGCGCGCCGGCCCCACCTGGATCTCGACCTCCGGGTGGCCCAGAAGGTTCAGATACCAGTCGGGATGCTTGTCCGATCCGCCGTAGGACGCCACCAGCGCGTAGCCACGATCGGTCCGCAGGTAGAGCAGCGGCTGCGTGCGCCGCCGGCCGCTCTTGCGCCCGACGGTGGTCAGGAGCAGGATCGGCACTCCGATCCAGCCGCCCACCCAGCCGCCCGTCAGCCGATAGAGCGCCGTGTGCATGGCGGTCATGCTGCGGAACACCTGGTGCTGCGCGGTTCCCTTCTCGGGCTTCGGGGCCATGGCGACCTCCCACGCTCGGTCGAGGATCGGAGCTCGATGATACGCGCGACTCAGTGCGCCGCCGGCGGCGACACCCCGAGAGAGCGCAAGCTCTCATCGAGATCGTCGACTCGGCTCCTGAGGTCGGCGACCCTACCGACCCAGCGCGGGTCGAGGCGCGAGGGCATGTCCCAGAGCAGCGAGCCGTCGGCGCCGTAGGCCTGGATCGCCCAAGCTTCCACGGCCAGCGAGGCTCGCGGCTGCGTGCGCCAGCTCAGATGCGTTCGAGCGCTTCGACTCTCCCCCGGCGCGAGGGCCGGCTCGAACGCGACGCGGCAGCCGCCCGACTGGAGGACCGCCCTTCCGTCCTGCTCCACCAACCGGCAATCGAGGAACAGCTCGTGCAATCTGCGATCGCTCGCGTTGCGGATCGTGAGATCGATCCAGCTCGCTCCGGTATCCACGCTCATCCAGTAGCACGCGTCGAGCACCTCGATGCTCGCGAGCATCCTGCGGTCGGAGGCCGCCGTGGCCTCCTCGGCGGCGAGCTGGGCGAGCACGACGTTCATCTCGTCGACCTTCGTTGCGGCCGCGGCCGAGAGCAGCTCCCGATAGGCGAGGCCATCCAGCGGGGCGAGGATCTCCGCCTCCAGCCTCCGGTCCTTCGGCCCCAGGCTCTGGTACTTGAGCTCGCGGCTTGCGATCAGGTCGCGCGCCGCGTCACCCACCAGGACGTCGATGGCCTGCTCCAGCGCCGCGGCCTCGGCGCCGGAGAGCCGGAGCTCGCGCACCATGCGCTCGTAGCTGCCATGAAGCTCGATCAAGGAGCTCGCGTCGAGCGTCGGCTCGCGCTGGGAGGCCCAACAGATCGAGATCCCGACTGCCGCCAGCACCAGCTTGCCGCGCATCACCGCCTCCCACGAACGGTGCCCGCTCCGGGCACAACAGATTCGAACAGGAAGCGAGATTGTAACGCCCACGTCAGCGGTTCGTCAGGGCCCCGCAATGGCGCAGGCCCCGCAATGGCCGCGGTCCGGGGCGCGGGGGAGGCGATCAGAGGCCGATCGGCGTCTCGACCTGCAACGAGCGCAGGCTGTTCTCCACCACCGTGAGCCTGGTGCGTAGATCGCCGATCCTTCCGGCATGGAGCGGGTTGAGCTTCGAGGGCACCTCCCACAGCACCTCGCGACCCGCTCCGTAGGCCTTGATCGGCCACGCCTCGACCTGGCGCTTGGAGCGCGGCTCGGTCTCCCACCCGACGTAGGCCTGGCCCACCCGGCTGGTCCCGGGATCGATGCCGCCGGCGAACTGGACGCTGCAGGTTCCCTTCTCGCGCGGAGCCGGGCGGCCCGGCTCGGTCAGCCGGCAGTCGAGGAGCAGCTCGGTCAGGCGCTGATCGGTGGCGTTGTACACGGTGAGGTCGATCCAGCTTCGCCGCGTGGCGAGGCTCATGCCGTACTTGGCGCGGACGACCTTGATCAGGTCGAGGGACGCCTGCTGCTCGGCCGCGGCGGCCTCCTCGACGTCGAGCTCGGCGACCAGGCCCTGCAGCTCGCCCTTCCTCTTCTCGATCGCTGCGACCAGCACGTCGGCGTGAGTGAGCCCGTGAACGGGAGCGAGGGCCTTGGCCTCGGCCGGCGATCCCTGGGGACCGGGCACCTCGCCGCTCGCCTCCTGCGCCGCGATCAGCTCGCGCGTCGCCTCGCCGATCAGCACGTCGATCGCGTTGTCGAACGCTCTGGCGCCGGCCTTCGAGAGCTTCAGCTCACGCTTCATGCTCTCCGTGCTCTGGTGGAGCGCGAACAGAGACTGCGCTTCGAGCCGGACCTCCCGCTTGCAGGCCGAGAGCGACGTGAGCCCGAAGACGATCGCGAGAACAACGCTCTTGCGCATAGCACCCCCTCTGCCATGCCACCCCGTCGATGCGATCGGACGCGAACGAGTGACGGTCACATCGCGAGCATCGCGGACCGTCGATGCGACGCGATGCAAGGAGCGCACCACCAAGGGATCGCAGATGGCGAACCCGAAGCTGAGCATCCTTGTCCTATACGCTTGTAGGACAAGAGTCCTACAAGCGCCGCCGAGTCGGTTCGGCCGCGCCGTCCCTGCGCCCCGCTGCGGCAGCGGCAAGCCCCGGTTTCCGGGCAGGGACCCTCCCTCGAGCGACGCCGGCGGCATCGGCGAGAACCGCGCTCGCGGCCGCCGCGGCGTAGCCGCAGATCCAGCGCCGGCGGCGCCGGAGCGTGCGTCGGTGACAGGTCGTGACAGCCGGCGGTGACACCCCGTGACGGCCGCCTCCCGCCTCACCGCCATCGAATGCCGCGCTGCGGCACTCATCGCCACTCTCCCGAGTGCCAACATCGGTCCGCCATCAAGCTCGCCGCGCGGCGTTTGACGTCTCGGGGGATTGTCGCTATGTTGATCCCTCAGACATCTTTCCCATCTCTTCCATCTGTCCCATCTGAGCTAGGAGGGAAACCCATGAAGCGGATCGTTTCGGTCGCCTCGACGGTGTTGGTGTTCTCGATTCTGTTCTCGTTCGCCGGAGCGGTGCAGGCGGACGACAATACGAAGGCTCTGGAGAAGGCCATGTGGCAGGCCTGGGCCAAGGGAGATCTCGCCGTCTTCGAGCAGCGTTTCGCCGACGATCATATCCACGTCAGCGCCGGTGGGATTCTTGCCGGGAAGGCGGCGAACCTCGAGGACATGAAGAAGCATCCCTGCGAGGTGCGGAGCTGGAAGCTCGGCGACATCAAGGCGCAGCCGCTGGGCAGCGACGCCGTGTTGCTGGTCTACACTGCAGACCAGGACGCGACCTGCCGCGGCGAGAAGGCGCCCTCTCGCGTTCACGCGACCGCCGTTTGGAAGAAGACCGACGGTAAGTGGTTGAACTCCTTGTACCACGAGACCGGAGTCAGCGAGTAGGCGCTCAGGGGCCGCTCGGAGAGAACGGCGGCGCAGCGGCGATCAGGCGCTCGCCGCCGCCCGATCCAACCACTCCTTCAGAGCCGCATTGAGCTCGTCCGGTCGTTCGAACGCGACCAGATGTCCCGCGTTCGGGATGACGCGGAGCTGGGCGTCCGGGATCCCGTTGGCGAGCGTCTCGGACTCGGCGGGCGGGATGATGGTGTCGTCGGCGCCGGTGACGACCAGCGTGGGCACGCGGATCAGCCCCAGCATCGGCGTCGAGTCGGGGCGTTCCGCCATGCCGAGCAGAGCGCCGATCACGCCCTCCGGCTTCGACGGCTCCATGAGCTCGCGCACCTGGGCCGCCATGGCGGCGTCATGGTTGCCGGCGGCGAGCATCCTCGGCGCCATGGCGCCGACCACGCCGTCAGTGCCCTCGAGCTTCACCTTCTCGGCGGTCGCCCGGCGTCCGGCGGCGCCCTCCTGCGTGTCCGCCCCCGCCTTGGTGGCGACCAGCACCAGGCCGCGCAGCATCTCCGCGTACCGGCGCGCGAACGCGAGCGCGACGTAGCCGCCCATCGAGTGGCCGACCAGGACGACGGGGCCGGTCTCGAGCTGCCGGAGCAGCGCATGCACGTCGTCGGCGAACCGCTCCATGGTGTTGGTGCCCGGCTGCGCCTCGCTCTGCCCCAGGCCGCGCAGGTCGGGCGCGATGACGCGATGGGTCGACCGGAACGCCTCGACCTGCTTGCTCCAGGTGTCGCGGCTGAGCGGAAAGCCGTGGACGAAGACGAGCGGCGTACCCCCGCCCTCGTCGGTGTAGGCCAGCGTGATGCCATTCACCACCGTCTGCATGTTTCCTCCTTCGTTATTTGTCAGAATGGGTCACTTGGATGCGAGAAGAACGCAAGGTCATAACAGCACTCTACGCCGACCTGGCGAACTCCACGCCGCTCGGCGAGCGCCTCGACCCGGAGGACGTGCGCCTGGTGGTCTGTGAGGCGGTCTCGCGCATGGTGCGTGCGGTCGAGCGCTACGGCGGCACCGTGAAGGACCTCGCGGGCGATGCCGTCGTCGCCTTCTTCGGAGCTCCTCGCAGCCACGAGGACGACCCCGAGCGTGCGATCCGCGCGGGTCTGCAGATCGTCGCCGACCTGCGGCCGTACGCCCGCGAGGTCGAGGACTCCTGGGGTATCGAGGGGTTCGGCGTCCGCGTCGGCGTGTGCACCGGGGAGGCGGTGCTCGGAGCGATCGGTACCGGTGACCGCGTGGAGTACGCCGCCTTCGGCGACACTGTCAACACGGCGGCCCGGGTCCAGGCCCGCGCCCGTACCGGGAGGGTGTTGGTCGCCGAGACCACACGGCGCCACGTGGTCCAGGCCTTCAAGTGGGGCGAGCCGATCGAGCTGGACCTCAAGGGCAAGAGTGTCCCGGTCATCGCCTATGAGGTGCTCGGGGAGGCGGAGAGCCGACACCCGAAGGCTCGCAGCGGCCTCGTCGGCCGAGAGCAGGAGCTCGAGCGCGCCCTCGACGCCGGATTGGGCGTCCTCGCCGGCAGCGGTCACGCGCTCTTCGTCACGGGAGACGCCGGCATCGGAAAGACTCGTTTCGTCGCCGAGGTCCTCGACCGGATCCGCGCCGCCGAGTCGCCTGCCGGCGAGCCGATCTGTCTCGAGGGTCACTGCGTGTCGTACGGCGAGTCGATGCCCTACTGGCCCTTCAGGGGTCTGCTCATGGACTGGCTCGGCATGACGGCGCAGGATCCCGATCTCAAGCTGCGGATCGGACTCCGCCGCCAGGTCGAGGCCGAGTGCGGCGGCGAGGTGATGGAGATCTACCCGTACCTCGCCACCGTTCTCGGCACCGCGCTCGAGCAGGACGCCGCCGCGTCTCTCCAGGCGCTCGGCGCCGAGGAGCTCCGGCATCGCATCTTCGAGGCTCTCGGGCGTCTCTTCCGGCGGCTCACGGAGAATCGTCCCCTCATCCTCGTCCTCGAGGACCTGCAGTGGGCCGACGCCACCTCCGTCGAGCTGCTGCGCGAGCTGGTTCCGTTGACCGAGGAGGCCGCCGTGCTCCTCCTCGTCACCAGCCGGCCCGAGCGCGACCACGCCTCCTGGGAGGTGCGCGAAGAAGCGTTGCGCAAGTGGCCCCACCGCGCGACCGAGTTGGCCCTCGCGGCGCTGCCCGCCGCCTCCAGCGCGGAGCTGCTGCGGACGCTCAAGGGAGAGATCGACTTCTTCGCCCGGCTCGAGCGCCGGGTGCTCGAGCTCGCCGAGGGCAACCCGTTCTACCTCGAGGAGATCGTGCGCGAGCTCGCGGAGTCGGGCTCGCTGAGCAGCCAGGACCCGGGCTCGGGCGCACCGGCGGCCAGGCTGCCCATTCCCGTCACGATCGAGAAGGTGATCCTCGGACGGATCGACCGGCTCTCCCCGGCATGTCGTGACGTGCTCACCGCCGCCGCCGTGCTCGGCCTGGAGTTCGGCCTGCGCCCGCTCGAGGGGATCGTCGAGAACGGGGCAGGCGTTCCCGCCGCGCTTCGCGAGCTGCAACGGCTCGACCTGGTGCGCGAGTCGCGGCGATGGCCCCATCCCGAGTACCGCTTCAAGCACGCTCTGATCCAGGAAGCGACCTATCGGACGCTGCTCGCGTCGTCGCGGCAGGAGCTGCACCGGCGAGCCGCGATCTGGTTCGAGGAGACCTACGCCGGCGATCGCGACGAGGTTCTGGGGCTCCTGGCCCACCACTGGCGAGCGGCCGACGACCGCGAACGCGCCATCGATTGTCTGGCCGCCGCCGCCGAGCAGGCAGGGCGCGGCTGGGCGAAGCAGGAGGCGCTCAATCTCTGGGATCAGGCCCTCCAACTGGTGCCGAAGGAGGACGAAGCTACACGCCGCCGCATCGCGATGAAGCGGGGCATCGCCTTGATGCTCTTCCTCCACGGCGTGGAGGACGTGCGTGAGCCCCCACCGAAGCAGGGCTAGTTCTAGGGAGTGACCGGGCTGCGGCGGCGCTCAGCCGCCGAAGTCCTTCGGCGAGACCGTGGCGCCGATCTCGTAGACGTGCTCGAGCAGGTGACCGCCTACTTGACCGGCGTGCTCGCGGACCCGCTCCTCACTCGGCGCCTGGTAGATGCAGAAGGACTTCAGAGTCCCATCCGTGCCGGACACGACGTGGCTGTGCTCCCAGGTGATGTCCGTGAAGCTCTCCTGGCGCAGCTTGACGCTGCGCTGCGCATACCGCGCGAGCTCGTCCTCGTCCATCTGTCCCCAGTTCCGTTCCAGTACATAGCGCGACATGGAGAAATCCTACCATCCGGCGGAGAAGCCGTCCATCGTCATGAGCCGTCGATGCTTGCAGGACGACCCGTCCGTCAATGCACGGCCGAGCCACGACGACCGGACTCTCCGCCCCGCAAGACGGAGCGCGACCACCCCTACTTGGCGACCTTGAACGGAAGTGATCCGGCCTGGTTGTCCCAGACCACCACCAGCGTGCCGCCCTCCGCGGTGACGTCGACGAAGTTGATCGCCATCTGATCGAGCGAGCTCGCGCGCGTCTCCACCGTCATCGGGGCGCGCACCACGTCGTGCTCCGGCTTGTAGCCGTAGGCGCCCCAGGTCTGGCCCTGGTCGACCTTGGCGCGATCGAAGGTCTCCATGTAGGGCTGGTTGGAGAGGATGGCGGTCCAGGCTCCCTCCTTCAGCTCGATGAAGAAGCTGTACTCGCCCGCCGGCACCCGCTTGCCGCCGATCTCGAGGTCGAGCCCGGTCTTGATGCGCGTCGTGGTGTTGGCGCCGGCTCTCCACAGCGGCCCACCGGCGTAGAGCTTCTTGCCGTACTCCTCACCCGAGCCGAAGATGCCCTGGCGCCCGCGCAGGATAGGCCGGCTGTAGGTGACGTCGATCCAGGCGTCGCCGATCTGCGTCGAGGCGGTGCCGGGCGGGCTGGCCGGCCGTTCGTCCTGGGCCGCGGCGGCTCCCGACAGGAAGCACAGCATGACGAGAGCACCGGCGAAGACACGCTGCGTGACCGTAGAGCGCATGAGTCGATCCTCCTATGACCATCGTTCACCGCGGAGGCCTGATCCCCGCGGCCGCTCGGGAATGGGAGCGCTTCGATCGAGGCCTCCAACACTAAACCAGAATCATCGCCGGAAGCCACTCTGCGACGAGCAGCGTGTGACGAGCAGCGTCCCCGCCCTCGTCCGGTGGGAGCCCTC
>DATKDQ010000143.1:0-12298 GCA_035544635.1 Thermoanaerobaculia bacterium
TCCCTCCGTCTCGGCCCGCTCTACGGCGAGCGCGCCGAGATCATCGTTCGCACCCACGGGCGCCTGACCGAGATGCTCGGAGGCGTCCGCATCGTCAAGGCCTACACCGCGGAGAAGCGAGAGGACCGCATCTTCACCCGCGGCACCCACGAGGTGCTGCGGCGCTCGCGCCGGATCCTCGGCCTGAGCTCGCTCCTCACCGCGATGAGCTCGGTGGCGCTCGGCGCGGTGGCCGTCGTCGTCCTGTTCCTCGGCGTGCGCCGGGTCCTCGAGGGCACGATGAGCCTGGGCGACCTGGTGATGTTCGTCGCCTTTCTCGCGCTGGTGGTGGCGCCGCTGGGCGACGCCGTCGGCATGGCCTCGGAGCTGGCCCAGGCTCTCGCCAGCCTCGACCGCATGTCGCACCTGGGCGAACGGGAGACCGAGTCCGCGGGCGATGGAGCGCGGGAGCGGGTGTCGAGCCTGATCGGCGACGTCCGCTTCGAGAACGTCGCCTACTCCTACCTCCCGGAGCGGCCGGTGCTCCGCGATCTCAGCTTCACCGCCGAGGCCGGCACCACGACGGCACTGGTCGGGCCCAGCGGCTCGGGCAAGAGCACGATCTTCCGCCTGATCCTCGGCTTCGATCACCCGGCCGGAGGACGCGTGCTGGTGGACGGGCGCGACCTGCGTCGGCTGCGCCAGAGCGACTACCGGCGCTTCCTCGGAGTCGTGCTGCAGGAGGACTTCCTGTTCGACGGGACCGTGCTCGAGAACATCCTCTACGCCCGCCCGCGCTCGAGCCGCGCCGACGCGGTGCGCGCCGGTGAGCTTGCCCACTGCGAGGAGTTCGTGGCGGAGCTGCCGGACGGCTGGGACACCGTCGTCGGCGAGCGCGGGGTGCGCCTGTCGGGGGGCCAGCGGCAGCGGGTGACCATCGCGCGCGCGATCCTCGCCGACCCGCGCATCCTGCTGCTCGACGAAGCCACCTCGAGCCTCGACAGCAGGAGCGAGCTCCACATCAGGGCGGCGCTCCAGGCGCTGTGCCGCGGCCGCACCACGCTGGTCATAGCCCACCGCCTCTCCACCGTCCGCGGCGCCGATCAGATCCTGGTGCTCGACGGCGGCCGGCTGCTCGAGCGCGGCCGCCACGACGAGCTGCTGCGCTCGGGCGGTCGCTATCGCGAGCTGTGGGAGATGCAGACCGGCGGTGACGTGACCGCGGGCGCGGCGTCCCTCGGAGGGACGGGAGGCTAACCGCGGCGCAGGCTGGCGGGCCGCATGTCCGTCCACACCGTGCCGATGTAGCGGAGACACTCCGCCTTGGAGCCCGACTTGCCGGCCTCGCGCCAGCCGTCGGGTAAGTCGCGGTCGAGCGGCCAGATCGAGTACTGCTCCTCGTGGTTCACCACCACGCGATACACGATGTCGTCGCCTCGGGGTGCGTTCTCGTCCATGCGCCGCGCCCTATCCGGTCGCTTCGCTCGCCCGCGGTGAGGCGCCCGCCAAGGCTCGCGGCGCGCCGCCGTTCGCCAGGTGCGCGCGCAGCCGTCGATCGGCGTCCGGCGAGTCGTGGGCGTCGTCGTCCAGCCCGGCGAGCAGGCTGGGCTGCACCATCCGGCAGAAGCTCTCGATCTGCTCGATCGTGAAGCCCTCGCCGATGAGATACGGAATCGACCAGAAGTCGAAGGAGTAGGTGGGCATGATGATCGAGCCCCGGACCGCCCGGTAGACGTGCGAGGCGAGATCGCGCGCCGTCTTCCAATCCATGGTGGCGTGGCGCCACTGGAAGCCGCCGCCCTGGAGCCCGAACTCCTCGGCCCGCTGGACGATCGGCGTCTTGTCGTCGTAGTACCACAGCCCGCAGTTGTAGAACTGAGGCGAGGTCTCCTCGATGAACTCGATGGTGTTGGCGACCGTGCGCTCGCTCTCGGGCGGGAAGCCGACGAAGAAGGAGGCGAAGGTGACGATGCCGCGCTCCTTGAGGCGCTGGACGCCGTAGCGGTAGCGCTCGAGCTGGGCATGCTTGTTCATCGCATCGAGCACGGTCTGATCGCCCGACTCGATGCCGAGGAAGGTGCCGCGGCAGCCGGCCTCCGCCATCAGGTCGAAAGCCTCGTCGTCGCTGTTCGAGCACCGGAAGTAGGAGTACCAGCGGAAGTCGAAGCGGTTGCGGATCATCATCCGGCAGATGTCCTTGAACCGCGGCAGCGGGACGTTGAAGGTGTCGTCGATGAAGATGACGTTGTCGACGCCGCCCTCCTTGAGCAGCGCGAGCTGGCGCTCGATCACCTCCAGGCGATTCAGCTTGAGCGCGCCCCCGACGGCGGGGAAGCGGCAGAACGCGCACTCGAAGGCGCAGCTGCGAGCGGTCCGCAGTTGGGCGGTGGGGGTGTAGAACTGGGGCGGGAAGAGGTCCCACCGCACCACGTTGGCGTCCATGTCGTTGTCCTCGACCGCGCGCGGAGTCGGACGCAGCGGACCGCCGTCGGGGGAGTAGAAGAGGTTGGGCACCGAGCCCAGCGACTCGCCGCCTTGGCGCAGGGAGCCGAGGATCGCGGCGAGGGTCGCCTCGCCCTGGGAGTCGAAGACGAAGACGTCGCCGCCGGTGGTCTCGAGGACCACCGCGGCGGACTGCGCGTCGAGCGAGCTGCAGATGTTGTAGACGTGGGGACCGCCGACGATGATGCGCGTCTCGGGGGCGAGCCGCCGCACGGTGTCGCAGATCTCGGTGATCGGATCGTTGGAGAGGTAGAACGTGGTGGTGATGGCGACCGATCGCGGCGCCTCGGCGAGCAGCGCCTCGAGCTGGTCGCGGTCGCGGCTGTAGAAGTTGACGTACTCCACGGCGAAGCCCCGCGCGCGCAGGAAGCTGGTGAGGTAGGCGACCCCGAGAGCGGGTAGGAAGCCGACGTTCAGACCGGGGTCCCGACCGCCGACATCGGCGAGGGCGGCGTTGAGCAGGTCCATGTAGGGGAGACGCCTGCCGCCGTAGCGGGCGGAGCTGCGCTGGAGCTCGCTGTAGAGCGGAGAGTACCGCTCGATCTCCCGGGCCTGCGCCGCGGCGGCCTGGAACCCGGGCTCGTTGTAACCGATGATGACGCAGTCGAGACGATCGACCATGCTCGGCCCTCGATCGAGCGGGTCCGCCGCGCCGGGCCCCCGCGATCCGCAAGCCCCTCGATCGGCGCGCCGTCATTGTAGTAGCATTCGCCCCGCCCACCAGCTCTCCCGAAGGAGCTTTCTCCCGCAGCCGATTCGATGTGGCCTACGAGGCCGTTGCCCGAGCGTTGATGCCGTCGTCCAAGTACTGGCGGGCCCGCCTGGAGGGGGCGCCCCCCCAGAGCGGCCTGGTCCCTGACCATCCGCGCCGCGAGGGCGGCGCCCACGACTGGCGGGCGGAGCCGGTGCCACTGGCTCCGGGCACGCCCGAGCGCATCGCCCGCTTGGCCGCTCGAGCGTCCGTCGACGCGCCCACCGTGGCGCTCGCCGCGCTCGCCGCGGTGCTGGGGCGGCACACCGGCCAGGACGACCTCGTGGTCGGCTTCCGCGACGGCGACGGCCGGTGGTGTCCGGTGCGCTCGCGCCGGCGCGCGCGCACCACGTTCGCCGAGATGGTCCGGGAGGTCGCGACCGAGGTCGCCGCCGCCCGCGCCCACCCGCTTTCCGCAGCCGAGCTCCTCGAGCTCGCGGGGGGCCGCACTGCCGCCGTTCCTGCGCCGTTCCGGGTCGGCTGCATTCTCCCCGGAGGCGCGCGGCGGGAGCTCGAGGCGCTCGCCCGATCCGCCGGATGGCCGCTCGATCTCCTCCTCGCGGGAAACCTCGGCGCCGGGGACCCGGCCCTCAGCCCGAGCGCGACTCTGGAGCTCGTTCACGACCCGGCGCTGGTCCCGCGCGAGACCATCGCCGGCTTCGCGCATCGCTTCGCCCGCGCTCTCGACGCCCTGCTCGACGCTCCGGAGCGCCCGGTCGCCGCCCTCGACTTCACACCCGCCGCGGAGCTCGAGCGGCTCCGCGACTGGAACCGCACCGCCGTCGCGTTCAGCGCCGACCGCTGCCTGCACCAGCTGATCGAGGCGCAGGCGTGCCGGCAGCCGGACGCTGCGGCGGTGATCGGCGCGCGCGAGACCCTGAGCTACGCCGAGCTCGACGCCCGCAGCAACCGACTGGCCCACCATCTGCGCGGGCTCGGCGTGGAGAGAAACCAACCGGTGGCGGTGGCCCTGGCGCGGTCGCCGGAGCTCGCGATCGCCCTGGTCGGGATCGCCAAGGCCGGAGGCGCCTACGTCCCGCTCGACCCCTCCTACCCGCGCGAGCGGCTGCGCTACATGCAGAGCTCGGTGAATGCGAGCGTGCTGGTGACCGTGGAGAAGCTCGCGGGCGAGCTCTCTCTCGACGCCGGCGACACCGTCCTGCTCGACGCCGGCCGCGGCGCCATCGAGGCGCAGCCCGCGGCGAGCCCGCCGCCCGCCGCCGATGCGACCTCGCTCGCCTACGTCATCTTCACCTCCGGATCCACCGGGTCGCCGAAGCCGATCGCGCTCGATCATCGCGGGCGGGTCAACAACTTCGAGGATTTCAACCGCCGCTTCGCCGTCGGGCCCGGCGATCGCCTGCTCGGCGTCTCCTCGACCAGCTTCGACATGACCGCCTACGACGTGTTCGGGACGCTCGCGGCGGGGGCCACGCTGGTCCTGCCCGAGGAGGACGATCGCGACCCCGCCCTCTGGACGCGTCTGGTGCGGCGGCACGGGATCACGATCTGGCACTCGGTCCCGGCCCTGCTGGTCCTCCTGGTCGAGCACGCCGAGCGGCGCCGGGACGGCGCCCTGGGCTCGGTGCGGCTCGCCCTCCTCGGCGGCGACTGGATTCCACTGACCCTGCCCGACCGACTGCGCGCGCTCGCCCCTCGCGCGCGCTTCGTCAGCATGGGCGGCGCGACCGAGTGCTCCATGGACTCGACCCTCTACGAGGTCGCGCGGGTCGATCCGAGCTGGCGCAGCATTCCGTACGGGCGGCCGATGGCGAACCAGACCGCCTACCTGCTGGACGACGACGGCCATCTGGTCCCTCCGGGGACCACGGGCGAGCTCTACCTCGGCGGCATCGGCGTGGCGTGGGGCTACCTCGGACGACCCGAGCTGACCGCGGAGCGCTTCGTTCCGCATCCCTACCCGAGCTACCCGGGGGAGCGTCTCTACCGCACCGGCGACCTCGCTCGCCTGGACGCCGGCGGCGAGCTCGAGCTCCTGGGGCGCGCCGACCAGCAGGTCAAGATCCGGGGCAACCGGGTCGAGCTCGGCGAGATCGTGGCGGCGCTGCGCGAGCACCCCGCGGTGCGGGAGGCGGTGGTCACCGCCCGCGGCCCCCGTGACGGCGACCGGTCGCTGGCCGCCTACGTGGTCCTCGAGCCCTCCTCGGGCCTCGCGGCGGCGACCCGCTCCGAGCAGGTGGACGAGTGGCGCCGGGTGTACGACCAGACCTACGGCGCGAAGGCCGCCGCGCCCGCCGACCCCACGTTCGACACCGCGGGCTGGAGCTCGAGCTACACCGGCCTGCCGATCCCGGACGACGAGATGCGCGAGTGGGTCGACACCACGGTCGCGCGCATCCTCGCCCGCGGCCCGCGCCGGGTGCTCGAGATCGGGTGCGGCACCGGGCTCCTGCTCTTCCGCATCGCCCCGCACTGCGAGCGCTACTGCGGCCTCGACTTCTCCGCGGCCGCCCTCGAGCAGGTGCGCGCCGCGCTCGCCGGGCGCGGCCTCTCCGGCGTCGAGCTGGTACGCGGCTCGGCGGACGATCTCTCGGCCTTCGCTCCCCGGAGCTTCGACGCCGTCCTCCTCAACTCGATCACCCAGCTCTTTCCCGACCTCGACTACCTGGTCGCGGTCGTCTCCGCCGCGATCGAGCGGGTGTCGGCCGGCGGCTTCGTCTTCGTCGGCGACAACCGCAGCCTGCCCCATCTCCCCCTCCACCACGCCTCGCTCCAGCTCGCGCAGGCGCCGCCGCACACCACCCTGCCCGAGCTGCGCGAGCGCATCCGCCGCTCGATGGAGCGGGAGGAGCAGCTCGCGATCGACCCCGCCCTCTTCACCGTGCTCGCCGCGGCCGAGCCGCGGGTCGGAGCGGTGGCGGTGGAGGTCAAGCGCGGGCGCTGCGTCAACGAGCTCACCAAGTTCCGCTACGACGTCTTCCTCGAGATCGAGCCGGCGCTCGCCGCCTCGACCGAGCCGCCGACTCCGGCCGCGGAGACCGCGGTGACGCTCGCCTGGCGCGACGGCGAGACCACGCTGCGCGACGTCGCGATGGCGCTCGCCGCGGCGCGCGGCAAGTGGGTTCAGGTCGAGGGCATCCCGAACGCGCGGCTCGCCCCCGAGGTCACGATCGCCCAGCTCCTCGACGAGCCCGCGAGCGCCGAGGGGGCAGCCGCCGAGGACGTGCGCGGGTTGCGCCGCCGGGTCGCCGGCGCCGCTTCCGGGGGAGCGGACCCGGAAGAGATCTACGCCCTGGCGCAGGAGCAAGAGAGAGCCGTGACCGTCGCCTGGGCGGCGAGCCGCGATCCCGGCCGCGTCGACGCGCTGTTTCGCCCCGGCGCCGTGCTCGCCCTTCCGCGCACCGCTCCCTCCCCGCCCGAGCCGCGCCCGCAGACCGAGTGGGCCCGCTATGCCAACCGGCCGCTCGCGGCGCGGCTCGCCGCCAGGCTCGAGTCGGAGCTCAGGGCGCACCTCGAGTCCCGGCTCGCCCCCTACATGGTGCCCAGCGCCTTCGTCGTGCTCGACGCCCTGCCGCTGACGCCGAACGGGAAGGTCGATCGCGAGGCCCTGCCCGACCCCGGCCGAGCGTGGCGACCGGAGCTCGCGACGCCGTTCGTGCCCCCGGCCGACGCCCTGGAGGAGGTGGTGGCGGCAATCTGGCAGGACGTGCTGGGGTATCGAGTGGGCGCGCGGGACGCCTTCATGGAGCTGGGGGGCCACTCGCTCCTGGCCGCCCAGATCGAGGCCCGCGTCCACGAGCTGTTCGGCCTCGACCTGCCGCTGCGCCACTTCCTCGGCGGCGCCTGCGTCGCGGACCAGGCTCTCTGGATCCGCCGCGCCGGCGCCGCGGCGAACGTCGACGCCGACCAGATCGCGAGCACCATCCTGCGCCTCGACGAGGTGACCGACGCCGAGCTCGAGAGCGCGTTGGGCGGCGCCGGAGCGCCGGGCTGAGCCGAGATGGACGACTCCACCCTCGAGCGGATGATCTGCCGGGGCGTGGACGTGCTGCGCGCGTCCGACCCCGACCTCCACCAGCTCCTGGTGCGCGAGATGGATCGTCAGGCGACCGTCCTCTCGATGGTCGCCTCCTCCAGCGTCGTCCCGCCCTCGGTTCTCGCCTGCGAGGCGGCGACCGCGGTCAACGTGACGGCCGAGGGCTACCCCGGCGCGCGCTTCCACGCCGGGTGCGCCGTCATCGACGAGATCGAGACCCTCGCCGTCGAGCGCGCGAAAACGGCGTTTCGCGCCCGTTACGCGAACGTGCAGCCGCACTCGGCGACCACCGCCAACCAGCTCGTCATGTGCAGCCTGCTGCGCCCCGGCGACACCCTGCTCGGGATGGAGCTCGACTCCGGGGGCCACCTCACCCACGGCGCGCCGGCTTCGCTGTCCGGGCAGTACTTCAGGGCGGTCGGCTACGGCCTCACCGCGAACGGCACCATCGACTTCGATCGCGTCCGAGCGCTGGCCCTGGAGCACCGGCCGCGACTGATCGTCTGCGGCACCACGGCCTACTCCCGGGTCCTCGACTTCGCGCGCTTCCGCGCGATCGCGGACGAGGTCGGCGCCTATCTCCTCGCCGACATCACGCACGTCGCCGGCCTGGTGGTGGCCGACCTTCACCCCAGCCCGATCGACCTCGCGCACGTCACCACCACCTGCACGCACAAGCAGCTCTACGGCCCGCGGGGAGGGCTCGTCCTGGCCGGGCGCGATCACGACTCGCCCTCGCCCGTGCCGGGTCGCTCCCTGGCCCAGCACCTCCAGAGCGCGGTCTTTCCGTTCTTCCAGGGCGCTCCCGACCTCAACTCGATCGCGGCCAAGGCGCACGCGTTCCAGCGCCTTCTCACCCCGGAGTTCCGCCGGCTCGCCGGCCGCATCGTGGAGGACGCCCGGGCTCTCGCCTCGAGCTTCCTCGAGCGGGGCCATCGCGTGATGAGCGGCGGCACCGACAACCACCTGGTGGTGCTGGACGTTGCGGCCTGCGGGCTGACCGGCGTGATCGCCGAGAAGGCGCTCGAGGAGTGCGGCATCGTGGTGAACAAGAACCGCATCGTCGGCGACAGCCGGCCCGCGACCGTCACCAGCGGGATCCGCCTGGGAACCAACTCGCTGGCGTCGCGCGGGCTCGGGCCGGAGGAGATGCCGCGCTGCGCCGAGCTGGTGGACCGGGTCCTGCGCGGGGTCCGGGCGCAAGGCGAACGGAGCTACGACCTCGACCCGGCGGTGCGGCTGGCGGTACGCGCCGAGGTGCGCGAGCTGTGCGCACGTTTCCCGCTAGACTCCTACCGGCTGGGCGAGCCCGACGCGAGCGGTCGGCCTGCGCTGTCGGAGGCGGGGCTCCCGTAGCCACTCTCCGCGTGCCGTCGGCGGCGTCCTGTCTCGATGTCTAGCAGCAAGACCACCGGCATTCGCCTGTCCCCGGGTCGGCGCACCCTGCTCCGGCGCGTCCTCGCTCGAGAGGGTCTCTTGGCGGGCGACCCCGTCGCCCTCGAGCGCCGCGCCGGGCCGCACGCTCCAGCGCCGCTCTCGTCGGGCCAGGAGCGGCTGTGGTTTCTGGCTCGGCTCGCGCCGGCGAACCCGTTCTACGTCGACTGCACGGCGGTGCGCCTGCGCGGCCCGTTGGATCGGCAGGCGCTCGCGCGCGGTCTCCAAGGCGTCATCGGTCGTCACCAGATCCTGCGCACGCGCTTTCCCAGCGTGGACGGCTGGCCGGTTGCGCAGGTCGAGCCGTCGCTCGAGATCTCGATCGACTTCGAGGACCTCTCCGGCACCCCCGGCGCGGCGGCGCGCCATGCCCGCGTCCTCGAGGCGGGCCTCGAGGAGGCGCAGCGACCGATGCACCTCGAGGAGGGGCCGCTGGTGCGCTCGCGGCTGCTTCGCCTGGACGAGGAGGAGCACGTTCTGCTCCTCGTCCTGCACCACATCGTGCACGACGGCTGGTCGATGCGCCTGCTGCTGCGCGAGCTGTTCTCGGCCCACCGCGCGCTCGCCGCGGGCGAGCCCGATCCCACACCGCCGCCGCCGTTCCAGTTCGCCGATTTCGCGATCTGGCAGCAGCGCCGTCTCCCCGACGTCCTGCGCGAGCAGCTCCCCTACTGGCTCCGGGTGCTCGCCGGAGAGCTCCCCGTGCTGCGCCTGCCGGCCGACCGCGCGCGCCCGGCGGTGCAGAGCTTCCGGGGCGCCGCCGAGCTCTTCACGCTGGCGCCGCCGCTCACCCGCGCGCTGCGCGCCCTCGCGCTCGGCCGGGGCGTCACGCCCTTCGTCGCGCTCTTCGCGGGCTTCCTCGTCCTGCTCCGGGAGGTCACCGGCGACGAGGACCTGTGCGTCGGCACGGCGGCCGCCGGGCGGACGTCGAGCGAGCTGGAAGAGCTGATCGGCTTCTTCGTCAACACCCTCGTGCTGCGCAGCGACCTCGGCGGAGACCCCAGCTTCGACGACCTCCTCGAGCGCACGCAGGAGGTGGTGGCGGGAGCGACCGCGCACCAGGAGGTGCCGTTCGAGAGGCTGGTCGAAGAGCTGGCCCCGGAGCGCGACCTCGGCGCCAACCCCCTCTTCACCGTCTGGTTCAACCTGCTCCCGTCGCCGCTTCCCGAGCTGCCCGCGCACGATCTCGAGCTCGAGCTCATCGACCTCGATCACCGCACGGCGCGGTTGGAGCTGGCCCTGATCCTGCGCGAGGAGGGAGACCGGCTGCGCGGCACGCTGGAGTACGCCACCGACCTCTATGACCAGGAGCGCATGTCGGCCATGGTGTCGCGCTACGTGCGGATCCTCGAGTGTGCGGTGGAGCGGCCCGACTCGCGCCTCTCCGCGCTGGCGGCGGTCGAAGCCACATCGCCCGCGGCCGGTTCCGAGCGCGCCGACACCGCCCGCGCGCCGGCGGACGCGGACCGCTCGATCCTGGCCAGCCTCCTCGAGAGCGCGCGCCGCACGCCGCACGCGCTCGCGGTCGCCGCCGGCGCCGACGAGCTGAGCTATCGGGAGCTGCTCGAGCGCGCCGAGCGGCTGGCGCAGAGCCTCGAGCGGCGCGGCTGCGGGAGCGACGCCGTCATCGGCCTCGCCATGGCGCGATCGGTGAGCACGCTGGCCGGCATCCTCGGCATCCAGCTCGCCGGCGCGGCGTACCTGCCGCTCGATCCCAGCTACCCGCTCGAGCGGCTCCGCTTCATGATCGACGAGGGTGGTGCCAGCCTGGTGCTCGCCGACCGGCGGTCGGCCGCCCGCCTGCCCGCGGATCTCCGCCCGCGTCTGCTCGTCCTCGACGAGCTCGGCGAGGAGGAGAGGGAGCCGCGGTCGGCGCCTTCGCCGGCTCCGGCGCGTGGCCTGCCCGACCCGGAGAGCCTCGCCTACGTGATCTTCACCTCGGGGTCGACCGGCCGGCCCAAGGGCGTGATGGTCAGCCACCGCAACCTCGCCTACTCCACGCGGGCGCGGCTCCGATGGTACGACCGGCCCGCCACCCGCTTCCTGGTCACCGCCTCGCTCTCCTTCGACAGCTCGGTCGCCGGGCTCTACTGGCCGCTCGCCTCGGGCGGTGCGGTGGTCTTCCCGGAGGAGGGCAGCGCGGGGGATCCGCGGGCGCTGGCCGCGCTCATCGCGAAGCGCCGGGTCACGCACCTCTGCCTGCTGCCGTCGCTGTGGCGGCTCCTGCTCGAGAGCGCCGATCCCGCGCGGCTCGCGAGCCTCGAGGTGGTGATCGCGGCCGGCGAGGCGCTGCCGCCCGCGGTGGTCGATCTTCACCGCCGGCGCCTGCCGTCGGCCGAGCTGGTCAACGAGTACGGCCCCACCGAGGCGACCGTATGGTGCTGCGCGCACCGCGTCGGCGACGACGGGGGCGGCGAGCGCGTGCCGATCGGCCGGGCCCTCGAGGGAACCGAGCTGCTGCTGCTCGACGGCGCGCTCCAGCCGGTCGGGGCGGGCGCGGAGGCGGAGATCTTCGTCGCCGGACCGGGTGTGGCGCGCGGCTACCTGCGGCGTCCCGATCTCACCGCGGAGCGCTTCCTCCCGGACCCGCGCGCGGGCGGCGCCGGCGGGCGCATGTACCGGACCGGAGACCGGGGGCGGCGGCGAGCCGACGGCACGATCGAGCTGCTCGGGCGGTGCGACGATCAGGTCAAGATCCGCGGCTACCGCGTCGAGCCGGCGGAGGTGGAGGCGGCGCTCGAGGCGCTCGACGGCGTACGCGAGGCCGCGGTGGCCCGCCGCGAGAGCGCGCAGGGTGACGGCTCGCTGATCGCGTACGTGGCGTCGACCGCGCCCGCGCCGGCGCCCGGCGAGCTGCGGCGGCGCCTGGAGCGACGGCTGCCGGCGTTCCTCGTGCCCGACCGCTTGGTCGCCGTCGAGGCCCTGCCGCGCACGCCGAACGGCAAGCTCGACCGCGCCGCCCTGGCGGCGCTCGACGCCGGCGCCGCCGCGCCGCCGGCCGAGCACGCCGCGCCGTCGACGCCGGTGGAGCGGCGGTTGGCGCGACTCTGGAGCGAGGTCCTCGGCGTCGAGCGGGTGGGCCGCGACGACAGCTTCTTCGAGATCGGCGGCAACTCGCTGCGGGCGGCGGTCGTCGTCGGCCGCCTGTGTGCCGAGATGGGCGACGTCCTGGATCTCGAGACCCACCTGCGCTGGGGCACGCTGCGCGAGATCGCGCTCCAGGTCGAGCGCCGATCGGCGGACGGCGCGTGCGCGCCGGCACCGCCCGCGCCGCTGCCGACCGCCGACGAGGCGCTGCTCGCCGGTCTCGAGGGCCTGAGCGACGCGGAGGTGGACGAGAAGCTCCGGGAGCTCCTGCGCGGCGAGGAGGCGGAGCGGTGACCAGCGAGGCGCGCTCCCCCGCCGCCTCCTCGAGCGAGGAGCGCCGGGAGCTCCTCGCCCGGCTGCTCGAGCAGCGGATCCGGGGCGAGCGCGCCTTCCCGGTGTCCTTCGCCCAACGGCGCCTCTGGTTCCTGCACCAGATGCTGCCGCAGAGCCCGGCGTACAACGTCCCGGTGGCGGTACGGCTTCGCGGCGAGCTCGACGTCGAGCGCCTCGGGCGCGCGCTCGAGGGCGTGGTGCGGCGCCACGCCGTC
>DATKDQ010000144.1:0-16802 GCA_035544635.1 Thermoanaerobaculia bacterium
AGAAGCGGAACGCTATGCCGGCATGGCCCATGGCCAGAATATCGGCGTCGTCGAGGTCCGTGTAGTGCCCGGACAGCTCGATCAGGATCGAGAAGCGGTCGGTGAGCCGGAAGTCGCCGGTGATGCCGAGCGCGAGACCGAGAGCGGAGTCGCTCGAGATCTCCGCGGCGACGTCCTCGTCGAGCCGGTACCAGCCCAGCCCGAGGTAGATGCCCGACCGGTAGTAGCCCTCGTTGAAGAGGTATTCGCCCCCGGCGGTCAGGTAGGTGAGATCGGATCCGGTGCGCCCGCCCAACGCCTCGTCGTCATCCCACGCCACCTGGCCGTAGCGCAGGCCGACCTGGAGATCGTAGTCGCTGATCCAGGAGAAGCCGAGCTGGTAGCTCGAGTGATCGAGATCGCCCGACGGCTCGGCGTCGTAGGCGCCGCCGACACCCCCGAACAGGCTGACCCTGAACGGGTAGACGTCGTGCGCCCTCTGCGCCTCCGCCGCGCTCGCCAGCGCGGCCGCGACCAGGGCAGCGAACAAGGCATGCCGGAGCAGAGATCGCCGTCGCCGCACGTTTCCTCCCTGGTACCCCGCGCCGAGATCGAGCGCGCGATCTCGGCCGCTCCCGCGCGCCGGCGCGCCTTCCGGCACGAGGTACACGACGTCGCGCCGGATCCGCGCGAGTCTACTGCACCGACTCACGTCTGCTCTGAACGGGAGGGCCGCCGCGCGCCGCGTGACCGACTCGGATCCCGCTCCCCCGCGCGCTCGGCGCCGGGGATGGCTGCGTGCGCGCCGCGTGACGACCTTCCCTTTGCTTTGTACGGACCGCTGCCCCCTCACGTCGCAGGCGGCGAGCGTCGTCGCCGCCCCGCCGAGCGGCTGCTCGACGCCGCCGCGCACTTCGTCCTCCCGGCATGGTGCGCCGGCTGCGGCGAGCGGCTGCCGTGGCGACCGTCGGCGTTGGGCCTGTGCGTACGCTGCCGCGAAGCGCTCCCGCGCCCGCCGGCCTGCCGCTGCGCCGGGTGCGGAAGCGCCGCCGCACCGGGGCCGGGGCAGTGGCTCTGCACGGGCTGCTCCCGCAGCCCTCCCGCCTGCGACGGCCTCCACGCCGCGTGGAGCTATCGCCCGCCGATCGACGAGGTCGTGCGCCGGCTCAAGTACGGGCGCCTCGAGTTCCTCGCCGAGGATCTCGCGGCCGGGATCGCGGCCGCGGTCGCTGCCGCCGGAGAGGAGCACGACCTGGTGACGCCGGTGCCGCTGCACTGGCGCCGCAGGCTCGAGCGGGGCTACGACCAGGCCGCGCTCCTCGGCGTCGTGGTCGCGCGCCGGCTCGCGCTGCCGTATCGACCGGTCCTGGTTCGCAGGCGGGCGACCCCGCCGCAGGCGGCGAGGACCGCCGCGCTCCGGCGAACCAACGTGGCGGGCGCGTTTCGCTGTCGGGCGCGGCGCCGGGCCGCCGTCGAAGGCGCGCGGGTGCTGCTGGTGGACGACGTCGCTACCACCGGCGCCACCCTGGAGTCCGCCAGCCGGGCGCTCAAGGCAGCCGGGGCGGCCCGCGTGACGGCGGCGGTGGCCGCGCTCACGCCGCCCCGCGGGGGTTGACGGCGGCGCCTAGGAGGGTGTCCGAGTAATGCAGGTCAGCGTTTCGGAGCACGGGAGCCCGTCCGTCCGCGGACGGGCGACGCGCGCCGTCCTCGGCGCCAAAACAGCATCAGCCGGAGGAGCGTGCTACCCAGCACGCTCCGGAGGCGGCGCGAAGCGCCAGCGCCGTCCTCGGCGCCAAACAGCAACTAGCCGCAGGAACGTGCTATTCAGCACGTTCCGGAGGCTAGCGGTTTGCGGCCACTCCCCGCGATCGCTATAATGCGGCACCAGGCTTGGGGGTACTTGTGCGCTTGCTTTCGGCTTCCTTCCTCGTCACAGTCGTCGTCGGGATCACGCCGGCGATCGCGGCTGATCAGACCGCGGCGGCTGGGCTTGCCGGTCTCGTCCGCTACGGCGGCGAGCCGCTCGAGGCCACCCGCGTCTACGCCTATCAGGTCACCGAGCTCACCCTCACCCGCGCCACCACCGGCGAGGATGGCCGGTTCCTGTTCCGCACGCTGCCGGCGGGCGTCTACAAGATCATCGCCCACAAGGTCGGATTCATTCCGGCCGTCGTGCTCTTCACTCGCGCGACGCAGTCGGCGGTCGATTTCCTCGAGTTCGAGCTGGCCCCCGAGCCGGCGATGGCCGACGACAGCGCCGACTTCTGGTCCGTCCGCCGCCGCCTCCCGACCGACGTGCTGCGCGAGATCGAGATCGCCGAGGCCCTACACCAGCAGGATCTCCGAACCACGGCGCCTGCGACCGACCTCGCGTTCGAGACCGAGATGATCGCGGGCCTCGACAACATCTCCGACGCCGGGCGATCGCAGCTCACGCGTGGACGCATCGGCATGCACGGCAGGGTGGGGCGGCTCCTGCTCGAGCTCGACGGTCGGTTCGATCAGCTTCGGCCCGAGTCCGAGACGCAGTCGACGGACGGCCTCACCAAGGGACGCACCAACTCGATCGATCTGAGCCTCGCCAGCAGAGGCAGCTCGGCCCTGCAGTTCCGCAGCGTGCGCCACTCGTTGGATCACCATCCGATGATGCGCCGGCCGATCGACTTCGAGCGCTACCAGGTGCAGTGGAGCCAGGATCTCGGCTCCGGCGCCGAGTCGGCGGTCTCGGCGCAGTACCTCGAGGAGACCGGGTTCCACAAGCAAGGTCTGGTGAGCCCCGCCGGCGTCCCCGAGGGCTCGCGGACGCTGCGCGTCCACGGCACCTACCGCCAGGACATCGGCGAGCGTCTCAACGTCCGGACCGGAGTCAGCTACCAGGAGATGCTCCTCGACACCGACCTCGGGCAGACACTGCCCGCGCTGGTGCGGCAGCGCGTCAACGCGTTCGGCATCGGCGCGACCGAGCTCGGCTCCGGCGTCGTCGTCGAGTACGGCCTCTACTCCATGCTGCTCGACGGCACGTTCGCGCTCAGCCCGCACGGAGGAGTGGTGCTGGAGCTCGGCAACGACTGGAAGGCCGAGGCGGTCGTGCGCCGCCGCTTCCAGAACGAGCTCCCCGAGCTGGGCTCGTTCGCGATCGCGTACTTTCGCAACCTGGAGAACGACCCCGGCAGCGAGGAGCACTACTACCGCGTCGGATTCCAGCGCGTGTCCGAGAACGGCGAGTCGATTCGCATCGGCGCCATCCATCGCGAGATCGGTGACACGCTCCGCGTCTTCTTCACCGAGGACTTCTTCGACCAGATCGAGAGCATCTACCTGGTACGGGGTGACGAGCTTCCCGAGATCCATCTGCAGGTGAGCCAGCGCCTCGCGCCGCGGATCCTGGCGACCCTGGAGTCCAACGTCGGGTCGGGGGGCGGCGGCCTCTTCCGGGCCGCGGCGGATGCCACTCCCTACGAGAACCAGGTCCGCTTCGCGGTCACGTCGCTCGACACCCAGTTCCAGCGCACGTCGACCGGTGTCTTCCTGGCGCTCCACCGGGTGGAGCAGCGGCTCGATCCGATCGGCGCCGAGCGGGGAACCGACGTCGCGCTCGACAAGCTGCAGCTCAAGCTGACGCAGGAGCTGGGCTACTTCCTCGACCTCGGCACCGATTGGGCGGTGCTCCTCAACGTCGAGCTGTCCCGGGGCGACCTCGTCTACGGACGGCCCCTGGCTGACGACCTGCACCGCCGCATCGCCGGCGGCGTCGCGGTCCGCTTCTGATCCTCTGAGCTCGTTCACCCGGTCCGCCCCCGTCGGAACGCCCGTTCGCTGACATCCAGCGGCCGGCCGGCCGGCAAGCCCGCCTGGCCCGGCTCTCCCTGCAATCCTCACCGGCCAGCCGCCCGGGCCGCGCGAGAAACGGCGTGACCGGAACGCCGCTGCATATGCGGCCTGCGGCCCGTTCCGTTGGATACATCCTTTTGGATAGAATCCAGCACATTGGATGTCGCTTCCCAAATACACGGAACGGCGTCGTTTCCGGGCGGTTCAAGAAAATGTCAGTCTGGCATGAAACCTGCTCGCCCCGATGGGGCTGCAACTTGGTGTAGCTCGCCCCGCATGATCACCGCCACCCTCCGACGGAAGCTCGTCCTCTCGCTGGCCAGTGCCCTGACGGCCCTCGTCTTCGTCACCGGCGGAGTGGGGATCCAGCGCAAGATCGAGACCTTCCAGAGCGGCGGCCTGTCGCTGAGCGGCGGCGACAACCGGGTGGTGGTGGCCTTCGTCGACCCCGCCGTTCACCGGGACCTGCGCCGCGGCGACCGCCTGCTCCTCGTCGGCGGCGACACCGTGCGCCGGGTGACCCACGCGCTCGAGCACCTGCGCGCCCAGGCCGAGACCGAGGTCGTGGCGCAGCGCGGCGGCGACGTCGTGACGCTGCGCTACGTCCGGCCCCCGCTCGAGATCGACTGGTCCTATCTGGTGCAGGCGTTGATCGGCGGGCTCTACCTGCTGATCGGCCTCTACACGGTGGTGCGCGAGCAGTCGCGGCAGAGCCTTCTCTTCTACCTGTGGTGCGCGGCCTCGAGCGCGTTCTTCCTCCTGGTGGCCACCCCGGCGGACCAGCTCCTCACCGACGACACCGGCAAGGCGCTCTACGTGGTCGAGGAGCTCGCGCGCATCCTCCTGCCGCCGCTCACGCTGCACTTCTTCCTGCGCTTCCCCGCCGAGCTCCAGCCCCGGACCTGGTCGCGGCGCCTCATCCCGCTCCTCTACCTCCCGGCGGCGTTCCTGGCCACGCTCCAGTGGGACCTGATCGCGAACGACGGGCGCCTCGTCCTCGGATCGCCGGGCGCCGCCGAGATGTCGGCCATCGTCTCTCGCCTGGACCGCGCCGAGCTGTTCCTGTTCGCCGCGTTCGCGGTGGCGGCCGGGCTCCTGCTCCTGTACCGGCTCCTCATCGGCGAGCGGCGCGAAGCCCACCGCCAGCTGCTCTGGATCGCGCTCGGGATGGCCGGCGGCTACGTCCCCTTCGTGGCCCTCTACCTCATCCCCTGGTCGCTCGGGTTGTCGGGGCCGCAGTCGGTCGAGGTCGCGGCGGTGCTGCCGCTCGCCGTCGTGCCGCTGACCTTCGCGTACGCGATCCTGCGGTGGCGGCTGTGGGACATCGCGGTCATCGCGCGTGACGTCGCGACCTACGGCCTCACCTTCCTGTTCGGCCTGGCCGGCTTTTGGTTCCTGCGGATGCTGGTCGACCTGGGAGTGCCCGCCAGCGAGGGCTTCGTGCGCAACCTGCTGTCGGTGGCTGCGGTCCTGGTCATGGGCGGCCTCCTGGTGCCGGCGCGCCAGGGCATCGGAACCGCGCTCGAACGCGTGCAGTACCGCGCGCAGTTCGGCAAACGCCGCAATCTCGCGCAGCTCGGCCGTGAGCTCCTCCACGAGCGCGACCTCGAGCGGCTGTCGACCCGGCTCCTCCTCCACGTCGAGGAGGCGCTCGCGCTCGACCGTTCGAACCTGCTGCTGAACGAGGAGGAGCACCTGGTCCCGCTGCGTCGGGTCGATGGCTCGCTCGAGCAGCTGCCGCTCGACCTCTTCGGCGGCGAGTTCTGGCAGGAGGATCACCGCGAGCTCCAGGGAGCGGTGCTCCCGGTCGGCAGCGACTCGGCGCGGGAGCTCCACCTCCAGGGCTATCGCTACGCTTTCCCGCTCACCTTGCGCGGCCGCAAGGTCGGAGTGCTGGTCTGCGGCCTCCGCTACGGCGAGATGCCGTTCTCGAGCGACGACCTGGAGCTGGTCCGCCAGCTCCTCGACCAGGCAGCGCTCGCCATCGAGAACGCCCACCTGCTCGATCGGCTGCAGCACCAGCTCGAGGAGGTGCGCCAGCTCAAGCAGTACGCCGAGGACATCCTCGAGGCATGCCCGGCGGGCATCGCGGTGCTCGACGGCGAGGGCCGCATCCTGACGGTGAACCTCGCGTTCGCCGCCCTGGCCGGCATCGACCCCGACGCGCTCCGGCGCAAGAGTCTGCTCGACGTCCTTCCGCTCGAGCGCGTGCCGCTTCCTCAGGACGGGTTGATCGAGCTCGGCATCGTCGACGGTCGCGGGCGCGAGCGTTCGCTTCAGGCGAGCGTCGCTCCCTTCTCATCGACCCGCGGCGGCGCGCTGGCGGTGCTGGTCGTCAACGACATCTCGGAGCGGGTGGCGATGGAGCGCGCGCTCGAGGAGAAGGAGCGGCTGGCTTCGCTCGGGATCATGGCGGCCGGCATCGCCCACGAGGTCAACACACCGATCACGGGAATCTCGAGCTACGCCCAGATGCTGCTCGCGGCGACCGACGCCACCGACCCCCGCTACGAGCTGCTCAAGAAGGTGGAGCGCCAGACCTTCCGCGCCTCGCGCATCGTCAACAGCCTGCTGAGCCTGGCGCGCAACCAGGCGATCGATGCCCAGCCGGTCGACGTCGGCGAGCTGGTCGACGAGTGCCTCGAGCTGCTGCACGACCGCACCGAGGCTCAGGGGATCGAGGTGGAGGTGCAAAAGGGCGCCGAGCCGGCGATCGCCACCGGCGCCGACGGCGAGCTCCAGCAGGTGTTCACCAACCTCTTCCAGAACGCGATCGAGGCGCAGGACGGCGGCGGGCTCCTCCGGGTCGGAGTCTCGGTCGCGAATCCGTGGATCGAGATCTCCGTCGACGACGGCGGACCGGGCATCTCTCCAGCGCTCCGCGAGCGCGTGTTCGAGCCGTTCTACTCCACCAAGCAACGCAGCGGCGGCAGCGGCCTCGGGCTCTCGATCAGCCACGAGATCATCCGGCGCCACGGCGGCGAGCTCCAGCTCGAGGAGCGCCCCGACGGTCCAGGATGCCGTCTCCTGGTACGGCTGCGCGCCGTCAGCCGGAGGTCCGCATGAGCATCCTCATCGTCGACGACGAAGAGGTCCTCCAGGACGTTCTCGCCGCGCTGGTGCGCGAGGAAGGCCACGAGCCGATCGCGGCGCGAACCGGCGAGGAGGCGATCGCCCTCTTGGAGCACGAGGAGATCGATCTCGTCCTGCTCGACCTCATGCTCCCCGGCCTCTCCGGGATGGAGGTGCTGCGGCGGATCCGCGAGCTGGATCCGGACCTGGTGGTGATCGTCATCACCGCGTTCTCGTCGATCGAGGGCGCGATCGACGCCATGAAGCAGGGCGCCTTCCACTACATCCCGAAACCGTTCAAGAACGAGGAGGTCCGCCTCACGATCCGCAAAGGCCTCGAGCGCCGGCAGCTCAAGGCCGAGAATCGCGCGCTGAAGGAGCAGCTCCACGGCCGCTTCGGCTTCGACCGCATCATCGGAAAGTCGAAGCCGATCCAGCAGGTGTTCGACCTCATCCGCCTGGCGGCTCCGTCGAAGTCGAACATCCTCATCCTCGGCGACAGCGGCACCGGCAAGGAGCTGGTGGCGAAGGCGATCCACCACAACTCCAAGCGGCGCAACGGCCCGTTCGTCACCGTCAACTCGGGCTCGATGCCGGCCGACCTCCTCGAGTCGAACCTCTTCGGCCACGTCAAGGGCTCGTTCACCGGCGCGATCTCGAACAAGAAAGGGCTCTTCGAGCTGGCCAACGGCGGATCGATCTTCTTCGACGAGATCGGGAACATCCCGCTCGACACCCAGGCCAAGCTCCTGCGCGTGATCCAGGAGAAGGAGTTCATGCGGCTGGGCGGCGTCGACGTGCTCAAGGCCGACGTCCGCATCATCGCGGCCACCAACGCCAACCTGGAGGAGCTGGTGGAGCGCGGCTTGTTCCGGGAGGACCTCTACTACCGGCTCAACGTCATCACCATCCACCTGCCGCCGCTGCGCAAGCGCCCCGAGGACATCCCGCTCATCGCCAACCACTTCCTCAACACCTACGCGCGCGAGAACGAGAAGCCGATCCGCGAGATCTCGTCGGGGGCGATGCAGCTGCTCATGGACTACCACTGGCCGGGCAACGTGCGTGAGCTCGAGAACGCGGTCGAGCGGGCGGTGGTGCTGTCGACCGGCTCGGTCCTCGACGTCGACCTGCTGCCGCAGACGGTGCGCCAGCCGGCCGAGCTCCAGCTCCCGCTCGCCACGCTGCCGTCCAACGGCCTGTCGTTGAAGGACGCGGTCTCGGCCTACGAACGCCAGCTCATCGTGAAGGCGCTCCAGGCATCGGGCGGGGTGCAGAAGAAGGCTGCCGAGCTGCTCAACGTGAAGCCGACGACGCTCCATGAGATGATGAAGCGACTCACCATCTCGGTCGAAACCCTCGCGTCCTGAGTGGTGACATGTTCGAGCACCTGCAGGATCTCGAGAAGAAGCACGACGAGCTGTATCGCAAGCTGGTCGATCCCGACGTGCTCGCCGACCAGGCGCTCTACCGAGAGACCAACCAGCGGCTCGCCGAGATCAAGGCGACGGTCGAGCTCTACCGCCGCTGGCGCAAGGCGCTCGCGGAGCGCGACGACACGCGCGAGATGCTGGCCGGCCTCGGCAGGGACGACGAGCTGCGCGCCGTGGCCGAGGAGGAGCTGGAGCGCCTCGAGTCGACCACCGCGGATCTCGAGGAGAAGCTGCGCACCGAGCTCGAGCCCAGGGACCCCAACGACGAACGCAACGTGGTGCTCGAGATCCGTGCCGGCACCGGCGGCGACGAGGCCAGCCTGTTCGCGGCCGAGCTCTTCCGCATGTATTCGCGCTACGCGGAGCGGCGGGGCTATCGGGTGTCGATCCTCGATGTCTCGGAGTCGGGGGTGCGCGGGATCAAGGAGATCTCGGCGATCGTCGAGGGCCGCGGGGCGTGGAGCCGGCTCAAGTACGAGGGTGGCGTCCACCGCGTGCAGCGCGTCCCCGAGACCGAGGCCTCGGGACGCATCCACACCTCGGCGGTCACGGTCGCCGTCCTGCCCGAGGCCGAGGACGTCGAGGTGGAGCTCGACGAGAAGGACCTCCGCGTCGACCGCTTCTGCGCGTCCGGTCCCGGCGGACAGGGCGTCAACACGACCTATTCGGCGGTCCGTCTCACCCATCTGCCCACCGGGATCGTCGTCAGCTGCCAGGACGAGCGCAGCCAGATCAAGAACAAAGCCACGGCGCTGCGCGTTCTCAAGTCGAGGCTCTACGAGATCGAGCAGCAGAAGGCGATCGACGAGCAGTCGGAGAAGCGGCGCAAGATGATCGGCTCCGGCGACCGCTCCGAGAAGATCCGCACCTACAACTTTCCGCAGAGCCGCGTGACCGACCACCGCGCCGGTGTCACGCTGCACCAGCTCCCGAGCATCCTCGACGGCGAGCTCGACGGTCTGATCGATGCCGTTCACGAGCACTTTCAGGCCGAAGAGCTCGCCCCGACCACGTGACCGGCGATCGGCGTGGGAGGGACGAGAGCGGGCAAGCTGCTCCCCTCCTCGCCAACGCACCGGTCGGGTCGTGCACGGGAGCCGCGCCGGCGAGTACTAAGCTCCGGGCGTGAAGCGCCGCGTCGACGAGCTGCTCGGGGAAGCCAGGCGGCGACTCGCCGGCTCCTCCCTGGGCGCTCCGCCGCGCGAGGCGGCCCTCCTCCTGGCGAGAGTGCTCGGACTCTCCGAGGCGGCGCTCCTGGCGCATCCCGAGACGAGCGTCGACGACGACGCGGAGCGCCGGTTCGGAAGCCTCCTCGAGCGCCGGCTCGGGGGCGAGCCGGTCGCCTACCTGTTCGAGGAGAAGGAGTTCTACGGCAGGACCTTCTTCGTCGATCGCCGGGTGCTGGTCCCACGGCCCGAGACCGAGCACGTGGTCGAGGCGGCGATCGAGCTCGCCCGAGCGCGGGAGCGGCGCAGCGCGGGCCCGAGGCGGACCGGCGCGCCGCGCATCCTCGACCTGGGCACCGGGTCCGGCTGCGTCGCGATCACCCTAGCTCTCGAGCTTCCAGGCGCGGTCGTGACCGGGACCGACGTCTCCGTCGGCGCGCTGGCGGTCGCCGCCCGGAACCGCCGGCGCCACCGCGCGCCGGTGCGGCTCGCCGCGGCGCGCACGCTCGACGGCATCGATGCCGCGCAGGCCGATCTAGTGGTCGCCAACCTGCCCTACCTCGATCCCGCGTCGACCGACGGCCTCGCGCTGGAGATCCTGCGCTGGGAGCCGGCCGGCGCTCTCTTCGGTGGCGCCCAGGGGCTTGATCGCTTCCGCGAGCTGCTGGCGGCGGCGACGCGGCTGTCCGCGGGCACGCTCTGCGTGCTCGAGATCGGCGCCGATCAGGCCCGCTCCGTCGAAACGCTCGCGGCGCAGTATCATCTGCGCCGGCTCGAGACGATCCGCGACTACGCTGGCCACGACCGCGTCCTCGTGCTCGTGCTCGAACGGGCTAGCTCCGGGAATGCTGGATAGCATTCCCTCCGCTAGCATGCCTCTGGCGCCGCGGACGGCGCTGGCTCCGGGAATGCTGGATAGCATTCCCTCCGCCACCCATGATCGTGGCGCCGCGGACGGCGCGGTCGCGCACGGCACTCGTCGAGGCGAAGCCCTTCATGGACCGTTTCCGCGTCGTCGGACCGAACCGCCTGGAAGGACGGATCCGGGCGGCTGGAGCGAAGAACGCCGCGCTGCCGTCGCTCGCCGCCACGCTCCTGACCGACGCCCCGGTTCTCCTGCGCGGGATCCCGGGCGTGGCCGATATCCGCACCATGCGGCGCCTCCTCGCCCACGACGGTGTGGCGAGCGCCGAAGAGGACGGAGCGCTCCGGCTCGTCCCAGAGGCGGGCGCCGCCGCGGACGAGGCGCCCTACGAGCTGGTGAAGACGATGCGGGCGAGCGTCCTCGTGCTCGGCCCGCTGCTCGCGCGGCGCGGGCGCGCCCGCGTGTCGCTGCCCGGCGGCTGCGCCATCGGGGTGCGGCCGATCGATCAGCATCTCGCCGGGCTCGAGGCGCTGGGCGCCAAGGTCGAGCTCGATCGCGGCTACGTCGAGGCGCGCGCCGGCCGACTCACCGCCGCCCGCTTCCGCTTCGCGCTGCCCACGGTGACCGGCACCGAGAACGTGATGATGGCCGCCACCCTGGCCCGCGGCACCACCGTGCTCGAGAACTGCGCGCGTGAGCCGGAGATCGAGGATCTCGGGAGACTGCTCAACGCGATGGGTGCGGTCATCGAGGGAGCCGGCGCGGAGCGCATCACCATCACCGGCGTCGACCGCCTCGGCGGCGCCGACCATGCGATCCTCCCCGACCGCATCGAGGGCGGCACCTATCTCATCGCGGCGGCGCTGACCGGCGGTGACGTCACGGTCGACAACCTCGTCGCCGCGGACCTCGCTCCGCTGCTCGAGAGGCTGGCGGAGACCGGGGCCGAGGTCGACTCGGGACCGGGCTGGATCCGGGTGCGGCGCGACGGCGAGCTCCTGCCGCGCGACGTCGTCACGGCGCCCCATCCCGGCTTCCCCACCGACCTCCAGGCGCAGTACATGGCGCTCATGACGCAGGCGCGCGGCCACGCCGCGATCTGCGAGACCGTGTTCGAGAACCGCTTCCAGCACGTGCCCGAGCTCGCGCGCATGGGCGCCGCGATCGGCGTCGAGGGCAACCTCGCGCGGGTGAGCGGCCCCACCCCCCTCTCCGGCGCCAAGGTGATGGCGACCGATCTCCGCGCGTCGGCCTGCCTGGTGCTCGCCGGTCTCGCCGCTCGGGGCGAGACCTGGATCGACCGCATCTACCATCTCGATCGCGGCTACGAGGCGATGGAGCGCAAGCTCCAGAGCCTCGGCGCGCGCGTGGAGCGGATCTCCGGTTCGTGATGCTCGCCTTCCTGCTCGCCGTCGTCGCCGTCGGCGTCGAGTCGCGCATCGAGCTGGTCGCGCTCCAGCAGGAGGAGAAGCGGGTCGAGGCCGCCAAGCTGGCCGAACGCCTCCTCGCCGAATCGCCCGACGAGGCTCGCGCCCTGGGGATCGAGTACCTGCTCGGGGACCTGCGCGAGCGACTCGGTCAGACCCGCGAGGCGGTGGCGGCCTACGCGCGCGTGATGCGAACATCCCGGGGCCTGCGTCCCTACGCGCTGCTGCGCGCCGCGGCGATCCAGACCGAGCTCGGACACCCGGAGCTGTCGTCGGGGCTTCTGGTCTCGCTCCTCCAGGGCGATCCTCCGCCCGCGCTCATCGAGCCGGCCGAGCGGCTCCTCATCCGCTCGCTCGAGCGGGGCGGCGACTGCCGCGTGCTCGAAAACCTGGCGCTCGATCCACTGCCGGCGTCCACCCGCCGGAGGATCGTCCTGCTCCGCCTCGGCTGCACGCCGGGCACGAGCCGGGACCGCGCTCATCAGCTCCTCGATCTGCTGCGCGAGGACGGCACCGATCTCGCCGCGAGCGAGGCGGCTCGGCGGCTGCAGCGGATCCCCGGTCTGGAGCTCCACGGCGAAGCCGCCGCGGTCCTCGGCTCCAGCCTGCATCATCACCGTGAGTTCGGGGCCGCGGCGCGTCACCTCGCGACCGCGACCGCGGCGCTGCCGCGCGAGCTCGAGAGCAGAGCCGAGATCGACACGCTCTACCTGCTCGTTCGCTCCTGGTTCTGGAACGGCGAGCTGGTTCGCGCTGCCGCGGGGTTCGGCAGCCTGGCCGAGCGGGTACACCGGCCGGAAGACCGCGCGCGAGCGCTCTACCACCAGGGCCGCAGCTTCGAGCTGCGCGGCGAGTGGGCGGCGGCGTCGGCGAGCTACCGCAAGGCCTACCTCGCCGACCCCAGCGGCCGCTTCTCGGCGGCGGGCCTGATCTCGGCGCTGCGCGTCGAGTGGCGGACCGGGCGAGAGGAGGCGGTGCTCGAGATTCTCGACCTGTTGCCGACGCGCCCCGATTGGCGCCAGGAATCGGCTCGCGCCGCCCTCTACGTCGCGAGCTCGGACCTGGTGCGCCGGCGAACCGACCGCGCCGGCCGCTGGCTGCGGCAGGTCGAGCTGGCGATCGGCCGCGACTCGGTCGAGCTCCAGTACTGGCGCGCTCGGCTCGAAGACGCCAAGGGTGACGCTGCTCGCGCGGTCGAGCACTACCTGGCGACGCTCGGCATCGATCCCTACCATCCCCTGGCCGCAGCCGCGAGCGAGCGGCTGCGAGCGCCGGAGCTGAGCGCCGAGGCAGAGCGAGCGGCGGTCGCGCTCGGGCGCTCGCACCGGATGCGTGACCTCGTGGCGGCGTTGCGCCACCTCGGTGAGGAGCACGCGAGCGGGAGAGCGGCGCACGCCCGCCTGGTGGAGCGTGCCGCCGCTCACCGCGCCGTGCGCGAGCTGGCCGAGCCGATTCCGGTTCCGCCGGCGGCGTGGCCGATCTGGGACGCCAAGCTTTCGACGCCGGAGGAGGCGCTGCTCGCGCTCGGCGTCTGGGGCGCCGCCAGCGTGGCCGCCCTCGAGCACTTCCCGCCGACCCAGCCCGCGCTGGCTCTCACCGCGAGCGAGGGGCTCTACCATGCGGGCCGCGTGCGGCGCTCGATCTACATCGCCGAGGTGCTCGCGGGCCGCATCGGCGAGCACCTCCCCGAGCCGCTCTGGTCGCGGCCGCTGCGGGTGCGGCTGCATCCGGCTCCCTATGCCGAGGTGGTGGAGCGGAGCGCCCGCGCACGCGGCGTCGAGGCGGCCCTCCTCTACGCAGTCCTGCGCGAGGAGAGCCGGTTCGACCCCAACGCGGTGTCGCCGGCCTCGGCCCGCGGCATGGCGCAGTTCGTCTTCCCGACGGCGCGGTCGCTCGCGAGCCGCATCGGACTCGGCCGCATCAGGCCCGACGATCTCACCGACCCGGTGGTCTCGATCGAGCTCGCCGCCGCCTACGTCGCCGAGCTGCTCGAGCGGTTCGGTGGATCGGCGCCCGCGGCGGTGGCCGCCTACAACGCAGGCGACCGCCAGGTCGATCTCTGGCGCACTCACTGCTACAGCCGCGATCCGGCCGAGTTCCTGGCCAAGGTGAGCTTCCCGGAGACGCGGGCCTACGTCGCGCGCGTGCTCGGCGCTCGCGCGAGGTACCGAGAGCTGTACGCGCCGCCGCAGCAGCCGACCGGGCCGGCGGGGCAGGCAGGGGATTGATCGTGTCCGCAGGCGATGCCCACGAGCCCTCGACTGAAGCCCGCGCGCCGGGCGATCGGCGCGGAACGTTGTGGGTGGTCTCGACTCCGATCGGAAACCTCGGCGACCTCACGCCGCGCGCGGCGGAGGTGCTCGGCACGGTCGACGTGGTGGCCTGCGAGGACACTCGCCGCACCGGCCGGCTGCTCCAGCATCTCGGGCTGCGCAAGACCTTGCGCTCGCTTCACGAGCACAACGAGCGGGCGCGCGTCCGCGAGATCCTCCAGACCCTCGAGCAGGGACGCGACGTCGCGCTGGTGAGCGACGCCGGAACACCGCTCCTCTCCGACCCCGGGTTCCTCGTCGTTCGCGAGGCGGCGACAGCCGGCCTCACGGTGCGTCCGTTGCCGGGTCCCTCGGCCGCCCTCGCGGCGCTGGTGGTGTCGGGGCTTCCGCCCTACCCGTTCACGATGCTTGGGTTTCCGCCACCCCGTTCGGGCAGGCGACAGAGCTTCCTGCGCCGCTTCGCGGAGCTCGCTCACACGCTTGTCCTGTTCGAGTCGCCGCACCGTCTGCTCGCGAGCCTCGACGACGCGATCGCGGTCCTGGGCGACCGGCCGGCCGCGATCGCGCGGGAGCTGACCAAGCTCCACGAGGAGGTCCTGCGCGGGACGCTTCGCGAGCTCCGCGACGAGCTCGGAGCGCGGCCGAAGCTCCAGGGGGAGTTCGTGGTGGTGGTTGGAGGTTCCGCCCAGGCTCGCTCTACCGAACGGCAACGCCGTCGAGCAGGATCTTGAGGAGGTCCTCGAGATAGCTCTCGTTCGCGACGGCGGGGTCGCGATGCGCGTAGGTCTCGTGGCCGTAGGCGTGGCGTGCCTGGAACCAGTAGGTCGAGAGCGCGAAGAACACGAACATGATGTGCCACGGATCGACGTCGCTCCGGAACGTGCCCTGGGCCTGCGCCCGGCGCAGCCGCTCGACGCCGCGATGCAGGAGATCCGGGTTGGAGGGGGCCGCCAGCGTGGGGTCCTCGAGGTTCATCCACGCCGACAGCCGCACGAAGCTCGGGTTCGACTCGAGGAACCGGAAGTAGATCCGCAGCGACTCGGTGAGGCTCGCACGGTCGGAGGCGGGGGTCGCCGCGATCGGCCGCTGCGCCTCGAAGTACTCGTCGAGCGAGCGCCGCTTGACCTCGGCCCAGAGCTCCTTCTTGGAGCCGAAGTGATGATGGATCAGGCTCTTGGTGACCGCCGCTCGGCGCGCCACGTCGCTCATCGACGCGGCCGCGAACCCCTTGGCGACGAAGATCGCCTCGGCGGCGTCGAGGATCGCCGTCCGCGTCACCTCGGGATCGCGGCGCCGCGTCGCGCTCACCAGGCCCCCTCGATCCAGCAGCCGCCCAGGACCCGCGTGCCGTCGTAGAAGACCGCGGCCTGGCCGGGCGCCACTCCCTCCTGAGGCTCCGCGAACTCGACCTCGACCCGGCCGCCGCCGAGCGACCGGATCCGACTCTCGGCGCCCGGATGCCGCGATCGGATGCGCACCCGGGCCTCGATCTCTCCCGGCGGCGGGGGACCGATCCAGTGCAGCCGCTCGCCGCGAAGGCCCGGGGCGCGGAGCTCGACGCGCCCGCCGACCACGACGCGGTTTCTGGCGGAGGCGACCTCGAGCACGTACAGCGGCTCCCCGCCACCGACGCCGAGGCCGCGCCGCTGACCGACGGTGTAACGGTAATAGGGGCCGCCGGCCGTGCCGAGCCGGCGGCCCGCGCGGTCGACGACCTCGGCGCCGCGACCGGCGACCGCTGCCGCCGCGCCGTTCGACCCGGCTCCCTCGACGGCGCGGCCGACGCGTTGCGCGAGAAACTCCCCGAGCCCGTCCTCGACGAAGCAGATCTCCATGCTCTCACCCTTCTCGGCGACGTGGAGACCCTGGCGGCGCGCCTCTTCCCGCACCTCGATCTTGGTCAGCTCGCCGAGCGGGAAGACGACCGCCTCGAGCTGTTCCTGGCGCAGCTCGAACAGGTAATAGCTCTGGTCCTTGCCCTCGTCGACTCCACGATGGAGCTCCAGCCCGTCGGGTCCCCGGCGCAGGCGGGCGTAGTGCCCGGTCGCGATCCGGGACGCGCCGAGCCGGCGCGCCCGCTCGACGAAGGCGTCGAACTTGATGAAGGTATTGCAGCGCACGCAGGGGCTCGGCGTTCGCCCCGCGACGTACTCGCCGACGAACGGATCGACCACCTGGCGCTCGAACTCCGCATCGAGCCGCAGCGTGTAGTGCGGAATCCCGATCTGCCCCGCCACGCGCCTGGCGTCGCCGAGATCGAGCGAGCCGCAGCAGCGGCCGCTGCGCTCCCGCGACGAACGGTCCCAGAGCAGCATCGACAGGCCGACCACCGGCTCGCCCGCGCGCGCGAGGAGCGCCGCCACCACCGACGAGTCGAGCCCTCCGCTCATGGCAACGGCGGTGAAGGCGGTGGGCCAGCTCATCGCAGGACCGCCGGCGCGAGACGGCGCAGGGCGTAGACCTCGGTGCCGAGGGCGGCGAGGAAGCGGTCGACGTCCGCGGTGGTGTTGGTCATGCCGAAGCTCACCCGCAACGACGACAGCGCCTCGTGGGCAGGCAGCCCCATGGCCAGCAACGTGGGGCTCGGCTCGATCGCCCCCGACGCGCAGGCTGACCCGGTCGACACCGCGAACCCGGCGAGATCGAGACGGATCACCAGCGCCTCGCCCTCCACTCCCGCCACCGCGAAATGGGAGGTGTTGGGCAGGCGCGCCGAGCCCTGGCAATGCACGCGGACGTCCTCGATCGAGGCGAGC
>DATKDQ010000145.1:0-7054 GCA_035544635.1 Thermoanaerobaculia bacterium
CGCGCGCCGAGTGTTCCAATCCACGCGGGTGAGGACGACCGCGACGTCGACGTCGGAGCCTTCGTGGCTCTCGCCACGGGCGACCGAACCGAAGAGGCGAAGATCGACGACGGCCGCGCCGAAGCGCTCACGCAGCTTCGCCGCGAGCTCGGAGAGCGCTCGAGCGAGCAACGGAGAGACGCGCGCGTCGGCCACGGACACCGGGCGATGCTAGCACCCGCCGAAATGAGCCAGGACTGGCAGCGCGAGAGAGCGAATGGCGCCGGAGGGGATCGGAATTTCGTCCGCCCGCCGAAAAGTGTGATGCAATCGCCGCCGCGATGCTGGTCGCGGTCCTCGTCGTCTTCGCAGCGGCCGCGGCGGCTCCGTGGATCACCCGGTGGGCGGGACGGTGGGCCCGCTGGATCCTGGTGCTGCCGCCCGCGGCGCTCACCGCCTACTTCGCCAGCCTCGCTCCGGCGATCGCGGCGGGCGAGGTGCTCCTCTCGGCGCGCGACTGGGCTCCGGCGCTCGGTCTGCGGCTCTCGTTCCGGCTCGACGGCTGGAGCCTCCTGTTCGCGCTCCTGGTGTCGGGCTTCGGCACGCTCGTCGTCGGCTACGCCGCCGAGCACCTGCGCGATCATCCTCAGCTCGGGCGGTTCCAGTCCTTCCTCCTCCTCTTCATGGCCTCGATGCTGGGGGTCGTCCTCGCCGACAACCTGCTCGCGCTGTTCGTGTTCTGGGAGCTCACGAGCTTCAGCTCCTATCTCCTGATCGGCTTCGATCACGAGCAGGCCGGAGCACGCCGGGCCGCGCTCCAGGCCCTCCTCGTCACCGGAGTCGGAGGCCTGGCGCTCCTCGCCGGCGCCCTGCTCCTGGGGCAGGCCGGAGGATCGCTCGAGATCACCGAGCTCCTCGTCCGCGGCGAGGCGGTGCGCTCCCACTCCGCCCACGCGGCGATCGTGACGCTCGTCCTGCTCGCCGCCCTGACCAAGTCGGCGCAGTTCCCGTTTCACTTCTGGCTGCCCGACGCGATGGCGGCGCCGACCGCCGCGAGCGCCTACCTGCACTCCGCGACCATGGTGAAGGCCGGCATCTACCTGATCGCGCGCTTGCACCCGGTTCTCGGCGGCGAGGGCGCCTGGCAGGCGGTCGTGGTCGCTGGTGGCGCCGTGACCCTCTTCGCGGGCGCCTGGCTGGCGGTGGCCCAGACCTATATGAAGCGTCTGCTCGCGTACTCGACGGTCGCCGCGCTGGGCGCGATCACGCTGCTCATCGGGATGGGATCCGAGGCGGCCGTGAAGGCCGGCGTCGTCTTCCTGGTGGCGCACGCCGGATACAAGGGCGCGCTGTTCCTGGTCGCCGGCGCCCTCGAACAGGCAACCGGGGAGAAGGACGCGACGCGGCTCTCCGGCCTCGCCCGGGCGATGCCGTGGACCGCGGCCGCCGCCGCCATCGCCGCGCTCTCGATGGCCGGTGTGCCGCCGCTCCTGGGCTACCTGGCCAAGGAGTCGCTCCTGGGTGCGGTGCTCGCCGGCCCGCGCCCGTCGTGGGGAGCTGCGCTCGTCGTGCTGGCGAGCATGGCGCTGGTCGGGGTCGCTCTGGTCGCCGGCATCGGACCGTTCCTCGGTCGATCTGCCCCGCAGCGACGCGAGGTGTCGCCGTGGCTGTGGGCGCCGCCGCTTCTCCTCGCCCTGCTCAGCGTCGGCGGAGGGCTCTTTCCGGGAGCGCTGTCGTCGAGCCTCCTCTCGGCGGCGGCGGGAGCGGTCCTGGGGAGGCCGGTGGCCATCGAGCTCGCCCACTGGCACGGTCTCGACGCCGCGCTGGGCCTGAGCGTGCTGTCTCTGGGCGGGGGTGCCCTGCTGTGGGCGGGGCACGGCCGCGTCCTTCAGGCGGCCGGCCGGCTGCGACCGCTCGCTCGCCTGGGGCCGGCCCGAGCCTACGGCGCCACCCTCATCGCGCTCGACCGCGCCGCCCGCTGGCAGACACGGCTCCTGCAGAGCGGCTACCTGCGCCGCTACATCGTCATCGTGGTGGCCTCGACGGTCGGCACGGCGGGATACGCGCTCCTCACCCGGGGCGACCCGAGCACGCCGCTCCACTGGACCGGCGCCCGCGCCCACGAGCTGGCGGTCGCGATCCTCATCGTCGCCGCGACGGCGATGGCGGCGCTGAGCTCCTCGCGGCTGGCGGCGGTGGCGGCGATGGGCGCGGTCGGCTACGGGCTCGCGCTGCTCTTCGTCTTCTTCAGCGCTCCTGATCTGGCGATGACCCAGATCGTCGTGGAGACCCTCACCGTTGTCCTCTTCGTGCTCGCCTTCCATCATCTCCCCAGGTTCTCGGACCGGTCCACGACCGCCGACCGCCTCCGCGACGCCGTGGTGGCGGGCGCGGCGGGCCTGCTGCTCACGACGCTGGTGCTGCTCGCGACGAGGTCGCGTCTCCATGCCCGGATCTCGGAGTACTACCTCGAGAACAGCGCGGTGGCGGCGCACGGCCGCAACGTCGTGAACGTGATCCTGGTCGACTTCCGGAGCCTCGACACGCTGGGGGAGATCGTCGTCCTCGCCACCGCGGCCGTCGGCGCCTATGCGCTGCTGAAGCTCCGCTCGGCTCGACCGGAGGGATCATGACCTCGTTGATCCTGCGCACCACGACCCGCTTCGTGCACCCGCTCCTGGTGCTGTTCTCGCTGTTCCTCCTGTGGCGGGGTCACCACGAGCCGGGCGGCGGGTTCGTCGCCGGGCTGGTGGCGGCCACGGCGGCCACGCTGTTCGCGCTCGCCTACGGACCGGCCGAGGCCGCGCGCAGCCTCTGGGTCGAGCCGCAGACGCTGCTCGGCGCCGGGCTCTTCGCCGCGGCTGCGAGCGGGATGTGGCCGCTCGTCCGCGGCGAGCCCTACCTGACGGCGCGCTGGCTCGAGGTCAACGTACCGGGGCTCGGGGCGCTCGACCTCGGCACGCCCCTCCTGTTCGACGTCGGCGTCTACCTGGTGGTGCTCGGCGCCGTCGCTCGCATCGTGCTTGCCCTGGTAGAGGAGGAGTGAGGTGGAGGCGGTGCTGGCGATCGTGATCGGCGTCCTCTACGCCGGCGGTCTCTACCTCATGATGCGCCGCAGCGCGGTGAAGCTCCTGATCGGCCTCGCGCTCCTGAGCCACGCCGCCAACCTCCTCATCTTCACCAGCGCCGGCCTCACCCGGGCGAGCCCGCCGCTCGTGCCCGAGGGCCTCGGGGCCCCTCCAGGGCCGGCCGCGGATCCGCTGCCGCAGGCGCTGATCCTCACCGCGATCGTGATCGGCTTCTCGGTGGTCGCCTTTGCGCTCGTCCTCTTCTACCGCGCCTATCAGGAGGTCGGAACCGACGACCTCGACGAGATGAGGACCACCGACACGTGAACGCGCTCTTGGTCCTGCCCCTCGTCGTCCCGCTGCTGACCGCGATCGCGGCGTTCCTCGCCGGGCGCTCGCTGCGCCTCCAGCGCGCGCTCGGCGTGGCGGGCGCCGCCGCCCATCTCGGCGCGGCGCTGGCGCTGCTCGCCGTGGTGATCGAGCGCGGCATCCTGGTGAGCACCATCGGCGGCTGGCCCGCCCCGTTCGGGATCACACTGGTGGCGGACCTCTTGAGCGCGATCATGGTCGCGGTGGCCGCGCTCATCGGCTGCGCCGTCTCGGTGTACGCGGTGGCCACCCTCGACGAGCGGCGCGAGGCCTTCGGCTTCTACGCGCTCTTCCACGTGCTCCTCCTCGGCGTGTGCGGGGCGTTCTTGAGCGGCGACGTCTTCAACTTCTACGTCTGGTTCGAGGTCATGCTGATCGCCTCCTTCGTGCTGTTGTCGCTGGGGGGTGAGCGCCCGCAGCTCGAAGGCGCGATCAAGTACGTCACCCTCAACCTGCTGTCGTCGTCGCTGTTCCTGACGGCGGTGGGGATCCTCTACGGCAAGATGGGCACTTTGTCCTTCGCCGACCTGGCGCGCAAGCTGGGCGACCTCCACGAGCCGGAGCTCACCCTCACGCTCGCCGTGCTCTTCCTGGCCGCGTTCGGCATCAAGGCCGCCGTGTTTCCGCTCTTCTTCTGGCTGCCGGCGTCCTACCACACGCCGCCGGTGGCGGTCTCGGCCATCCTGTCGGGCCTCCTCACCAAGGTCGGCGTCTACGCGCTGCTGCGCGTGTTCACGCTCCTGTTCCTCCAGGATGTCGGCTTCACGCACCGGCTGATCCTGGTGATCGCCGCTCTCACCATGGTCACGGGCGTTCTCGGCGCGGCGTGTCAGGGTGAGCTCCGGCGCATCCTGGCGTTTCACATCGTCAGCCAGATCGGCTACATGATCATGGGTCTCGGCCTCTTCTCCCGCCTGGCACTGGCCGGCTCGGTCTTCTACCTGGTTCACCACATCCTGGTGAAGACGAACCTGTTCCTGATCAGTGGGCTCGCCCACCGCTACGGCGGCAGCTTCGAGCTGGCGCGGCTCGGCGGGCTCTACCGCGCTCGCCCGTTCCTCGCCGCGCTCTTCCTGGTGCCCGCGATGTCCCTGGCGGGCGTGCCCCCGCTGTCGGGGTTCGCAGCGAAGCTCGCGCTGGTTCGGGCGGGGCTCGAGCTCGAGAGCCACCTCGTGGTCGCCACCGCGCTTGCCGTGAGCCTGTTGACGCTGTTCTCGATGACCAAGATCTGGGCGGAGGCGTTCTGGGCTCCGGCCTGCGAGCAGGAGCCGGCCTCCGCCGATCCTCGCGCCACGCGGCTCGCCATGGTGCCGGCAGTCGGGCTGGCGCTTCTGACCATCCTCCTCGGCCTCGCGCCGCAGCCTCTCCTCGACCTCGCGCTGGCGGCCGCCGACCAGCTCCTCGACCCTGAGGTCTATGCTCGGGCCGTGCTCGGAGAGGCGCGGTGAGAGGGCTGCTCGGCAACCTCCTCCTGGCTCTGGTGTGGGCCGCCTGGACCGGCGAGATGTCCGCCGCCAACATCGCGGCGGGCCTGGTGGTGGGGTTCGTCGTGCTGGTCGCGGGCCACGCCACCCTCGGCACCGCGCCCTACGGGCTGCGTGCCCGCCGCCTGGTGGTCTTTGCGTTCTTCTTCCTGCGCGAGCTCGTGGCCGCCAATCTCAAGGTCGCCTACGACGTGATCACTCCGCGCCACCGGATGCGGCCCGGCGTGATCGCGATTCCGATCGACGCCGACACCGACGAGGAGATCACGCTGCTCGCGAACCTCATCACCCTGACGCCGGGGACGGTGAGTCTCGACGTCGCGGCCGATCGCAGCGTGCTCTACGTCCACGCCATGTACATCGACGATCCGGCGGCGCTGCGCAGTCAGATCAAGAACCGGCTCGAGCGCCGCCTGCTGGAGCTGCTGCGATGAGCTGGATGCTGCTCGATCCGCCCATCTTCGCCAGCCGCGTCGCGCTCCTGGTGCTCGCCGCGGGGATGCTGCTGGCGTTCGTGCGGCTCGCGCGCGGGCCCAGCCTCCCCGACCGCGTGGTGGCGCTCGATCTGGTCGCGACGCACCTGGTCGGCGCCATCGCCGCCTACTCGATCCTGACCGGCGAGCCGATGCTGCTGCGCTCGGCGATCGTCCTCGCGCTGCTCACGTTTCTCGGCACGGTGGCGTTCGCGCGGTACCTCGAGCGGAGGCAGCGGCCGTGACCGGGCTCCTGAGCGCGATTCTGCTCGTGGTGGGGGCGGTGTTCATGCTGCTGGCCGCGGTGGGCGTGATCCGCTTCCCCGATCTCTTCACGCGCATGCACGCGGCGACCAAGGTCTCCACGCTGGGAGCGAGCAGCATGCTGCTGGCGGTTGCCGTGCACTTCGGCAGCCTCGGGGTTGCGGTCCAGGCCCTGCTGGTCGTCCTCTTCTTCTTTCTCACCGCGCCGGTCGCGGCCCATATGATCGGCCGCGCGGCCTACTTCGTGGGCGTGCCGTTGTGGCAGGGATCGGTGCGCGACGACCTGCGCGGCCGCTACGATCCGCGAAGCCATGTGCTGGGCTCGGGCGCTGTGCCCGAGGGCGCCCCGGCGTGGCCTCGCGACGACGATGAGAGCCGTCGTTCGGGCGGGTCGTCCACTCCTGGATCGACGAGCGGGAGGGAGCGGCAGTGAGTCTATGGAGAAGATTTCTCGTTCACGTGGACGCCGACTCGCGCCGGCGCGACGTGGTCCGTGCGGCGAGCGAGCTGGCCGTGGACTCGGGCGCCGCGGTCAAGCTGGTGGACGTCGTGGACGCACCGGGTTGGCACCACCTGACGTCGCGGCGCCGATCGCTCGAGGGTGGTGTCCTCTCGGTCGCGGCCGAGCAGAAGCGCGAGCGGCTGTCGGCCCTCGCCGAGCCTCTGCGCGCGGCGGGTCTCGAGGTCTCGGTGGAGATTCTGGTCGGGTCGCCGTGGCCCGCCGTGCTCAAGGAGGTGGGAAAGCGCGGCCACGATCTCGTGATGCTGGCGGCGAGGCGGCAGCGCGGACTGCGGCAGGTCGTTCTCGGCGGCACTGCGCACCACCTCGTTCGCCATGCCCCGTGTCCGGTCTACATCGTCCATCCCGGGCATCCGCGGCGACCGCGACGCATCCTGGTGGCCGTCGATCCCGGCGACGAGGACGTGTCGCGGGAGCGAGCGGCCAAGCTGGTGCGGGTGGCGCTCGAGCTCGCCGCCCTGTCCGGGGCCCGCGTCGATGTGGTGCATGCCTGGCGGCCCTTCGCCGAGAGAATCGTGCGCCACCGCGTGTCGCAAGACGACCTCCGGGCCTACGTCGAGGAGACCCGGCGCCGGGCGGTCGTCGAGCTGCGATCCCTGCTCGCCCCGTTCGCCGATCGGTTCGAGCCTCGAGCGGCGCGCCTGATCAAGGGCGACCCAGTGACCGTCGTCCCCGCCCTGTCAGCGGAGCTGGGATCCGACCTGCTCGTGCTCGGGACGGTCGCTCGCACCGGGATCGCGGGCGTTCTCATCGGCAACACCGCCGAGGAGATCCTCGACCGGATCGCGTGCTCCGTCCTGGTGGTCAAGCCCGACGGTTTCGTCTCACCGCTCCGATTGGAGGATTGAGCCTATCCGCCGGCGGGCGGCGAGGCGTGCGCACGCGACGCCGAGCTCG
>DATKDQ010000146.1:0-4226 GCA_035544635.1 Thermoanaerobaculia bacterium
CGGTGAAGACGCGGCCCACGAGCGCCGGCACGCCGAGCACGTCGAACAGGCTCGCGGTCACGATCGCGCCGCGCACCCGCACCGGCCGCTCGGTCCCCTGGACGCTCACCTCGTTGGCGCGGTAGGCGCCGAGCTCGGTGAAGGAGGCGTTCCACTCCCGGTACTCCATGTACTCCGGCGGCGAGACCCAGAAGCGCTCGAACCCCATGGTCGGGAACTTCGACGTCACCTGAACCAGGCGCTCGGGCTCGGGGTAGGGGAGCGGCTCGAGCAGGACGGCGCGCAACACGCTCCACACCGCCCCGTTGGCGCCCACGCCGACGGCGAGGGTCAGGAGGACGGCGATCGTGAGCCCGGGCGCCTTGCGGGCGTTGCGCCAGGTCTGACGCAGGTCGGCGGTCAGCGACAAGCTTCTCCTCCGGGTGGAACAAGGATCGGTTCCGCCCTTACCCTACTGCGGTGGGGACGGAATGTTTCCGGGTCCCCGCCCGGCAGTCCGAGCTCCTTCAGGGTGAAGACGAGCTGCTCCGGGCTGGCGCCCCGGCCGAGGTGGGGGCGGGGTGTTGGAAGAGAACCGCCGCGCCCGCGTGGCGGTGGGCCGGGACGCGCCTGCCCGAGGGCAGCTCGGGGTCTCGCGTTGTTTGCCGCGGGTACGGCGAACGCAGCGGTGCGCCCCCGTGTTGGAGCGGTAGACTGCCCCGATCCACAAGGAGGACCTCGACCATGATCGGCTACGTGACCCTGGGGACGAACGACTTCGACCGCGCCGCCACGTTCTACGACGCCCTGCTCGGCGAGATCGGCGCCAAGCGCTTCATGGAGATGGACACCTTCATCGCGTGGGCCACCTCGCCGGCGGCGCCCGCGGTCTCGATCATCAAGCCCTTCGACGGCAACCGGGCCACCGTCGGCAACGGCGTGATGGTGGCGCTGGCGGTGGACTCTCCCGAGAAGGTGCAGAAGCTCCACGCCAAGGCCTTGGCGCTGGGGGGGCAGGACGAGGGCGCTCCTGGCCCGCGCGGCGACGGCGGGTTTTACGCCGGCTACTTCCGCGACCTGGACGGCAACAAGCTCAACGCGTTCTGCATGAAGGGGTAGGGCACGGCCTGGTTGCGGTGGTAGGGGAGCCGGCGGGAGGCTCCCCTACGCCGGAGCTCGCGTTTCGCTACGCGGTCTTCGCCTTCGCCCCGAGGTTCCTGAACGCCGCGATCAGCTCGCGCTCGCGCTCGGGCGAGGGCTGGTAGTAGGCCCAGGTCGTGCGGTCCGCCAGGTCGCCGAAGCGGCCGACGATGCCTTCGGCCACGCCGCGCGGCGTCTCGCTCTCGACCGCGAACGCGCCGAGCACATCGTCGCCGATCAGCTCGCCCATCTCCTTCCACTGGCCGCGCTTCGACATCGCGTTGAGCTCACCCTGGAGCTCGCCCCATCCATGCACGTCGAAGACGCCCTTGTAGGCGGGGGTCGAGCCGTAGAAGGCGATCTGCTCCTTCACCCGCTGGCGCGACTTCGCGTACTGCTCCTCGTCGTCGCCGGCGACGACGAACACCGGGATCTTGATCTCGAAGTCCTCGCGCCGCCTGCCCGCCTTCGCGAGACCGCGCTCGATCGCCGGCATCGTGACCTCGCGCACGTACCTCTCGGTGGTGAAGGAGTGGCAGAGGATGCCGTCGCAGGTCTCGCCCGCGACCTCGGTCATGAGCGGCCCGACGGCCGCGAGGAACACCTTGGGCGGGCCGTGCTCGACGTTGGTGGGAGTGAAGAACGGGGTCATCAACGTGTGCTGGTAGAACTCGCCGCGGAAGTCGAGCGGCTTCTTCTGGTACCAGCAGTCCCAGATCGCGCGGGTGGCGAGGATCATCTCGCGCATGCGCGCCGCCGGGTGCGACCAGGGCATGCTGAAGCGCTTCGTGACGTGGGCGCGGATCTGCGAGCCGAGCCCCAGCGTGAAGCGGCCCTTCGAGTAGGCGTTGAGATCGTGCCCGAGGTTCGCGAGCAGCATCGGGTTGCGCGCGAAAGCGACCGCGATCCCGGTGCCGAGCTCGACCCGCTGCGTGTGCTCGGCGGCGAGCACCAGCGGCAGGAAGGGATCGTGGCCGGTCTCGGCAGTGAGCAGACCGTCGTAGCCCAGCTCCTCGAGCGCCCGCGCACGGGCGGGGATCTGGGCGAGGTCGCTGGGGATGCCGCTGTCCAGCTTCATCGTTCTCATCGTGGGTTCCCTCCCGAGGGATGGCCGTTGGTGTGAAAGGCCAACGCTATCGCGAAACCGCGGGCGCGAGACGAGGAACGAGGACGCTCAGACCAGGAGCGCGCCGCCGTCCACCGCGAAGGTCTGGCCGGTGGTGTAGCTGGCCGCCTGCGAGGCGAGGAAGAGAACCGCGTCGGCGATCTCACGGGGCTCGCCCACGCGCCGGAGCGGGAACCTGGCGGCGACCTCGGCCTTGCGCCGCTCGGCCTCGTCCGGCGGCATCAGCGAGTAGATCGCGTCGTAGAGGCGGGTGTCGATCGCGCCCGGTGCGATGCAGTTCACGCGGATGCCGTACTGCGCCCACTCCACCGCGAGCGCCTGGGTGGCCATGATCACGCCCGCCTTCGCGATCGAGTAGTGCGCAGTGGGGACCTGGGCGCGCAGCCCGCTCACCGAGGAGATGTTGACGATGGCGCCGCCGCCGCGCTCGCGCATGACGCGCGCCGCCGCCTGGCTCAGGAAGAAGAGGCCCTTGAGGTCGAGGTTCATCACGGTGTCCCAGGCCTTCTCGTCCATGTCGATGGCGGGAGCGAAGAAGTTGGTGCCGGCGTTGTTCACCAGGACGTCGAGCCCGCCGAGCTCCGCGACGACGCGATCCACCAGCGGCTGGAGCTGATCCATCCTTCCGACGTGGGTCGCGACCGCGATCGCCTGGCGGCCCAGGCCGCGCACCTCGGCCGCGACCTGCTCGCAGTCGGGGAGCTTGCGGCTGGTGACGGCGACGTGGGCGCCGGCGCGCGCGAACGCGAGCGCGGTCGCCTTGCCGATGCCCCGGCTGCCCCCGGTGATGATCGCGACCTTGTCCTCGAGCGCGAACTGCGAGAGATCCATCAGGCGTCCTCCTCCTCTCCCTGGCGGGGCGCCGATTGTAGTACCTCGCCACGAGGAACCTCCGCGCTCGAGTCGAGGAGACGCCCATGAACGGGTTCGGAGTCGCGAGGCGGCCGGTGGAGCCCCGCCTCCACCCGCGTGAAGCGGTAGATGCCCTTGCGGTCGGTCCCGTGCTCGCCGCGTCGCCGCATCTCGGGGTTCCAGAACTCCCAGACGGTCTCGCCCTGGGGCGTGATCTCGAAGACGCGTCCCTTGTCCGACTCGCAGAGGAGCGTGTTGCCGTTGGGGAGCCGCTGGCTCGAGCCGCGCCAGTTCGAGTGGAAGGCCTCCGGCGGATCGCCCCGATACTCCCAGGCGATCTCGAGCGTCACCGGATCGAGCTCGATCACGCGCGACCACCCGCGCTCGGTGCCGTTGTCGAAGATCAGGAGATGCCCGTTGTCGAGCAGCGTCGGCATGTGCGGGCCGTCGAGGACCCCCGGCCCCCAGCTCCAGACCACCTCCTCGGTGTCCTGGTCGAGTATCAGGATGAGCGCGGGGTGGCGCATGCACAGGAGGAGGTTGCCGGCACGGAACCGCGCGTCGCGCTCGCCGAGAGCGGTCGCGGCGAGCGACTCGACGGTGTTGAGGTGATAGTAGTCGTAGCTGCGCGACAGGAGCTTGCGCCAGGCGCCGGGCTGATCCAGCGGTGAGGGCGGGTGATGCGGCTGCAGCCGGTCGAGATGGCGCCATGACCACCAGGTGCGGACCGTCCTGCCGCCGGGCGCGATCCACGACAGCCCGTCGAAGTACACCATGCGCCGGCGATACGGCCGCACGGCGTGAAAGGGGACGATGAGGGTTCCGTCGTGAAGCGCTGCGACGTCGTGGTGCACCTTCCGGCGGTGCTCGTAGAGCACGTTCGAGCTGCGGTCGAGAACGAAGAGCCCGTCGTTGACGCAGACCACCGCCAGCTCGCCTCCCGCCAGCAGCTCGGCGTGCTCGCAGTGCTGCTTTGGCGTCTTCGGCAGGCGCCAGCGGTGGACGCGGCGCCCGTCCATGTCCATCAGGTACGCCTCGTCCGCGTCGTTGGTGTAGAGGTTCAGGCCCGGCCAGGCGCGGGCCGGGTCGTGGTGCACGACGCCGCGCAGGCCCGGATCCGTTCCCTCGC
>DATKDQ010000147.1:0-6604 GCA_035544635.1 Thermoanaerobaculia bacterium
GCGGCCGAGCTCGCGCAGGAGGAGCGACGAGAGGAGAAGGACGTCGGCGCTCCCGGGCTCGAGCTCGCGCGCCCGCTCGGCCGCGGCCAGGGCTTCGCGGTGCGAGCCCAGCTCGGCGAGGCTCCTCGCCACGGCGAACGCCGCGGCCGCCAGCTCGGGCGCGACCTGCTGCGCGCGGCGCGCGGCCTCGAGCGCCTCCCGCGGCCGGCCGAGCCGCTGCCTCATCTCCGCGAGACCGAGCCAGGCCGGCGCGAAGCCCGGGTCGAGCTCGGTCACCCGCGCGAAGCTGCGCTCGGCCGCCGCGAAGTCCTCGGCCTCGATCGCCTGGAGCGCGGCGGCGAGCGTCTGGCGCACCGGGTCCGGCGCCGGCTCCTGCGCCCAGAGGCCCGCGCCGAGGAGCCAGGCCAGGGCCGCGAGCGCGATCGCCCCCCGAGCCGGGGAGCTCGACGAGACCTGGCGCCGCCCATCCCAGTCGGGAGGTGGGGGAACGGCCTGCCTGCTCCCGGGAGGGGCGGAGGCGCGCTGTGCCCCTCCAAGTGGAGGATCGGCGTTCGAGAAAGCGGTCACGGCCTGGATTCTAGCCGCGCTCGGGGCGGCGTCAGCGCCCCACCCCCAGACGGAGGAGCGCGAGGGCCATCACCTTCGCCGAGTCGACCATGTCCTGGATGGCGCACCATTCGTCGGGCTGGTGCGCCTGCTCGAGGACCCCCGGACCGTAGGCGACGCAGCTCTCGACGCCACCGATCCGGGTGACGTGCTTGTGATCGTAGGTGCCGGGGCTCGCGACGATGGTGGCCTCGTGCCCGAGCACCTCGAGGATGCCGTCCTCGAGCGCCATCACCAAGGGATCTCCGGCCGGTGTGCGGGTGGGATGCACGACCATCAGGTCCTCGACCTCGAGCTTCCATCCGGCGTTCTCGACGGCGATCGCAGCCACTAGATCGAGGATCTCCTGCCGTGCGGCTTCGAAGCCCTCCTCGTAGAGGAAGCGGCGGTCGAAGATCGCCTCGGCGAGGTCGGCGACGCACGGCGTCTGGGGCGTCATCCCGGCCTGGCCGGCCGCCACCGCGTTGACGTTGATCGTGGCCCAGCGCGCCTCGTCGGGTACCACCGGCATCTCGGTGCGGCGCTTCGCGAGCGCCGGGCGGAGCTCCGTACGCACCCGCTCGAGCAGCCGGCCCAACGGGTCGACCGCGCTCGAGCCCAGAAACGGCATACTGCCGTGGGCGATCTTGCCGTGCGCTCGCACCCGGCACCAGTAGACCCCGCGGTGCCCGATGCACACGCGGTCGACGCCGAGCGGCTCGGGAATGATCACGTGATCGGTGCGCGTCGCGGAGATGCGGCCGGTCTCGGCGAGCCAGCCGACGCCCGCGAAGCCGCCGCTCTCCTCGTCGGCGGTGCCGCTCACCTCGATCGTGCCCGCGAGGCTCGCGCCCGCGCGCCGCAGGGCCTCGGCGGCGATCACCGCGGCAGCGAGGCCGGCCTTCATGTCGGCGGAGCCGCGGCCGTAGAGCCGCCCCTCCTTGGTCTCGCCGCCGAACGGATCGACCGTCCAGCCGTCGCCGGCAGGCACCACGTCGAGATGGCCGTTCAAGTGGACGAGAGGACGCTCCGCAGCGCCGCGCCGCGCGCCCAGGACGTTCCACCGCGGATGGAGCGGGTCGGGCTCGGGCTCGCTCTGGAGAAGCTCGACCGCGAAGCCGTACTCGGCGAGCCGCCGGCCGAGGAGGTCGGCGCATTCGCGATAGCGCTCGCCGGGCGGGTTCACCGTGGGCACGCGGACCAGCGAGGCGGCGAGCTCGACCAGCTCGTCGCGCGCCTCGTCCACCTCGTGGAGGACACGGTCGGAGATCGAGCCGCGCCCGCTCACGTGGCCTACCGCTCCGCGCAGGGCGAGCGCAGGCTGCCTTCGCGGTCTGGGGCGGCGTGAGCGCCGAGGATTCGCCGGAGGCGCGACGAGCGCAGCACTGGGGCCTACTTGGGGGAGAAGGTGAAGCTGGTAGTACCGGTGCCGTCGGCGCCCACCGTGACCTGGGCTTCCTGCTCGCCCAACCTCTCGTGCCACGCGACCAGGGTGTAGGTGCCGGCCGCGAGCCCGGGGATGGTGAAGGAGCCGTCCGGACCGGAGACCCCGAAGTGGGGGTGGTCCATGACGAAGAGGTAGGCGCTCATCCAGGGGTGGACGTCGCACTTGAACTTGAGCGCCGGCTCGGTGACCTTGAAGGTCTTGATCCGCGGCGCCGTCCCCGCCGGCTGGCCGAGGTTGAACGGACGGTTCTTCTCGGCCAGGGCGCGCACATTGTGCAGCGTCTGGTCGTCGTTCGTGATCTCGAGGGTCTGATCGACCAGGATCCCCTGCACCCGGGGCTCATAGAGGCAGCCGCGCTGTTCGAGCCGGATCGGCGTGGTGGGAGGCGCGTGAGTCCCCGCCGGCGGGTCCTTGACATACACGAACACGTTCGCGAGGCCCCCTTCGGCATCGACCAGGACCTCCTCGGACAGGACGGGTTTGCCGCCGTACATCTGGGCGCACTGCGGGTCCGCGTCCATTTGCAGCGGCCGGCGCTCCGGTGCCGCTCCGGCGAGCTTGACCGTGCCCCGCAGCTCCGAGGCGCCGGCGGCGGCGCCGGCGCCCAGGGCGCCAGCCAGCACCAAAGCGGTCACACGATTGCGGTTCACCATGGCGCTTGCTCGAGGATCGGTGCTGGGGCGGTGCACACCAGCGCGCGACGACCGACTCTAGCAGAGCCGCACCACTGGACGCGCGTCTCGGGCTTTCGTGTACGTTCTGAAATCCAGGGGGGCTCGAGGCTGTTATAGCGTTGGGCAGTCCCGGGTGTGAGCAACGTTGGCTAGCGGGGATCCGTCCACCTGCGCATGGGAAAGAGGCTCAGCAGCGCGATCGCGACCGCCGCCTGCCTGGTATCGGCGGCGCTCTCCGTGGTGCCGGCCGGTGCGCAGGATCCCTTCGAAGAGCCGCGCCGGACCATGGTGGAGCAGCAGCTCCGGCGTCGCGGCATTCGCCAGAGCGAGCTCCTCCACGCCATGCAGATGGTGCCGCGGCACCTCTTCGTGCCCGAGCGGGTCCGGGGCGAGGCCTACGTCGACGAGCCCCTGCCCCTAGGACCGGGGGAGGAGGCACTGCTCCAGCCCTACATGACCGCGCGCATGATCGAGCTGCTCGAGCTGGACGGCACCCAGAAGGTGCTCGAGGTGGGCACCGGCTCGGGCTATGACGCCGCGGTCCTCTCCAAGCTCGCCCGCGAGGTCTACACCATCGAGATCAACCGGCGCCGCGGCGAGGAAGCGCGCAAGCGGCTCCAGAGCCTCGGCTACGCCAACGTCCACGTGCGCATCGGCGACGGCAACCAGGGCTGGCCCGAGCAGGCACCGTTCGACGCCATCATCCTCACCGCCGCCCCCGAGGAGCCGCCGCCGAAGCTGGTCGAGCAGCTCAGGGTCAACGGCAAGATGGTGGTCGCGGTCGGCGGCAGCCCGGTCCAACAGCTTTCACTCCTGGTGAAAACGCGCGACGGCCTGCAGCGGCGCAAGATCGAGCCGGTGCGCCTGGCCCCGATGAGCAGCGAGCGCGAGTAAGCGGCTCGCGAAACAGGGCGATCGGGAGCGGACTCTGCCCAGCGGTCTGCTCCGTCATTTGCGGCTGCGCAGCGCCACCGCGCTGGTGGTCGCCAACATCATCGGCGCCGGCATCTTCACCACCACCGGCTTCCAGGCCGCCGACCTCGGCCATCCCGGCTACATCTATCTGCTCTGGATCGCGGGCGGCGTGCTCGCGCTCGCCGGCGCGCTGTGCTACGCGGAGCTCGGGGCCGCGATCCCCGAAGCCGGCGCTGAGTACGTGTACCTGCGGGTCACGTACGGACCCGCGCTCGGGTTCATGTCCGCCTTCGTGTCGCTCGTCGCCGGCTTCTCGGCGCCGATCGCCGCAGCGGTCAAGAGCCTGGTGCGCTACGCGCAGCCGTTCGTGCCGGGGCTCGACCCGGGCGCCGCGCTCGGGCCGGTCCTAGTCGAGGATCTGGTGGCGATCGGCCTGGTGTGGCTGCTGGTGGCGGTCCACCTGCGTGGAAGGAAGGGCGGCTTCGCGTTCAACGACCTGATGACACTGCTCAAGGTGGCCGGCATCGTGGGAATCATCGTCGCCGCGTTCGCGGTCGGCCGCGGCGAGCTGGGGCGCATCCTCGAGGTTTCCCCGGGCTTCGCGGAGATCGCCGCCGAGCGCCGGCTGCTGCCCGCGATGGCCACGTCGCTGGTGTTCGTCATGTTCTGCTACTCGGGCTGGAATGCCGCGGCCTACGTCGCGGCCGAGATGCGCGATCCGCAGCGCGACCTGCCGCGCTCGCTCCTCTACGGCACGCTCCTCGTCGTCGTCCTCTACCTGGGATTGAACGTCGTCTACTTCTACGGCGCCGGCGTCGAAGGCCTGGCCGGGCAGGTCGAGGTCGGGCAGATCGCGGCGCGCGAGCTGTTCGGCTCGGTGGGGACCGCGATCGTCACCGTGATCCTGTGCATCTCGATCTTCGCCTCGGCCTCGGCGATGACCATCGCGGGACCTCGCGTCTACTACGCCTTCGGCCGCGATTTCGCGCTGGCCCACGGGGGTGAGGGGAGAGGGGGGCCGCTGGGCGCGCTGGCCTCGGCCAACCCCACCACCGGCGCGCCGTCGCGGGCGCTGATGCTGCAGGGTGTGGTCACGTCGGCGGTCATCGTTTCGGGCCGGGTCGACCAGATCCAGCAGTACGCTGGCTTCACGCTGACCCTCTTCGCCAGCCTCGCGGTGTCGTGTGTGATCGTACTGCGCCTGCGCCGACCCGATCTCGAGCGTCCATTTCGCACCTGGGGCTATCCGGTGACGCCGCTTCTCTTCCTCGCCGCCTCGGCGTGGATCATGCTCTGGGCGTTTCAGGGCCGGCCGGTCGAGAGCTCGCTCTCGTTGCTGACCGTCGCCATCGGCGGCGTGGTGTTCCTGCTGCTCGCGCGGCTCGGCTCCAGGAGAGCGCAGCGCGATCGGTAGCGGACGCGGTCACGCGAGCAGATCGCTTGCACCCGGTGGCGGCGGCCGCCGATCCGGGGCGACTCCGGCGCAGCGGTCAGAAGAGAGCAATCTGAGGCCCGAGGTCCGGCCGCCGGAAGGCGGCGGTGGAGAGCTCGCGGCCGCGCCGGGTGAGCCCGGCGCGCCGGAGCGACACCTCGAAGAGTGTCGCGATCTGCTCGGCATAGCGGCCGGTCCCCCGCCCCCGGGTTCCGAACTCGGAGCGGTAGAGCTTGCCGTCGTGCACGTCGCGCAGGCGCGCGAGCACGCGCTCGGCGCGATCGGGTCGGTGTGCCAGCAGCCACTGCTCGAATACGTCCTTGACGCCGAAGGGCAGCCGCAGCATGACCCAGCCCACGGTTCGCGCACCGGCGCTCGCGGCGCTCTCGAGGATGTGGGGGATCTCGTGATCGGTGAGGCCCGGGATCACCGGAGCGACCATGACGCCGACCGGAACCCCCGCCGCTGCCAACCTCTCGATCGCGAGCAGGCGGCGCTTGGGAGTCGACGCGCGCGGCTCGAGCACGCGGGCGAGCTCGGGGTCGAGCGTGGGGATCGAGAGGTGGACCATGGCGGCTTGGAGCTCGGCGAGTGACGCCAGCAGATCGATGTCACGGGTGACGAGGTGGTTCTTGGTGATGACCGCGACCGGGTTGCGCGCCTCGGCGAGAACCTCGAGGCAGCGGCGCGTGATGCGCAGGCGGCGCTCGACGGGTTGATACGGATCGGTGACGCCGGAGAGCGCGATCGTCTGCGGCTGCCACCTGCGGCTCGCGAGCTCCTTGCGGAGGAGGTCGGGCGCGTCCTCCTTGACCAGGATCTTCGTCTCGAAGTCGAGACCGGCGGAAAAGCCCAGATACTCGTGGGTCGGGCGGGCGTAGCAGTACGAGCATCCATGAAGGCATCCGCGATACGGGTTCAGACTGAAGTCGAACCCGATGTCCGGGCTGTCGTTCGACGCCAGCGCGCTCTTCGACGAATCCCGGAGGTAGAGAGTCTCCGGATTCGAGGGGTCCTCCTCGGGATCTCGATTCTCGTCGTCGGGCTCGACGTCGAGGCGCTCGAATCGGCCGATCGGATTGATGGTGGCACCGCGGCCGCGGAGGGGGTTGGAGGCGTAGGCGTGGCGGGGTGGTGGAGGTATCTTACGCTGCATTTACGCCATTCTAGACGCTCCTCATTCCTGCCGCAACGCCCGCACCGGATCCAGCCGCATGGCACGCACCGCGGGCACCAACGTGGCCACTGGCCCGACCCCGGCCAACAGCGCCGCGACGGCGACGAAGGTTTGGACATCGTGGGGCGCACCCCGAAGAGCTCGCTCTGGATGGCACGCGTCAGCGCCGGCGAGCCGAGGACGCCGAGCACGACGCCGATTCCGGCGAGCCGCGCGCCGCGCGTGCGGCCGCCCGCGTTACCGTGAACACCGCACCGCCGCCAGCGCGCTCGACCTCGAGGCGCAGCCGGCGATCGTGCGCCATCGCGAGGCCGCGCCACAGCTCCGCCCAGGCGTCGAAGACCTCCGGCGGCGGGTGCGCCACCCCGCGCATC
>DATKDQ010000148.1:0-6080 GCA_035544635.1 Thermoanaerobaculia bacterium
CTCGACGGCTACCTCGAGAACCAGGTGTTCGCGCCGGCGGTCACCCGCGGCCGCGAGATCCTGTGGGCGCGCGGCGCGCGCGCCGCCGGCCGCCCCTACCTGGCGCGCGCCGCCGAGGAGCACAGCGGACCGCACAACGCCTGGTTCTGGCGTGGCGAGCTCCAGGGCGGAGGCGTCCTCAACGACATGATGTGCCACTCGCTCGAGGTCGGGCGCTTCCTCGTGACCGACCCCGAGAAGCCGCGCTCGAGCCTCACGCCGCTGCGCGTCTCGGCGCAGGTGGCGTCGCTCAAGTGGAGCCGGCCCGAGTACGCCGCGCAGCTCCGCGCCCGCTACGGCCCCGAGGTCGACTACACCCGCCGGCCGGCCGAGGACTTCGCCCGCGTGCTCGTCGAGTACGAGGACGACGCGGGCACCCCCGTCCTGGTGGAGGCGACCACTTCCTGGAGCTTCGTCGGCCCCGGGCTGCGGCTCTCGATGGAGGTGCTGGGCCCGGAGTACTCGATGCGCTCGTCGAGCCTCGACACCGAGCTCCAGCTCTTTCTCAGCCGGGAGACGGTTCAAGCGGCCGCCGAGGACCTGGTCGAGAAGCAGAACGCCGAGTCCGGGCTCATGCCGGTGGTGCCCAACGAGTCTGCCGCCTACGGCTACGAGGACGAGAACCGCCACATGGTGCGCTCGTTCCGCGGCGGTGAGCGGCCGAGCGAGACGTTCGAGGACGGCGTGGCGGTCACCGAGCTCCTGATGACCGCGTACATGGCCGCCGAGCGCGGCGCCACCGTCGACTTCCCGCCACCCGGGCTCGACGCCTTCGTCCCCGCGGTCGCCCGCGGCGAGTCGGCGGCGGAGCGGAGTCGCTGACTCGAGCCGGCCCCGCGTACAATGGAGGCGCAGTGACACGCCTCCGAGCTCGACGCACCCTCCCGCCGCTCGTCCTGGGTCTGGCCTGCCTCGCGCTCCCCGCTTCGGCCGGCGCCCAGGACTGGGTCGAGCGCCTCCCGATCGTCGACCGCTCGATCGAGCACCACGGCGGCGCCGCGTACACCGCGTCGGAGACATCGCTCGATCTGTGCTCGGCGAGCGGCTGCTTCGCGATCCAGGTTCGCACCGACGGCGGTCTCTTCGAGCACGTGGTCACCCGCGAGGACGGCATGCGCGTGCGCGCCACCAACGACTCGGTCGAGCGTTGGGAGGGAGGACGGCAGGTCCCGGTGCCGCCCGAGGAGGAGGCGCGCCGCCGCCGCTTCGTCTCGGCGCGTGTCTACTTCGTGTTCCTCCCCTACCGGCTCAACGACCCCGGAGTGTGGAAGCAGGACCTCGGCATCGTCGACTGGGAGGGAAGGCCGCTCCACCGGGTGCGCGTCCAGTTCGCGGCGCGCGCCCCGGGCGGCGACCTCGGCAGCGAGACCGGACAGACCTCGGACGAGTACATGTACTGGTTCGATCCGGAGACCGGCGAGGTCGTCTACTTCGCCTACGACTTCGTCGGCGAGCCCAGCGGGCTTCGCTTCCGCCGCGCGATCAACCGGCGCCGTGTCGGCGGCATCCTCTTCTTCGATCAGGAGAACCTGGGGCGAGACGGCGACGGTCTCGACGTCGGCCAGGTGGACCCGCGGTTCGTGGCCGAGCGCCTGAAGCCGATCTCGGTGGTCGAGCTGCGCAACATCGAGGTGCGCCCCCTGTCCGACGGCTGATTCGAGTCGCGCGCAGCCGCCCGAGCACCTGGTCAGGGCTGCGTCGCGGCGGAGGTTCGTGCTCCTCCTCCCCGCGCCGCCGAGGGCGGCTCGGTGCCGGCGCCGAGCGCGGTGAGCTCGCCGATGAGCCGCGCGTGGAACTGCTCGATCGTCTCGCGCTGATTCCGGTTGAGCTTGAGGCGGTTCTCGCTCGCGTGCACCGACAGGTGCGCCTGATCGAACGACTGCACCTTGGCCACCAGCTCGGTCGCCTGCCGGCGCATGCGCCGTTGCTCCTCGAGCGCGTCGTGGAGATTGCCCTCGAGCGTGTCGTTGATGGTCGCCGTCTGATCGCCGATCGAGTCGGCGCGGGCCTGGAGCGCGTCGAGCTTGGTCTGCGCCACTTCGAGCTGGAGCAGCGAGCTCTCGTTCTGGTCGCGCAGCACCTGGAAGCCGTGTCCCATCGCGTCGGTCAGCTCGTCGAGGTAGGCGCCGACCTCCTGCCGCGCCGCCTCCGGCACCAACTGGAGAATCTGCTCGCGCTCGCTCTCGAGCTCGGCGAGCGTCGCGGGCAGCACCTCGGCGACGACGGCGTCCAGGTCCTCCCAGCGCCTCACCTCCTTGGCGTAGCGCTCTTCACACGAGGTCTGGGCGGTCTGGGCGGACACCTTGTCGGTGCGGCACTCCTCGAGCAGGGCCTGAGTCTCTCTCAGCTCGGATCGGGTGGCGCATCCGGCGAGGAGCAGGAGAACGAGCGCGGATCGGCGCATGGGGAAACCACCTCCGCGCGGCAGCATACCCGGGCCGCCCAGCCCGGCGCGAGCTGGGCGGACGGAGTCCTCCGCCGCCATGGCGAACGTGCCAAACTGAGCCAGTCCCCGAGTGGGCGCTGGACTGTTAAGTTGAGAGAGATGCACTTCGCTGGTCGGTGGAAGACTCGCACCGGGCGCCCGCGCTCCAGGGGCGGGACGGCGTTTCTCCGCCGCCGGCGCTCCTTCGCGCTCGTCGTCCTGGCGGCCCTCGGTGCGGGCACCGCGACCGGAGTGCGCGCTGGCCCATGGGAGCTCGGGGGGTTGGCGGCCGACGACGCCCAGGTCGACGAACGGCGGCCGCCGCGGGTGCTCTTCATCGCGATCGACGCCGTGCCCTACGCCACGATGCAAGCCTTCGCCGCGTCCGAGGAGAGCTCGTTCCTGCGCTCGCTCCAGGGCCCGGTGCCGCTCATCAGCACGTTCCCGTCGACCACCAGCCTGGCGCTCGCCGCGATCCTGCGGCCGCTCGGCGTCCCGGGCTCGCCCGGGTACGAGGCCAAGCACTACGACTGGGCGACGAACCGGGTCAGCGGGGGTGGGATCACGGACTACGAGCCCTTCCCCTGGCGCTCCTTCTTCGATTGGAAGGTCGAAGGGCTCTTGCGCAAGGCGATCTCGGCGATCCGGCCGATCAAGGCGGCGCGCCGCGACATCCGCCAGTCTCTCGCCGCCTTCGCCGCGTCCGACGCTCCGATCTTCTTCATCTACTACGACACCACCGACTCGGCGGGCCACCTCAGGAGCCCGCGGGGCCTGGTCCCGATCCTGACCGAGCTCGACCGCCAGCTCTCGAAGCTGCGGCGCGACAACCCGCACCACCCATTCTGGGTGGTCGTCTTCTCGGACCACGGGATGGGGGGCGGGGCGCCGCTGCGCAACACGCGCGCCGCGGTGCTCGCGAAGCTGCGCGAGGCTGGCTTCCGCCGGCGGGAGCGCATCGATAGCGGCACCGACGTCGTGATGGTGCCGTTCGGGCTGGTGTCGAGCGTCGTCGCCTACACCGCACCGGGACGCGAGCAGGAGGCGGCCGCCGCGATCGCCCGCGCCGAGGGCATCGACCTCTGTGTCACGCGCGCGCCCGAGGGCTTTCACCTCGAGTCGGTGCGGGGGCGCGCCCTCATCCACCGTTTTCCCAGCGACCCGCCGCGCTGGCGCTACGAGTGGTCGGGCGCCGATCCGCTGGGGCTCGGCGCCGACCTCCACCTCCGGCTGTCGAACGGCGGCCGGGTGACCGACGCCGCGATGTTCGCCGCGACCGCCGAGCACGTCTACCCCGATCCCTTCCACCGCATCGCGTCGAGCTTCGACGTCGAGAACCCGGCCTCGGTGGTGTGCTCGGTCGCGAGCGGCTACATGTTCGGAGCGAAGCTCACCTCGTTCGCCTCGCGGGTGTCGGTGGGGCGCCTGGAGTGGACGCACGGAGCGCTCGAGCGCGAGGCCACCCTCGGCTTCCTGATGTCCGACGTGCCGAGCTGGAGGGCGATCGGTCCGGTGCGCTTCGACCACGCGCTCGAGCCGTTCACCGACCTCTGGGACGGGCACAGGCTGCCGGTCGCCGGTCGCTGACCGCCGATTCCGACCGGGTCGCGCAGCCGAGCCGCGTGCCGATCGCCCGGCGGCAGGGCGCGGCCGGTTATGATCCCCGCGATCGTTTACGGAGGAGGTCCGATGTCCACGCGCTCCGCTCGCCGCCCGGTGGTGCTTCTCGTCCCCATCCTCCCTCTGCTCGCCCCGGCCGCCGCGTGGTCGCAGCAGCCGGCGCCGGAGTCGGCGCCGCAAGCCATCGAGCAGCCGGCCGCGCGACCGGCCCAACAGGCCGGCAGCGCCGCCGCCGAAGCGGGAGGCGCACCCGATCAGCGCCGCGCGCGCTCGCGCCGCGGCGCGTTCGACACCACCGAGCTCACCCTCTCCGGCGAGCGCAGCATCGAGCTGCGCTTCGACCAGCCGACGATCGAGGACCCGGCCTACGCCGCGATCCAGAGTCCGGTCGAGGGCGAGATCGTGCAGTTCGTGAGGAGCCGGCCGCTCAAGCTCAAGACGCCGGTCGACCTGCGCTTCGGCGACACGCTGGTCGAGGCGCACAACCACGGGCCCGAGTACCCCGGCGTCTACAGTCTGTGGCTCAGGAACGTGGGCGGCCAGTGGCGCCTGGTGTTCAACCATCTCGCCGACGTCTGGGGGACGCAGCACGATCCCGCGGAGGACGCGGTGGAGGTGCCGCTCGAGACCGCGGCCGCTGCGGAGCCGGTGAAGTCGTTCACGGCCGAGCTCGAGCCGGCCGAGGGCGGCGGCGTCCTGCGCCTGGCGTGGGGCACGAGCGTCTGGACCGTGCCCTTCACGGCCCCGTGAGAGTGGGCGCCACCGGCGCCGGCTCGCGGCCCAGCGGCACCTTCGTCGCCTTACGCGGTCACCCGGCGCTCACCGCCGCGCCGTTCGCGCAGAGCGCACGGATCTCGTCGTCGCCGTAGCCGATCTCGGCCAGCACCTCGCGCGTGTGCTCGCCGTATCCGGGGGCGGGGCGCGGCTCGACCTTGCTCTGGTCGGCGACCGCGATCGGGCTCGAGACCACGGTGAGCGGGCCGTGCACCGGATGCTGCATCTCGGTGAACACGCCGTTCGCCCACATCTGCTGGTCGGCGACGATCTCCTGGTAGTTCTGGAGCACGCTGTAGGGGATCTCGGCCGCCTCGAGCACCTCGCGCCAGTGGGCGAGATCGTGCTCGGCGAACGCCGCGTCGATGAGCGGGATCAGCTCGCGCATGTTGCGCAGCCGGTCCTCGAGCAGAGCGAAGCGGGGATCGACGGCGATCTGCGGACGGCCGATGGCCTGGCAGAACGACACCCAATTCTTCGCGATGTCGACGATGCAGAGCTTGAAGATGCGCCCGTCGCGCGGCCGGTAGTAGAGGTTGGTGAAGTTGATCGCCTCGGCGCGTGGGCGGCGCGCGTGAAACGTCGCGCCGCAGAGCTGCGCCTCGATCATGCACGAGTTCGACCACGCGCCGTTGGCGAGAAGCGACGTCGATACGTAGGACCCTTCCCCGGTCCGCTCGCGACGGTAGAGCGCCATCATGATCGCCCCGAAGAGCGTCATGCCGGTGGGATGGTCGCCGGAGCCGCAGGTGATCGGCCCGAGCTCACCCTGGAGCGGGAACATCGTGCCCTCGAGCCCCGAGCGCGACCAGTAGCAGACCATGTCGTAGCCGGGCTTCTCCGCCTCGCTCCCCTCGGTGCCGAAGCCGGTGCCGTGGGCGTAGACCAGGCGCGCGTTCTTCGCGCGCAGGACCTCCCAGGCCATGCCCAGCTTCTCGAGCACCGACGGATGGCAGTTGGTGGTGAACACGTCGGCGGTCGCGATCAGGCGATAGGCCGCCTCACGGCCGGTCTCCGACTTGAGGTCGAGCACCACGCTCTTCTTGTTGCGCCCGTCGAGAATCCAGCAGTACGCGACGTCGGAGTCGGGCATCCCGGGAAGCTCGTGGAATCGTCGATAGATGTCGCCGCCGCCCGGCGGCTCGATCTTGATCACCTCGGCGCCGAAGTCGCTCATCACGGTGCCGGACGACGGCACGAAGACCACAGTGGCGAGCTCGAC
>DATKDQ010000149.1:0-2381 GCA_035544635.1 Thermoanaerobaculia bacterium
GGATAGACCTGGAGCACGCTCCGGGTCAAGGTCGCGAGCCCCAGCACCAGCCCTGCCGCCGCCAACACCCCGAGGCGCTCCTGGTCGAAGAAGCGCACCAGGCCGAGCGCTCCCAGAGTGAGGAGGAAGGTGAAGAGCACCTCGGTGAGGAGCAGGTAGTCGTGCCCCCACAGCGAGGGATAGAACGCGGCCAGGGCCGCGGCCCAGAGACCGGTGCGGGCGTCCCACAGCCGGCGGCCCAACGCGAAGACGACCGCCGCCAGGGCGACGTCGAGCAGCACCTGCACCAGCCGCACCGCCTGGTAGGCGTGGGTGCCTACCGCGGCGTACACCACGGCCACCAGGGCCGGGTAGAGGGGAGGCCGCCGCGTCGAGGGGCGACCCGGCTCGATCGCGAGCTCTCCCCGCTCGGCGAGGCTGGTGGCCAGCCGGTCGTAGTCGCGCTCGTCCCAGATCGACGGCGGCAGCGGGTCGAACCAGATCCAGACGCCGAGACGGGCCAGCAACGCGACCAGCAGGAGGACGGCCAGGCGCCGGCCGGCCGCCTCCGGCCGGGCGCCCTCGAGCGCCCGCGGTGCGGGCCGCGCCGGCGGGTCCGCGGCGATCCGGTGGGAGGCGGGTGTCGATCCGGGCAAGGTCGAACGGCCGAGGTAGGGGAGGCGATGGTAACAGAGCGCTCCCGCCCCGGAACGCTTGGTGGACCAGGGTCATGCCCTCGACCTGCTCCGCGCCGCCGGCCCCAGGGCGCCGCCGCTCACCCGAAGGGATAGATCCAGTCGCGCGGGGGCACCCAGCGCGCGAACGCGATCCACCACGCGGTGAGGGCGAGGTTCAGCACGAGGAGGGCGCGCACCCGTGGGGTGACGCGATCCCCGATGCCCAGCGCCATCAACGCGACCAGGAAGGGCGCGGCGTCGAGGCTGAAGCGGTAGCCGTACTGCTGGGCTCCGGGCCAGCCATGGAAGAGCCCCGGGAGCATGCAGGCGACCGCGGCGGCGAGCAGGACGCGCGTCGTACGCTCGCCGAACGGCGCCCAGAGCATGAGCAGGTAGGCCGGCGTGGCGAACACGACGCCGAGCCCCCAGAGGCTGGCGGCGAAGTAGGGAAAGGAGTCGAGGAGAACGGGCGGCTCGAACAGGAGGACGTGGAGGTTGCGCGGGAGATAGGCGAGGTCGAAGATGCCGCGCTCGTACCACGGCTCCGCGAGGACCCCGGGGATCATGGTGTAGGCGACGTTGCGCACGTCGTCGAAGCGCAGCCAGTTGTAGAGCGCGTTCAACACCAGGAAGACGGCGACGCCCGCCCCGACCTGAAGCGCCGAGCGCACGCGCCGGCCACTGCGCTCGCCGGCCAGATACATGGCGAACGGCGCGGCGAGCACCATCGGCATCCGGCACCACATCGCCCCGCCGATCAAGAGGCCCGCCACCACCCCGCGATTCCTGCCGTAGACCTCGCACATCGCCGCGGTCAGGAGCAGCACGCCCAGGACGTGGGCGAGGAGCCAGCTCGAGCCGACGATGGCGGCGTAGGTGTAGCTGGTGCCGAGCCCGAGCAGGAGCGCCGACCACCAGGCGACGTCGCGCGGCCGGCCGAGGCGGCGCAGCCAGACGAACGTCGCGGCCAGGCCGACCGCGGCGAGGGCGATCGAGAGCAGGCTGGTCTCGAGCTCCGCGCCGAACAGCGCCACCGCCGGCAGCAGGACGATGGCGGGCAGCGGCGGGTACACGACGAAGCGCTGGTCGCGGTAGGAGACGATCTCGCTCAGGTGCGGAGCGCGTCCGGGAGGAAGGTCGAGGCGTCCCTCGAGCATGGCCTCGGCGAGGTAGGCGTAGTGGGTCTGTCCCGATTGCGGCGAGCGTCCGAGGAGCCCGCCCGCGAGGTAGCTCCCGCCGTAGTAGAGGACGGCGAGGAGCGCCAGGGAAGCCAGGGCGGCGCGGTCGCTGGCGTAGAGCCGCCGGAAGCGGTCGCTCGGGTCGGGCTCGAGACCATGCATTCCGAGTGCTCGAGGCGGGCGGGCCTTCACCGGTGGCCTGCCGGGCGCCGGCGCCGGGTCACGCCGCTGCGCCACATCGGCGCCGCCGGGTCGCGCTCCGCGGCGGGCGAACGGATGCGCTATCTTACCGGCCGGACTCCGGCGACCGCTGATCTCGTGCGCCGTCTCTCCCGACTCGTGGATGGCGCCCGATTCTCGCTCGCCGATCGTAAGCGGCGGACACCTCCATGAACGCAGCAGGCCCCGAGCGCAAGATCTACGTGATGAACCTGAGCCTCCGGGGCTCGGGCTTCGGCCTCTGCATCCTCGACACCATCAACCAGATCCGCTACTGCGTGCGCGAGGGCCTGGTTCCGGTCGCGGTGTACGACCACACCTGCGAGTC
>DATKDQ010000150.1:0-2750 GCA_035544635.1 Thermoanaerobaculia bacterium
CGTCCGTCACGAGCGAGCGGGGCCCGTCGCGATTCGGTGGCGCCTCGTCGAGAGACATCGATGAGCCGGCGACTCGCCGCATACCTTCTCCTGGTCGCCCTGGCCATGACGGTCGCGGTCGCGGCCTCGGTCTACACCACCGCCCGCGAGAACGCCGCCGAGCTGTCGCTGCTGCGCACCGACCTGCTCGAGGACGACTGGTCCCGCAGCCGCGCCCGGCTCGGGGAGCTTCAGCTCTCGATCGGCGCTCGCCAGCGCGCGCGCGCCGGCGTGGCGCTGATCGACGCCCTCACCGGGGACGTGGACTCTGCCGCCGCGTCCCGGGTCGGCGGCGACGACCTCGCTTACTTCCCGCTCGGCCTGCTCCTGGAGCGCTCGCTCGCCGAGGAGCGCTACGACGGCTGCCTGCGGCTGGTCGCGCTCCTGCGCCGCACCGCAGCCCCCGCTTTCCCGGAGTTCGAGGCGGCGGCCCTGCTCGAATCGGGCCGGCCCGAGATCGCGCGCGCGGTCGTCCTTCCCGGCGCGCCGCGAACGCGCGTGCACCGAGCGCTGGCAGAGGTTCTCTCCGGTGACCTCGAAGACATCCTGGTGCGGGATCGCACCGGCGATCTCCTGGGCAAGGCGCGGGCGTCGGCAGCGGGTGAATGGCGGTTCGAGGCCGAGCCGGGCCTCGATCGCATGATCGTGCCCGGGCCGGCGATCGACGGACTCTCCTCGCTCCTCCCGGCACGCAGCGTGCGCCTGACCATCGACCGCGAGATCTCCGAACTGGCGGCGCGCGTGCTCGGCAGCTACCGCGGGTCGATCGTCGTCCTCGATCCCGCGGACGGGGCGGTCTTCGCCGCAGTCAGCGATCGGCGCACCGCCGCCGAGACCGGCACCGCCGCGCTCGAGCAGATGCGCGAGCCCGCCTCGATCGCGAAGATCATCACGGTGACCGCGGCGCTGCGGGCCGGTCTCGACGTCGACGCGATCCTCGGGGAGATGACCTGCCGCGGGTCGCTGCGCTACGACGACGGCATGCTCTACTGCGCGGCGATCAGCGGCCCGTTGCGCGGCCTGGATCGCGCGCTCGCGGTGAGCTGCAACGCCGCCTTCGCGCACCTCGGCGATCTGGTCGGCCGCCAGGCCCTGCTCGAGGAGTTCCGCCGCTACGGGTTCGGTCACGACGGCGACGGGGGCGAGAGCCGCTTCTTCGGCCGGGTGCTCGAGCCGGAGGGTTCCCCGCGCCAGCTCGGTGATCTCTCGATCGGGCTCGAAGCGACGGCGATCACGCCGGTGCACGCCGCGCTCGAAGCTGCCACCGTGGCGAACGGCGGCTGGATGCACCCGCCGCGGCTCTACCGCTCGACCGACACCTACCTCGGGTTCTCGGAGCGGGTGCTGCCGCCGCCCGAGGGCTGGCAGGTGCTCGACGAGGAGTGGCTGCCGATCCTGGTCCGCGCCATGGTGGCGGTGGTGCAGCCCGGCGGCACCGCGGCGCGCATCGCGCCGCCGTCCTTCCCGGTGGCGCTCAAGACCGGCACCGCGAGCGAGCCGGGCCTCGGCTTCCACGTCAACTACATCGGATTCGGGCCGCTGCCCGAGCCCCGCGTCGCGTTCGCGGTGCGCATCACTCATCAGCCGTCGTCGCGCCGCGTGCGCCACGCCGCGCACGCGGTGACGCGCCAGTTGCTCGCCGGCCTCGCCCGGCTCGACGCGCCGCGCCCGTCGGCGCCGCCTGCGCCCCGACCGGGCACCTTGCTCGCGCACCTCGAGGGCCGAGCCGCCGGCGGGTAGCGCCGCCCGGTGCGCAGGCCTTAGTATGCGGAGCCGTGCAGCGCCCGCGCACGGTACCGGCGCGAGCCGGCGCTCTTGCCCGCGCGGTCGAGCCCGGCCACGAGTCCCCGCTCGGCATGGAGATCCTCGACAACATTCTCGGCGCCATGGGCGACACACCGCTGGTCCGGTTGGCGCGGTTCTCGCCGGCCGGAGCGCCGTTGGTGGCGAAGATCGAGTCGTTCAACCCGGGCGGCTCGGTGAAGGACCGCATCGGCATCTCGATGATCGAAGCCGCCGAGGCGCGGGGTGAGCTCCGCCCCGGCGACACCATCGTCGAGCCGACCTCGGGCAACACCGGCATCGGCCTCGCCATCGCTGCCGCGCTCAAGGGCTACAAGCTGGTGTGCACCGCGTCCGAGAAGATCTCGAAGGAGAAGATCGCTCTTCTCGAGGCGTACGGCGCGCGGGTCATCGTCTGCCCGCTCGAGGTCTCTCCGGACGATCCGCGCTCCTACTACAAAGTGGCCGAGCGCCTGCGTGACGAGGAGGGGGCCTATCTCCCCTACCAGTACTACAACCAGGCGAATCCGCTGGCGCACTACCGGGCGACCGGGCCCGAGATCTGGCGTCAGACCGACGGCACGGTCACGCACTGGGTCGCCGGCATGGGCACCGGCGGCACCATCAGCGGCGTCGGCCGCTATCTCAAGGAGCAGAACCCCGAGGTTCGTGTGATCGGCGTCGACCCGGCGGGAAGCATCTACCGGCGCTACTTCCGCAACCGCGAGCTGCCGCCGCCGGAGCAGATGAAGCCCTACCTCATCGACGGTGTGGGCGAGGACTTCATGCCCGAAACGGTCTGGTGGGACGCGATCGACGACGTCATCACGGTGGACGACAAGAGCGCCTACCGGTGCGTGTTCGAGCTGGCGCGGACCGAGGGTTACCTGTGCGGCTCGTCGGGCGGCATGGCGCTCGCGGGCGCCCGT
>DATKDQ010000151.1:0-4121 GCA_035544635.1 Thermoanaerobaculia bacterium
CCTCCTGATCGTGGCCGAGATGGCGCTCGCGGTCGCCCTCGTCGTGGGCTCGGCGCTCATGATCCGCACCGTGCGCACGCTCCTCTCCGTCGACACCGGCTTCGAGGCGGCGCGGCTCACCAGCTTCCAGCTCTTCCTGCCGGCGGTCGGCTACCCGGAGGGCGCCGATCAGATGGCGTTTTATGCCCGTCTGGTGGAGCGGCTCCAGGCGATCCCGGGAGTGGAGGGGGTCGGCAGCGCGAGCGGGCTGCCGCCGCTGCGCGACGTCATCGCCAACGACATGGAGTTCGAGGGCGTCGAGCCCGATCCGCAGGGCCCACCGCACAACGTCGATTACTGGCAGTTCGCTACCGACGACTATCTCGACACCATGGGCATCGAGATCCTCTCGGGGCGCGGATTTCGCCTCTCGGACGACAGGCAGGCGCCGCCGGTGGCGCTGGTGAACCGCAAGACCGCCGACACCTTCTGGCCCGGCCCGGATCCGCTCGGCCGGCGCCTGCGCCCGCCCGGCGACGGCATCCCGTGGATCACCGTGGTCGGCGTGGTCGACGACGTGAAGCAGGGCGGCATCGACCAGGACACCGGCACCGAGGTCTACTTCCGCTACGGCCAGGTCGGCGCGCTGTTCGGGCCGTTCCTGCCGCGCACCATGTACACCCTGGTGCGCTCGAGGCTCGAGCCCGGCGCGCTCGCGCAGGCGATCCGCGACCAGGTGCGGGCCCTCGACCCGACACTCCCGGTGGCGAGCCTGCGCACCATGGAGGACGTGGTGCGCGGCTCGATCGCGCGGCCGCGCTTTCTCGCGCTGCTGCTCTCGATCTTCGCCGGTGCCGCGCTCTTCCTCGCCGCGATCGGCATCTACGGGGTGCTCTCCTACTCGGTGGCGGAGCGCGGACAGGAGCTCGGCATTCGCATGGCGTTGGGCGCCGACCCTGGCCGCATCCTGAGGCTCGTCCTGTCGCAGGGGATGCTGCTCTCACTCACCGGCGTGGGCCTCGGCGTCGCCGGCTCGCTCGCACTGGCGCGGCTCCTCGAGTCGCTCTTCTTCGGTGTCGCGCCCACCGACCCGGCGACCTACGCCGGGGTGGTGGCGCTCCTCAGCACCGTCGCGCTCGCCGCCTGCCTCCTGCCGGCGGCGCGCGCGGCGCGGGTGGATCCGTTGACCGTGCTGCGCTGCGAGTAGACGCGGCTGCGAGGGCCACCAGCCGAGCGAGCTCTGGACCTCTGGCGTCCATCTTGCAGTCCATACCGGATGCTTGCCGAGCCTCCGGCGAGCGCCCATCGGAAGGGGTTCATGAGCGATCCGGAAGTCATCGTCGTCGGCTCTGGACCGAACGGCCTCGCCGCCGCCATCACCATGGCGCGAGAGGGATACCGGGTACTGGTTCTCGAGGCGGCCGACACCTACGGCGGTGGAGCGCGCACCTGCGAGCTGACCCTGCCCGGGTTCCGCCACGACGTCTGCTCGGCGATCCATCCGCTGGCCATGGCCTCCCCCTTCCTGAACAAGCTTGGCCTCGAGGCGCACGGCCTGGAGTGGATCGAGCCGCCGGTCCCGGTCGCGCATCCGCTCCACGGTGGCCGCGTGGTGGCGCTGCGCCGCTCGCTCGAGGAGACCGCCGAGGCGCTCGGCCCCGACGGCGAGCCCTACGAGGATCTCCTCCGCCCGCTGGTCGAGGCCTGGGAGGATCTGGTCGGCCGCTTCCTGCGGCCACTCCGTCCGGCGCTCTACTCGCGGGCCGCGCTGCGCTTCGCCCAGGCGGCGGTGCGATCGGCCGAGGGTCTCTGCCGCCGGTTCGAGACCGACGACGCCAAGGCGCTCGTCGCGGGACTCGCCGGGCACGCGGTGATGCCGCTCGATCGCTCCCCGTCGGCGTCGGTGGGGATCGTCCTCGCGCTGCTCGGCCATGCCGTCGGCTGGCCCTTCCCGCGTGGCGGATCGCAGCGGCTGGCGGACGCCATGGCCGCGATCCTGCGCTCCCACGGGGGGACGATAGAGACCGGCCGCCGCGTGCGGTCGCTCGACGAGCTTCCACCTGCGCGCGCCGTGCTCCTCGACGTGACGCCGGCGCAGATCCTGCGCATCGCGGGCGACCGGCTGCCGTCGTTCTACCGCCGCCAGCTCCGTTCCTTCCGCTACGGGCCGGGCGTGTGCAAGATCGACCTGGCGCTCGACGGACCGGTGCCGTGGTCGAACGCGCTGTGCCGCGACACCGCGTGCGTCCACGTCGGCGGCAGCTTCGACGAGATCGCCGACGGGGAGGCGCGGGTGTGGCGCGGCGAGCACCCGGAGCGGCCGTTCGTGCTGGTGGCGCAGAACAGCCTCTTCGACGACAGCCGCGCCCCCGCGGGAAAGCAGGTGGTATGGGCCTACTGCCACGTGCCGAACGGCTCGACCATCGACATGAGCCCGCGCATCGAGGCGCAGATCGAGCGCTTCGCGCCCGGGTTCCGCGACCGCATCCTGGCGCGGCACGTGATGCTGCCCGCCGAGCTCGAGCGGCGCAACGAGAACCTCCTCGGCGGCGACATCGGCGGCGGCGCGCAGACGCTGTGGCAGCTCTTCGCGCGCCCCGCCCTGCGCTGGAACCCGTACACGACGCCGCTGCCCGGCGTGTACGTGTGCTCGTCGTCGACACCTCCCGGCGGCGGCGTGCACGGGATGTGCGGCCACCTCGCCGCGCGCGCCGCGCTCTCCGCGATGGAGGGCGCGGACGAGGCGCCGCCATACCACGGCCCCGCTAAGTTAGCTGATGATTCCCGCCAAGCGCGGCTGCGCCGCGCGGCTCGGAAGTCTTGACCCGGTGCCAAACTTGACTCATCTGTAAGGATTCCTGGGGGGCAAGACTTCTAGCGGTCGCGGCCGATCTCGGGGAGCTCGGGCTTGAGCGCCGGGCGCGGCTCGCCGGGCCCGGTCTCGATCACGTAGAGCACGTCGGCGCGCGTGCTCTTGCCGGTCAGGGCCTCGAGCGTCAACTTCTCCGACAGCAGGTAGCGCACCAGGATCGAGCTCGCTCCCTCCTCGAACAGCCCCACGCCGTAGGCCATGTAGAGGCGGGGCGAGAGGAACTTGCCGAGCACGAGCGAGGCCTCCTCGAACCCCCCCTCGCCGGTCTCGATGCGCGCCTCCTCGAGACCGAAGAGCGAGCCGAGCCGCTCCGCCAGATAGCGGCCGCCGCGCAGGCCGAGTGAGCCCGCGGCTCGGGTGAGGAGATCGCCCTCCTGCTGACTGGCCTCGCCGAGCGGCCGGCCGAGCACGAGGTAGGAGAGCTGCTCGGCCTGGGGCATCGGCGGCTCCGACCACAACGTGACCCGGGGCTGCTCGAGCGTGCCGCGTGCTTCGACGCCCACCAGAACGCTGCGGGCGCGGCGGAAGGCGCGCAGGTCGATCGCCGGGCGGGTCACCGCGCTCTCGGCGAAGACCAGCCGGCCGCGCTCGAGCTCGAGCCGCGCGCCGTACGCGGCGAACGTCCCGCCGGCGAGATCGAGCTCGCCGGTGGCGCGGGTGAACCTCCCGGGCTCCTCGATCACGAGCAGGCTCCCGCGCACCCCGGTCTCGAGCCCGAAGCCGCTGACGCGCACCTCCTCGCCGAACAGGAGGCGGACGCGCGCGTAGAGGTCGATCTCGTCCTGCAGCGCGCGCTCGGACCCCGGCGGCAGCCGCACGAAGACGACGTCGCGCGACGGCGTGACAGCGTCGGGGTCGTCGGTGCCGAGCTGGATCGTCGCCTGCGGGATGCGGACGTCGCCGAACACCTCGATCCGCTCCGCCAGCCACGCCACCGTCAGCTCGTCGGTCGAGGCCAGGACGCGCCGATCGGGAAGATCCATCACCACCACGTTCTGGCCGCTGAGCTCGACGCGCACCATGGTCCCGCGCGGCTCGAGCGGAGCCCTGCCGCGGATGGTGAGGATGCCGTCGCCCGACCGCAGCGACCCTGCGAGCACGAGCTCTCCCGCCGCGTTCGGCTCCGCCGCGAGCTCCACGTCCTCGATCGTGATGCCGAGCGGCACCACGAAGGCGCTCGCTTCGGTGAGGCGCGCCGACCCTTCGAGCCGGGGCTCGCCCACCGTACCCGCGACCTCGAGGTCGGCCTCGAGCCGGCCGCGCGGGCGAG
>DATKDQ010000152.1:0-19867 GCA_035544635.1 Thermoanaerobaculia bacterium
TGGCGCGGCCCGCGCCAGAACGGGATCTCTGCGGAGACCGGTCTCCCCGACACCTGGAGCCCGTCCGGGCAGAACGTGATCTGGCGGCGCGACTTCACGGGCCGCTCGACGCCGGTGGTGATGGACGGCCGCGTCTACGTCAACGGGAGAGCCGGCGAGGGCATCGACCGCCAGTCGGTGATCGCCGCGTTCGATGCCGAGACCGGAGAGCCCCTCTGGGTCAAGCGGTACACCCTACACCTGACCACCGTCCCGTTCAACCGCGTGGGCTGGGCCTCCCCGACCGGCGATCCCGAGACCGGCTACGTCTACGATCAGATCGTCAGCGGCCTGCTGGTGTGTCTCGATCGCGACGGCAACGAGGTGTGGTCGCGCTCGCTCAAGGAGGAGTACGGCCGCTACGAGGGCTACGGCGGACGCACCGCCTCGCCGCTCATCGACGAGGACCGCATCGTGGTCAGCATGATCAGCTCGAGCTGGGGCCCGCTCGGCGCGCCGCGCCACCGCTACTACGCCTTTGACAAGCGCACTGGCGAGCCGATCTGGATCTCGACTCCGAGCCAGGAGGTGTACGACCTCAACACCCAGGCCAGCCCGGTGGTGGCGGTGATCGGCGGGCGGCGCCTGATCCTCGCCGGCGCCGCCGACGGGCGCCTCTACGCGCTCGAGGCGCGCACCGGCAAGAAGGCCTGGGAGTTCTGGCTCTCGAAGAACGCGATCAACGTCACGCCGGTGGTCGACGGCGACGTCGTCTACCTGGCGCACAGCGAGGAGAACATCGACGAGGCCACCCAGGGCCGGGTGGTGGCGATCGACGGCACCGGATCGGGCGACGTCACCAAGACGCACGAGCTGTGGCGCGCGAACCTCCACCAGTCCGGGTTCCCGTCGCCGGTGGTGCACGACGGAAAGCTCTACGTGGTCGACAACTCCGCGAATCTGGCGGCGCTCGAACAGGAGACCGGTGAGAAGCTCTGGGAGCTGAGCCTGGGCACCGTCGGCAAGGGCTCGCCGGTGTGGGCGGACGGCGACCTCTACACGACCGAGCTGAATGGCCATTTCGCGATCGTGCGCCCGAGCGAGGAGGGCGGTGAGATCCTGGCGCGCCATCAGCTCCGGATGCCCGAAGGACGCTATGCGGAAGTCTACGGCTCGCCGGCGGTCGCCTACGGCCGGGTCTACTTCACTACCGAGGAGGGGGTCTACTGCCTCGGCGACCCCGATCGGCCCTTCGAGATCACCAAGACGGCGCCGATCGTGCTCGGCGACGAGGGTGCCGCGCAGGGCCCCGCGGCCACGCTGCTGGTGGTGCCGGCCGAGGTCGCGCTCAAGCCGGGCGAGAGCGTCGAGCTCCGCGTCGCCGCGTTCGACGCCAAGGGGCGGCGCCTCGGCGGGCCGGAGGGCTCCGTGGAGGCGAGCTGGGAGGCCAAGGGCATCGAGGGCGCACTCGAAGGGAACCGGCTCGCGATCGCGGAGGACTCGGGCTTCCAGGCCGGCACGGTGGTCGCCAAGAGCGGAGATCTCGTCGCCGAGGCGCGGGTGCGGGTGGTCCCGCCGCTGCCGTGGACCGAGACCTTCGAGCAGGGGAGGCGCCCGTGGTGGATCGGCGGCGGTCGCTTCGACGTGCGCGATGACGCCGCGACCGGCGGCAAGGTGCTGGTCAAGCCGGTCGCCGAGTCGGGCCTCCTACGCTCGAACCTGATCCTGGGCCCTCCCTGGTTCGGCAGCTACACCATCCAGGCCGACGTGCTGGGCACCCAGAGCGGCCGGCGCCGCTCCGATGGGGGCGTCATCGCCAACGGCTACATCCTCGAGCTCATGGGCAACCACCAGCGCCTCGATCTGCGCTCGTGGGAGGCGATGCTGCGCGTCGAGCGGAAGGTCGCGTTCCCGTGGGAGGTCGATCGCTGGTACACCATGAAGCTCCGGATCGACACCGGCGAGGACACGGCGACGGTACGCGGCAAGGTGTGGCCGAAGGGCGAGCCCGAGCCCGAGGCCTGGACGGTGGAGGCGGTCGATCCCCATCCGGTGCGCAGCGGCTCACCAGGTCTCACCGGCTACTCGCCGGCGGAGCTCTTCTTCGACAACGTTACGATCACGGGGAACCGAGAATGAGACGTTCGCTCCGCTTCGCGCTCGCCCTGGGCCTGGCGTCCGCCGCTCTGGCCGCGCTAGCCGCCGACCGCGCGGGCGAGCCGGCGATGTTCGGGGGCACGCCGTCGCGCAACATGGTGTCGAGCGAGACCGGGCTGCCGACGACCTGGGACATCGCGACCGGAAAGAACGTCAAGTGGCGCCAGAAGGTGGGCTCGCAGACCTACGCCGGGCCGGTGGTGCACGGCGGCAGGGTCTACGTCGGGACCAACAACGAGGGTCTGCGCCGCCCCGGTGTGGAAGGCGACAAGGGCGTCCTGATGGCCTTCCGCGAGAGCGACGGCGAGTTCCTGTGGCAGGCGACGCACGACAAGCTGCCCGCCGGCCGCGTCAACGACTGGCCGCTCCAGGGGATCTGCTCGACGCCGTTCGTCGAGGGTGATCGTGTCTATTACGTCTCGAACCGTGCGGAGGTGGTCGCCGCCGACGTCGAGGGCTTCCGCGACGGGAAGAACGACGGAGTCCAGGACGAGGTGCTCACGACCGAGCTCGATGCCGACATCCTCTGGCGCCTCGACATGATCGGCGAGCTCGACGTCTTTCCGCACAACCTGGCGGCGGGGTCGCCGCTGGTGGTCGGCGACATCCTCTACGCCACCACCGGGAACGGCGTCGACGAGGGGCACATCAACATCCCTTCGCCGCTCGGGCCGAGCTTCATCGCGGTCGACAAGAATACGGGCAAGCTGGTCTGGGAGAGCGCCCTGCCCGGCGACAACATCTTCCATGGCACCTGGTCGAACCCCGCGTACGGCGTTGCGGGCGGTCGCGAGCAGATCATCTTCCCGGGCGGTGACGGCTGGGTCTACTCGTTCGAGCCCAAGAGCGGCGAGCTCCACTGGAAGTTCGACGCCAACCCGAAGGGCGCGGTCTACGAGCTGGGCGGCGCCGGCACCGCCAACGAGATCATCTCGACTCCGGTGTTCGTCGAGGGCGTGGTCTACGTCGGAGTGGGCCAGGATCCCGAGCACGGCGAGGGGGTCGGCCACTTCTACGCCATCGACGCCTCGAAGACGGGCGATGTCACCGAGAGCGCGACGATCTGGCACTTCGGCGACGACGACTTCAACCGCACCATCTCGACCGCCGCCGTGCACGACGGTCTGGTCTACATCAGCGACCTTTCCGGTTTTCTCTACTGCCTCGATGCCAAGACCGGCAAGCACCACTGGACCCACGACACCTTCGCCGCGGTGTGGGGCTCGCCGTTCGTCGCCGACGGCAAGGTCTACCTCGGCGACGAGGACGGCGACGTGGTGGTGCTCGCCACCGGCACCGAGAAGAAGGTTCTCGGCGAGACCAACATGGGGAGCGCGGTGTACACCACGCCGGTGGCGAAGGACGGCGTGCTCTACATCGCCACCCGCTCGGAGCTCTTCGCCATCGCCGTCGAGTAGGCGTCCGGACGGGCGCCGGGGTCCGTAGTAGTGGATAGCTCGTAGTGTTTGCGACGCCTGGTCGATACATGGTCTCCGTAGCCACATGGTCTCCGTAGCCGCGCCCCGTACCCGCCCCGCCGCGCTCGACCCGTGGCAGGTCGCGCTGCGTCCCTCGCGGGTGCTGTTCGGCGCCGGACGGCTCGCCGAGCTGGGACCGCTGGTGGCCGAGCTGGGAGGACGGCGGGCGCTGGTGGTCACGGACGCCGGCCTCCGCGCGGCCGGCCACGTCGCGGCCGCGGTCGGCTCGCTGCGCGACGCCGAGGTCGACGCCGTCGTGTTCGACGCCGTCGAGGAGAACCCGACCACGGCTCACGTCGAGGCGGCGGCGGCGGCGGGGCGCCGGCACGCCATCGACTTCCTGGTCGGTCTCGGAGGCGGCAGCGCGCTCGACTGCGCCAAGGGCGCCAACTTCCTGCTCACCAACGGCGGCCGCATGGAGGACTACTGGGGCTGGAACCGCGCCGGCCGCCCGATGCTGCCCTCGGTGGGTGTTCCGTCGACCGCGGGGACCGGCAGCGAGGCGCAGTCGTACGCGCTGATCGCGCGTGCCGAGTCGCACCTGAAGATGGCCTGCGGCGACGAGAAGGCGCGTTTCACGGCGGTCATCCTCGACCCGCTCCTGCCGCGCACGGCGCCGCGCGCGGTTTCGGCGGTGGCGGGCTTCGATGCGATCTCGCACGCTGTGGAGAGTCTGGTCACGCGCGATGCGAGCCCGTTCTCGCGGCTCTTCGCGCGCGAGGCCTGGCGGCTCCTGGAGCGCAACTACGAAGCGGTGGTGGCCCGCGCGTGCGACGACGCGAGCTGGGGGGAGATGCTGCTCGGCTCGCATCTCGCCGGCGCGGCGATCGAGGCCTCGATGCTCGGGGCCGCGCACGCCTGCGCGAATCCGCTCACCGCGCGGTTCGGCGTCGCGCACGGCGTCGCGGTGGCGCTGGTGCTGCCGGCGGTGGTTCGCCTGAACGCGGCGGTCGCCGCGCCGCTCTATGCCGATCTGATCGGAGCGTCGGAGTCGGTGGAGGACTCGTCGACCGCCGGGGGGGCCGACGGCGCCCGCTCCCGCCGGGAATCCGCTGGGCCCGGCCGGCGCGCCATCGATCCTGCCGAAGTCCTGGCGCGCCGGTTGGAGGCCCTCCGCGACGCCGGCGGGCTGCCGCCGAGGCTCTCGAGCGTGGGTGTCGGGGCCGACGCGCTCCCGGCGCTCGCGGCCGACGCATGCGAGCAGTGGACGCTCCGCCACAACCCGCGCGAGCTGGGCGAGGCGGATCTGCTCGCGCTCTACCGGTCGGTGCTGTAGTGGTGACGGCGATGCGTGAAACCCGATTCCTCCACCGTGCGCGTCTCCTCGGGAGCAGGGCAGCAGCCTGCCTGCTCCCCCTTCTGCTCGCGCTCGTCGCCGCCGGCTGCGGCGAGCCCGCCACCGAGGCCAGGGACGTCGGCGGCGAGGCTGGCCGCGGCAGGCCGCCGCGCGGGGAGTGGCCGCTCTTCCGCGGCAACCCGACGTCAACCGGCGTCGCGGAGAGCGACCTGCCCGCCTCGCCCGCGCTGCTCTGGAGCTTCGAGGCCCCCGCCGACATCGAAGGCACCGCCGCGATCGCCGGCGGAAGGGTCTACGTGGGATCGCTCGACGGGTTCCTCTACGCGCTCGATCTCGAGACCGGCGAGGCGGCGTGGACCTTCGACGCCGGGGCCGAGATCAAGTCTTCGCCCTCGGTGCGCGACGGCGTCGTCTACTTCGGCGACGAGCTGGGGCGCTTCCATGCCGTCGACGCCGCGACCGGCGCCGAGAAGTGGAGCTTCGAGACCCTGGCTGGGATCGTGTCGGGCGCGAACTTCCACGGCGAGAACCTGGTGTTCGGGTCCTACGACAACTCGCTCTACGCCCTGCGCAGCAGCGATGGCGCGCTGCAGTGGAAGGTCGAGACCGACGGCTACGTGCACGGCACCCCCGCGATCGCCGGGGGGTTCACGACGGTCTCCGGGTGCGACGGCTATCTGTGGCTGGTGTCGCTCGCCGACGGCACGGTCGAGACCAAGATCGAGCTCGGCGGCCAGACCGGGTCGAGCCCGGCGGTCGCCGGCGGCCTCGCCTACGTGGGCACCTACGAGAACCAGGTGCTGGGGATTGATCTCGGCTCCCGTTCGGTCCGCTGGAGCTACGAGCACCCGCAGCGCAAGTTCCCCTACTACGCGTCGCCCGCGGTGGACGGCGGGCTGGTGGTGATCGGCGGCCGCGACAAGATCGTGCACGCGCTCGACGCCGCGACCGGTGAGGCGCGTTGGACCTACCCCGCGGGCGCACGCATCGACTCCTCGGCGGTGATCGCCGGCGGTCGGGCGTTCCTCGCCACCACGGCCGGCGAGGTGCTCGCGCTCGACCTCGCGAGCGGGGAGCGCGTGTGGTCGTGGGAGAGCGGTTCCGCGTTCACCGCGTCGCCGGCGGTGGCCGCGGGCCGTCTCGTCATTTCGAGCCTCGACGGGGTCGTCTACTGCTTCGGTGAGGGCGGCCGCAGTACTCCATCGCAACCCGAGGAGAAGGCATGACCCTGGCCGAGCCCGCCACCACACGACTCGACCTCGAGGCGACGCAGGTCGGCAGCGTCTTCGTCTCCAACTACCCGCCGTATTCGTTCTGGACCGCCGACGCGGTGGCGGTGGCGAACGACGTGCTCCGGCGCCCGCCGGCCTCCGACGCGACGCTCGGGCTCTACCTCCACATCCCGTTCTGCCGGCAGCGCTGCAAGTTCTGCTACTTCCGGGTGGTCACCGACAAGAACAGCGGCGAGGTGCGCGCCTACCTCGACACGCTGGCGCACGAGGTCGAGCGCTACGCCGAGCTCGAGGCGGTGGCGGGCCGGCCGCTGCGCTTCGTCTACTTCGGCGGCGGCACGCCGTCCTACATCAGCGCCGAGCAGCTGCGCGAGCTGGCCGCGCGCGTGCGAGCGGTGCTGCCGTGGGATCGCGCCGAGGAGGTCGCTTTCGAGTGCGAGCCGGGGACTCTCACGCGGAGCAAGCTCGAGGCCATCCGCGAGATCGGCGTGACGCGCCTCTCGCTCGGCGTCGAGAGCTTCGACGACGCGATCCTGCGCGAGAATGGCCGTGCCCACGAGTCGGCCGAGATCCACCGCGTCAGACCCTGGATCCGGGAGCTCGACTTCCCTCAGCTCAACATCGACCTCATCGCCGGCATGGCGGGGGAGACCTGGGAGACCTGGCGCTCGACCGTCGAGCAAGCGCTCGACTACGAGCCCGAGGGCGTCACCATCTACCAGATGGAGCTGCCGTTCAACACCGTCTACTCCAAGGGCGTCCTGCGCGGCGAGGGCGGCGTCGAGTTCGCGTCCTGGAGCCAGAAGCGCGAGTGGCACGCCTGGGCCATCGAGCGGTTCGAGGCGGCGGGCTACGAGGCGTGGAGCGCGTACACGCTGCTCAAGTCGGATCGGAAGCCGCGGCCGCGATTCGTCTACGCTGACGCCGTCTGGCACGGCAGCGACATGATCGGGGCAGGGGTCTCGGCGTTCTCGCACGTCGGCGGCGTCCATTTCCAGAACGTCGACCGCTGGGACGACTATCTGGAGAAGGCGCGCGGTGAAGGCCTGCCGATCGGGCGCGCGTTCGTCACCACGCCGGACGAGCGGCTGACCCGCGAGACCATTCTGCAGATGAAGACCGGCCGCCTCGAGCGCGACTACTTCCGGCGCAAGTTCGGCGTCGATCCGGTGGACCGCTTCGCCGGGCCGCTCGCGCGCCTGGCGGCGCAGGGGCTGCTCGAGATCGACGGCGATCGCGTGACCCTGACCCGAGGCGGCCTGCTGCGCGTCGACCAGCTCCTGCCGGAGCTCTACGACCCGCACTATCGCCACTCGCGATACACCTGAGGCGCCTTTCCGCAGTATCCTTTCGCTTCGAGCAGCCCCTGCCGGCTGGGAGATGAGATCTATACCCATGACTCCAGGAATCACTCACCACCACGCGGTCGGCTCGATCCGGCCGCGTTTCGCAATCGGCCAGGTCTCGGCCGGGCTTCTGGCGACCATGGTCTGGGCGCTGGCAACCCTGCTCGCCGTTCCTGCCACGGCGCAGGAGAAGACCGAGGGGGAGGACGAGAAGCGGCGCGGCGTCAGGGCGCGCGGCGAAGCGCAGGTGCCCGGGAGCGACTTCTCGGAGGAGATCTTCGTGAGCGGGACGGCGGGCACGGTCGCGCTCTCCTCGAGCGTCGCGACCAAGATCGAGATCCCCCTCCGCCTGACCCCGGCGTCGGTCAGCGTCGTCACTCGAGCCCTTCACCAGGAGCAGGCCGCCGTCACCGTCAGCGACGCTCTGCGCAACGTCAGCGGCGTCAACATCCAGTCCGGCTTCGGCCAGCACGACTTCTTCGTCGTGCGCGGCGTCGACTCGCTCCAGGGAGGGCTGGTGCTGACCGACGGCATCGCCGAGCCGGAGGCGACCTTCTACCACCTCTACAACGTGGAGCGGGTCGAGGTGCTGAAGGGACCCGGGGGATTCCTGTACGGGGCGAACCCGCTGTCGGGTACGGTGAATCTGCTGCGTGCGAAGCCCGCCAAGGAGTCGTTCTGGAGCGCTGAGGCGCAGGTGGGGAGCTTCGATACCTATCGCGGCGCCTTCGACGCGAACTTCGGGAGTGAGCCGATCCGCTTTCGCATCCATGGCCTGTGGCGCGACTCCCAGGGGTACCGCGACGGCCGGGAGAGCCAAGCCCTGGCGCTGAACCCGGTGCTGGATCTCACGCTCGGCTCGAGCGGCCTCTTGCGCTTCGACGTCGAGGGCTTTCGCAGCGAGTCGATGCCGGATTCCGGGCTCCCGGTGTCCGGCGCCGAGAGCTTCGACCTGCCGCGGAAGCGGTCGTATCAGTCCCCCTTCGATGACTCCCGGCAGGACGTCTCCCGCGCCCGCATCCACTGGGAGACGCAGCTCGGGGGCTCGTGGACGCTGCGCAACCGCGCCTACTTCACCGAGCTGGATTGGGAGAGCGAGGGTACCATCCTCAACGGCGTCTTCCCCGCGTTCCCGGGCCCGGAAGGCCTGCTGGTCGCCCGGACGTTGGGCTCGCTCCGCGACGATCAGCGCTGGGTCGGCGACCAGCTCGAGGCGCAGCTCGGCGGCAGGCGGCACAACTGGCTGTTCGGGATCGAGGTCGCCGAGCGCCGCGACGAGTTCTCGATCGACATCGGGGTGCTGCCGCTGATCGGCCTCTTCGACCCGGTGGAGACCGCGACCTCGCCACCGCCCGCCCTCCCCGGCTTCGGCGAGGTGGGCGATGCCGAGCGGCGCTTCGTCGCGCCCTACGTCATGGACCGCGTGCTGCTTTCGGATCGCTGGCAGCTGCTCTGGGGTATTCGCGTCGATGCGATGGAGTTCGAGGACGCCGCCACCGGCAGCAGTCGAAGCGACGAGGAGATGTCGCCTCTGCTCGGTCTGGTCTACGCCCCCTCGTCCACCATCAGCGCCTACTTCAACGCCGGCCGGAGCGCCGCGGTGCCGTCGACCCGCGCCGCCGGCGAGCTCGAGCCTGAGATCAGCGAACAGGTCGAGCTCGGCCTGAAGAAGGTGCTGCTGCGCGGCCGCATGCATCTCTCCGCCGCGATCTACCAGCTCGAGCGCGAGGACATCGCGATCTTCGACGACAACGGCTTCACCGCCCAGACCGGGAGTCAGCGCTCGCGCGGTGTCGAGGCCGAGCTCGCCGGCTCGCTCGGCAACGGCCTGCGCTACCAGATCGCGTGCTCGCGCACCGATACCGAGCTCTTGGAGTTCAACGAGCGCTTTCTGCTACCGCCGACGTTCCTGCCGATCGTCGTCGACCGTTCCGGGAACGATCCGGCGTTTGCGCCCAAGGACCTCTGGAACTTCTGGATCGCGAAGACCTGGTCCAACGGCCTCGGCATCGGCGGCGGCGGCCGCTACGTCGGCGACCAGTTCATCGCCGAGGACAACGTGTTCACGATCGAGGAGGCGCTGACCTTCGATGCCACCGCGTTCTACGACTTCGAGGATTGGCGGGTGGCGCTCAACCTCCACAATCTCACCGACGAGAAGTACGAACGGCGCGGTTTCTCGTCGAGCTCGGTGATCCCGGCCGACGGCGCGGCGGCGTTCCTCACGGTATCCTTCCGGAAGTAGTGGAGACCATGGTGGAGACCATCGCCTCCACTGGTCAGTGATTCGGCGCCGCGGTCGGCGCGTGCCGTCCGTTGCACGGACGGCATCCGGGCCGGGCTGTGCCGCGAGCGCGGTGCCAGCATCGTCGATGAGAGTCGCCTACGTCACCGCCGGAGCCGGCGGCATGCTCTGCGGGAGCTGCATCCGCGACAACGCGCTGGCGCGGGCGCTCGGGCAGCGCGGCCACGACGTCGTCTTGGCGCCGATCTACACGCCGCTGCGCACCGACGAGGAGAGCGTCGCCGGTGAGCGCGTGTTCTACGGCGCGGTCAACGTCTACCTGGAGCAGAAGCTGCCCGGGCTGCGACGGATGCCGGAGGTCCTGCATCGCTGGCTGGCCAGGCCGGGGCTGCTGCGCGCGGCGACCAGCTCCGCGCGCACCATCGACGCGCGTTTGCTCGGCGAGCTCACCCTTTCGATGCTCGCCGGAGAGGACGGCCGCCAGGCGCGCGAGCTCGAGGAGCTGGGGTCCTGGCTCGAGCGCGATCTCCGCCCGGACCTCATTCACCTCACCAACTCGATGCTGCTCGGGATGGCCGCGCCGCTCAAGGCGCGCACCGGCGTGCCGGTGGTGTGTGCGCTCCAGGGCGAGGACATCTTCCTCGACGATCTCGAGCAGCCGTGGCGAGCGCGCGTCCACGACGCGCTGCGGCGGCGGGCGGGGGACGCGGATCTCCTGATCGCGACCTGCCGCTACTACGCGGACCACATGGCGGCCTACCTCGAGGTGCCGCGCGAGCGGGTCGAGGTGGCGCGGATCGGCATCAGCCTCGAGGGCCACGGCGAGGCGGTGGAGCGGCCGGATAGCGGGTCTCTGAACGTGGGCTACCTCGCCCGGATCTGTCCCGAGAAGGGCCTCCACGACCTGGTCGCGGCGTTCGGGCGTCTGGTGGAGCGGATGCCGGACGCCGACCTGCGGCTGCGCGTGGCGGGGTATCTCGGGGGACGGGACGCCGCCTATTTCGAGCGCGTGAAGAAGCAGGTGGGCGACGCCGGGCTCGGCCCGCGTTTCGAGTACCTGGGGGAGGTGGATCGCGCGGGAAAGATCGAGCTCCTGCGCGGCCTCGACGTTCTCAGCGTGCCGACGGTTTACCGCGAGCCCAAGGGACTGTTCGTGCTCGAGGCGCTCGCCAACGGAGTGCCCGTGGTGCTGCCCGCACATGGCGCGTTTCCCGAGCTGATCGAGGCGACCGGCGGAGGGGTGCTGGTGGAGCCGGGATCGGTCGACGCGCTGGCGAGCGGAATCGAGGGGCTGCTCCGCGATCGCGCTCGTCGCCGCGAGTTGGGCGCGCGCGGGCGGGAGGCGGTGATGCGCGAGTACAGCGCCGACGCGGCGGCGGCGGAGACGGAGAAGCTGTGGGAGGGCGTCCTGGCAGCCGTGGGCGGCGCATCGGATCCGGCCGCGGCAGAGCGCCCAGGAGGTGGCCGGTGAACCTGTCACCTCCGCTTCACGAGCACCTCACGCGCCGCCGCGTCGAGTTCGCCGACACCGACATGGAGGGGATCATCCACTTCTCGCGGTTCTTCATCTTCATGGAGACCGCCGAGCACCAGTTCCTGAACGCGCTGGGCTCGAGCGTGGCGAGCCGGCACAACGGCAAGCGGCTGGGCTGGCCGCGAACGGCGGTGGGCTGCGAGTTCCTGCGTCCGGTGCGGTTCGAGGACGAGCTCGGAATCCGGCTCCTGGTCCTGCGCAAGGGCGCGCGCGCGATCACCTACGGCTGCGAGTTTCGGCTCGTGCCGGGCGTGGTGAGTACCACACCCCGCACGAGCTATGACGTTGGCGCCGCGGACGGCGCTCGGGACGAGCTGGTTGCGCGCGGCCAGAGCACGTCGGTGTGCTGCTCGATGGAGGAGGAAGGCGGGCTGCGCTCGATCGAGATCCCGCCGGGCCTGGCGGAACGGATCGCGGAGATCGGAGCGGAGGAGAAGGCGCGATGGCGGTCGCCGATTCGCCCGCTCTGACCGCGGCCGTCCCGGCGACGCTCACGATCCGGGACGTCCGGAAGAGCTTCGCCAGCGGACGGCGCACGCTGGAGGTGTTGCGCGGCATCTCGCTCGAGCTCCGGGGCGGAGAGGCGCTCGCGGTCACCGGTCCTTCGGGATCCGGCAAGAGCACGCTCCTGCACCTGATCGGTACGCTCGACCGTCCCACCTCCGGGTCGATCGAGCTCGACGGCCGCTCGCCGCACGATCTCCCGGAGCCCGCGCTCGCGGCCTTTCGCAATCGCAACGTGGGCTTCGTGTTCCAGGACCACCACCTGCTGCCCCAGTACACGGTGCTGGAGAACGTGCTGCTGCCGACGTTCGCGCCCGGCGCCGACGCCGGACCGGAGGTCGAGGAGCGGGCGCGCGAGCTGATCGCGCGGGTCGGGCTCGGCGATCGCCTCGACCACCGTCCGGCTGAGCTCTCGGGGGGCGAGGCGCAGCGGGTGGCGGTCGCGCGTGCCCTGGTGCAGCGGCCGCGGCTCCTGCTCTGCGACGAGCCGACCGGCAACCTCGATGCGACGACGGCCCGCTCGGTGACCGAGCTCCTGTTCGAGCTCCACGCCGCGCACCGCACCATCCTGATCGTGGTCACCCACAGCCTCGAGCTCGCGGAACGCCTTTCGAGGTGGTGCGAGCTGCGGGAGGGCCGGTGCGTCGAGCGATGATGGGCCCCCTCGAGACGGCCGTGCTGCGAAGCCTGACGCACTTCTGGCGCGCGCACCTCGCCGTCGTCCTGTGCTGCGCGGTGGCGGCGGCGGTGCTCTCGGGCGCCCTGGTGGTGGGCGGCTCGGTGCGGGGCAGCCTGCGCGACCTCACGCTCGAGCGGCTGGGGGCGATCGATCACGCGGTGCGCAGCCCGAGGTTCTTCACGGCGCAGCTGGCCGATCGCCTCGCCGTGGAGCTGGGGAGCGACGCCGAGGTGGTGCCGGCGATCCTCCTGCCCGGCAGCGCGCGCCGTCCGGAGACCGGGGCGCTGGCGTCCGGCGTGAGCGTGCAGGGTGTGGGCGGCGAGTTCTTCGCTCTCTTCCCCGACTCTCCGATGGACAGGACGGCGCTCGGGGTCGGCGCCGACGCCGCCGTGCTCGGGAACGGCGCCGTCGCCGGCGGGAGCGACGCGGCGGGCCGGGCCACCGGTCGGCCACGAGGTGCGGTCTCCCCCCGGCGCGGCGGCGCCGTCGCCGGGGTGATCGTCAACGAGGCGCTGGCCGGCGAGCTCGGCGCCGCGGTCGGCGACACCCTGCTGCTCTCCGTCGAGCGCCCCGGGGAGGCGCCGCGCGAGACGCTCTACGGCTCGGGCGAGACCAGCGACGTCGTGCGCGAGCTCCGGCTCACCGTGGTGCGCGTGATCGAGGATCGTGGACTCGGCCGCTTCAGTCTCGAGCCCGAGCAGAGCCTGCCGCTTCTCGCCTTCGTCGACCTCGCCCTGCTCCAGCGCGTGCTCGAGCAGGAGGGGCTCGCCAACACGCTGCTGATCGAGCTCGCGTCCGACCCCGAGGACTCCCTCGGCGACTCCCTGCGCCGCGCGCTCACTCTCGAGGACCTCGGCCTCGAGGCCGAGGCGGGGGAGGGCTTCGTCGCGCTCGAGGCTCGCGACTTCGTGTTTGCGCCGCCGCTCGAGGCTCTGGTCGAGCGTTATGCGGCCTCCATCGGCGCGCCGCTGCTGCGGGTCTCGGCCTATTTCGCGAACCGGCTCGAGGCGGGCGGGAGATCGGTGCCGTACTCGGCGATCGCGGCACTCGACCCGCTGGCCGCGGCGCCCTTCGGCGGCCTGCCGCTCGTCGGTGGCGGCATCGCTCGGGCGCTCGGCGAAGGCGAGATGCTGATCAACGAGTGGGTGGCGGAGGACCTGCGCGACGCGGCCGGCGGCGAGATCGTGGGCCAACCGGTCGTCGTGAGCTACTTCGAGGTGGGCCCCAGGGAGGAGCTCTTCACCCGCGAGCGGACCTTCGAGGTGCGCGGCGTCGTCGCCCTGCGCGGCCTCGGCGCCGACCCAGGGCTCACCCCCGACTTCCCCGGCATCCACGACGCCGACGACATGGCTGCCTGGGATCCGCCCTTCCCGGTCGACCTCGGGCGCATCCGCCCGCGAGACGAGGAGTACTGGGACGAGTACCGCGCAACGCCGAAGGCCTTCTTCGCGTCGGCCACCGCCGCGCTGTGGGGAACTCGCTTCGGAAGCACCACCTCGTTCCGTCTCGGCGCGGGGGAGGGCGAAGCCGATGACCTTCTGCTCGCGCGAGTGCGCGGCGCGCTGCCACGGCTGGTCGACCCGCCGGCTCTCGGCTTCCGGTTCGACGCCGTGCGCGAGCGCGGGCTCCAGGCGTCCGCCGGCGCCACCGACTTCCGGTGGCTCTTCCTGGGCTTCAGCTCGTTCCTCATCGCGTCGGCGGCGATCCTGGTCGCGCTCTTCTTCACGCTCGGCGTCGAGCAGCGGGCGAGCGAGATCGGTCTCCTGCTCGCGGTGGGCTTCCCGGTGCGGGTTGTGCGCAGGCGCTTCCTGAAGGAGGGCCTGATGCTCGCGGCGGCCGGCATCGTGCTCGGCGCCGCGGGCGCCGTCCTCTACGCGGGGCTCATGATCGCGGGCCTGCGCACCTGGTGGCGCGCGGCGGTCGGCACGTCCTTCCTCTATCTGCACGTCGAGCCCGTGACGCTCGTCGTCGGCTCGGCGGCCGCCTTTGTGGTGGTGGCCGTTTCGATCGCGCTGTCGCTGCGACGTCTGGGCAGGCTCCAGGTCATAGCGCTCCTGCGCGGCGCCACGGCGAGCCCGACGATCGCTGCCGAGGTCCGGGCGCCCAGCTCCCGCTGGATCTGGCGCGCGGCCGCGGCGATCGGCGTGGCTCTCCTCGCCGTGGGCGCCGCCGCCGGGCTCGAGTCCTCGCCCGCGATCTTCTTCGCGGCCGGCGCGGCGCTCTTGATCGCCGGTCTCGCCTACTTCGCGCTGCGCCTTCGCCAGCCGCGTGGGCGCCTTCGTCCCGGCGCGAGCTACCTTCCGATGGCGGCCCGCAACGCCACGCTTCACCCGGGCCGGAGCCTGCTGTCGGCGGCGCTGGTGGCCGCCGCGGCCTTCGTCATCGTCGCGGTCGCGGCCAACGGCTTCCGCTATGGCGAGGAGGTCGCCGCGCTCGAATCGCCGGCCGGCGGCTACACCGTGGTAGCGCAGTCCGCGGTGCCGCTGCACGTCGATCTCGCCTCCGAGGAGGCGGCGTTCGAGGTGGGTCTGGGGGCGAACGAGGCCGCGCTCCTGCGCGAGACGGCGATCGCCGCGTTCCGTGTCCTCCCCGGCGACGACGTGAGCTGCCTCAACCTCTACCAGCCCGAGCGGCCGCGCATCCTCGGCGTCCCGCGCGAGCAGATCGAGCGCGGCGGCTTCCGCTTCCGGAGGCTGGCGGCGGAGCGCGCCGAGCCGTGGACGCTCCTCGGCGAGGAGCTCGACGGCGGCGCTATCCCGGCATTCGGCGACTTCGAGTCGATGACCTGGATCCTGAAGCTGGGCCTCGGCGACGAGCTCGCGATCGAGAACGAGCGCGGCGAGCCGATCCGCCTGCGCCTGGTCGGGCTGCTCGAGAAGAGCCTGTTCCAGAGCGAGCTGCTGATCTCCGAGGAGCACTTCGAGCGCCAGTTTCCGAGCCGCACCGGGCGCTCGTTCTTCCTCTTCGCTCCGCCCGCGGGCCGCGACCAGGAGCTCACCGCCGCGCTCGAGAGCCGCCTCGGCGCGTACGGCTTCGACGCCACTTCGACGCGCGAGCACCTCGATCGCTACCAGGCCGTGTTCAACACCTACCTCGCGACCTTCCAGACGCTGGGCGGGCTGGGCCTCCTGCTCGGCACGCTCGGCCTGGCCGCGGTCCTCCTGCGCAACGTGCTCGAGCGCCGCGGCGAGCTCGCGACCATGCGCGCGCTCGGCTTCCGGCGCGCGAGCCTCGCCTGGCTCGTCCTCGCCGAGAACACGCTCCTGCTGGCGGTCGGTCTCGCGATCGGCGCCGCTGCCGCGCTCCTCGCCGTCGCGCCCCATCTCCTCGCCGGCAACGCGGTGGTGCCCTGGGGATCGCTCGCGGCGACGCTGCTCCTCATCGTCGTGGTCGGCACCGCGGCCGCACTGGCCGCCGTGCGCAGCGCGCTCGCGGCGCCACTCTTGCCCGCGTTGAAGGGCGAATGAGGTGGCGGTAGCCGGAAGCGGCGCCGTCCGCGGCGCCGGCTACCCCCCGCCCTTCCCACCGATCCGCTGCAGATAGATCTTCAGCGCCTCCTTGCGCAGCACCTCGCGCGCATTGCCCATCTTGGCGAGGGTCTGGAGCTCGGGCGTGGGGAGCGTCGAGAGGTACTTGATCGCGAGCGGCGTCGGGGTCTTGGGGCTGCGCACGATGACCACGCGGATGTCGGCGTTCTGCATCCACTTGCTGTTGTCGGCGACGCGCTTCATGATGGCGCCCGTGGTGTGAGGCGACTTCGCGATCTCGAGGACCTCCGCCTCCTCGAGCCGCGGGTGGTTGAGCAGCCCGCCGAGCACCTCGGCGTTGTGGTCGCGCAGCAGGATCTGACGCTCGGACCGCGATGCCTTCCTCGCTAGCAGCGCCTTCTGCTTGGGGTTCATGGTCTTGATGCGGAAGACCGGCGACACGCCGGCCTGCTCGCCGCCGTCGTCCTTGGTCGCCGCCGTCAGCCGCCGCTCGAGCTCGCGCTGCTTGAGATCGTTCCAGGAGTGGAGCTGGAACGCGGCGCCGACGCCCGCGGCACGCGGGAAGACCTGGATCGTCTCTGCCTCGAACGCGAAGCGGAAGCCGTCGGGGCCGGAGGCGGTGCACTGGAAGGTCTGATACTGGCGGGGCGGCTGCTCGAGGTCGAGGAAAAAACCCTGGTTCGACGCGGCCTCGCCGAAGAATCGCTCGATCTCGTCGGTCGCGTCGAACTCGAGGAGAAGAGCCCCGGCGTCGGGTTGGAGTGCGACCCTCATCGCGCCCGGCTGCCGATCAGATGGCTTCCGCGCCAACGCCGCCGGCCGCGGCCCCGCGCGGGTAGTCGATGTAGCGCGCGGTGCGGTCCGCGACCTCCTTGCCGAGCAGCTTCTCGACCACGTAGAACGTCATGTCGATTCCGGCCGCCACTCCGGCCGACGAGATGATCCCGTCGTCGACCCAGCGCGCGCCGCGTTCGACCGTGACGCCGCCGCCGAGAGCCTCGAGCTCCGCAATCGCGGCCCAGTGCGTGGTCGCGCGCTTGCCCTCGAGCAGGCCGGCCCTGGCGAGGAGCATGGAGCCGGTGCACACCGACGTGACCTGGCGCGCATCGCGGGCGATGGCGCGGATCCAGTCCAGGGTCTCCTCGTCCTGGAGCAGGGGCCGCGTGCCGAAGCCGCCTGGAACGACCAGGAGATCGATCCGGGGCGCGTCGGCGAACTCGTAGTCCGGAAGGACCCGCAGGCCGCCGGTCGCCGTGACCGGCCCCGCCGTCTTGGCCACGGTGAAGGGGCGAAACGGGGCGCCCTGGTCGGTGCGCAGCGCCTCGCGGCTGGGATCGACGCGGGTGCGCGAGAAGACCTCGAAGGGACCCGCGAAGTCGAGCACTTCCACCTGGTCGAAGATCAGGATCCCGACGTTCCAGGGCTCTTCGGGCACGGAGAGAGTATAGACGAGCGACCGGGCGCCTACGGCGCTGTGAAGCGGGTGGAGCGAGAGCGAGACGCTCGAGTCGCAGATGGAGGTCGAAGCACGCGCCATCGCCGACGCGGCACGCAGCGCGGACGGGCAGGAGGGCATCCGCGCGTTTCTGGAGAAGCGCCCGGCTCGGTTCAAGGGGAGGTAGGCACCCCTCCGTCACTCCAGGGTGATGTTCAGGGAGCGGCACGCCGCAGGGAGGACCTCCTCGGCCGGCACCACGAGGTGGCGGAGGCTCGAGTGCGGCTGCTGGTGCGCGCCGGGGTCGATCGAGAGCAGGGTGGCGCCGGTGGCGAGGCCGCTCTGCAGGATGATGTCGGTGACCCCGACCGAGAAGCTGGTGCCGACGAAGGCGATCGTGGTCGCGGCGGCGGCGGCGCCGAGCAGCCGATCCCACTGGTAGTCGGCGTGATCGCCGTAGAACTCGTCGAACCATAGGACGTGGGGCCGCAGCGGCGCTTCGCACTCGGGGCAGCGGGGAAGCGTCTCCCACGAGGGATCGGCCTGAAAGGACGCGATGTCGAGCCGACCGAACGGCAGCGATCCGCTGGGCGCGCCCAGTCGGCAGCGGACAGCCGAGCAGCGCACCCGGTCGGCGCTCCCGTGCACCTTGAGGAGGCGCGACGTGCCCGCCGCCTCGTGGAGGGTGTCGATGTTCTGCGTGACCAGGAGGAAGTCCTCGCCGCGCTCGCCCCGCGCGCGATCGATCGCGGCCAGCGCTCGATGGGCCGGGTTCGGCCGAGCGTCGCGGACGAGGTCGAAGCGCTCCAGGTACCAGCGCCAGCTCTCGACCGGGTCGCTCGCGAAGAACGCGAAGGTCGCGAGCTCGGTGAGGTCGCGTTTCCAGACGGCGTCGGGGTCGGTGCCGCGAAAGGTGGGGATGCCGCTCGCCAGGCTCACCCCGGCGCCGGTGACGACGAGTAGCAGGCCGTCGCGGTCGTCGAGCGCCTCCACCAGAAGGCGAGTCGATTCCTTCAGATCGCGCGTCGTCATCTCCATTCCCGGCCCCGGGGATCACCCGCCCGTATCGGTGCTCTGGCGCGATCCCGCCGCCCTGTAGCCCGGCCCCCGGACGACTCTCCCGGGCAGCTCGCCCGTGTGCTCGGCGTCGCGCAGGACCTGAACGCCGTTCACCCAGACGTGCACCATCCCGGTGGCGTACTGGTGCGGCTGCTCGAACGTGGCATGGTCCCGGATCTCCGCCGGGTCGAAGACGACCACGTCGGAGAAGTAGCCGGATTCGAGCTTGCCGCGGTCGGTGATCCCCAGGTTCTCCGCGGGCAGGCTGGTGAGCTTGCGGATCGCCTCCTCGAGCGGGAGGAGCTTCTCGTCGCGCACGTACTTCCCGAGCAGGCGAGCGAAGTTGCCGTAGGCGCGCGGATGAGTGCTGGCGTCGAGGAACGGTCCCTCGGGCGTCATCGAGGCGGCGTCGGACCCGAAGCTCACCCACTCGAGCGGGATCTGGCGGCGCACGTTCTCCTCGGACATCATGAAGTACACGGCGTCGACGCGGCTGCCGTCCTCGATCACCAGGTCGATCGCGGCCTCCCACGGCTCCTTGCCGAGCTCCATCGCGACCTCGGCCAGCGTCCTGCCGATCAGCGGCCGCAGCGCGGGGTTGCGGAAGCCGACCAGTAGGATCCCCTCGGGGCCGGCGGCCTGGTACATGTTCTCCCAGCGGTCGGTGGCGGTGGTCATCTCCTCGCCGAGCCGTCGGCGGATGGCGGGATCCTGCATCCGCGCAATCCAGGCGGCGAGCCCTCCCTCCTGCACCCACGGCGGCATGGTCGCGTCGAGCCCGGTCGAGCCGGCGACGTAGGTGTACATGTCGGCGGTGACGCGCACGCCGGCGGCACGCGCCTGCTCGATCCTGCCGATGGCCCGATCGAGCTTCGACCAGTTCTCCTTTCCGGAGACCTTGAGGTGGTAGATCTCGGCGGGCAGCCCCGCCTCGCGCGCGATGGCGATGAGCTCGTCGATCCCCTCGAGCAGGCGCGCGCCCTCGCTGCGCAGATGCGAGATGTACATGCCACCGTACTCCGCGGCCACCTTGCACAGCTCGATCAGCTCCGAGGTCTCGGCGTAGAACGCGGGAGCGTAGATCAGCGACGATCCGACGCCCATCGCCCCTTCCTCCATGGCGGTGCGCACCAGCGCCCGCATGCGCTCGAGTTCCTCGGGCGTGGGCGGTCGGTCCGCGTACCCCACTTCGTGGATGCGCACCGTGGTCGCGCCGACGAACGACGCGACGTTGGGTGAAACCCCCGAGCGCTCGAGGAAATCGAGGTACTCGCCGAGGGTCGTCCACTCGATCTCGTAGCGGATCGCGTCCTGCTGCTCGCGCTGCAGCCGCTTCATCTCGTCGTTCAAGGGCCCCATCGACATGCCCTCGCCGAACACCTCGAGGGTCACGCCCTGGCGGATGTCGCTCTGCGACCGGCCGTCGTGAATCAG
>DATKDQ010000153.1:0-2313 GCA_035544635.1 Thermoanaerobaculia bacterium
CGCCGGCGCGGGGACGGAACAGGAGAGGAGGGGCGATGGCATCCGAGTTCGAGCTCACGCTCGAGAGCTTCGCGTTTCCGGCGACGCTGCCGAACAGTCGAGCCAACTTCCGCTTCGTGGTCGACGTGCGCATGGTGCGGAGCGGGAAGTTCGCGACCGATACCGCGGTCATGCCCGGCTTCGACACCTGGTGGGAGTGCGACCGCAAGAAGACACGCCATCCACTCTACGTCCGGCTAGCAGGCGCGCCCGCCCTCGACATGGACCGGATCGACGCCTGGGAACGCCTCGTGCTCCTCACCCGCGCCGATTCGCTGCATTCGCTCCAGCTCAAGGTCTTCGACGTCGATCGGCCCGACGCCTGGGACACGCTGCGCGACGCACTCGGTCGCATCGCTCAGAGCGTGCTCGGCCGGACCTCCCGAGCTCTCGAGCTGCAGGACATCGCCGCCGAGGGCTTCGGCGCGGTCGAGGAGGACGTCCGCTCCTCGGTCGCGAAGCGGCTCGCCGGCGGCGACCGGCTGCTCTACCGGGGCTCGGCGCCGCTCGACGCGCCCGGCCCCGTGACCCTCGGCGGGCGCGGCGTCGGAGGCGACTACGCCGCCGCGTTCCGGCTCGCCAAGCGTTAGAGGGAGGGCCGCATTGGATCCCCTCGCCCACACCCTCCTCGGCGCGGCGCTCGCGAAGACCCGGCTCGGAGGCGACACTCGGCTCGCGCTGCCGACGCTCGTCCTTGCGGCCAACGTGCCCGACCTGGACGTCGCCGCCTACTTCTGGGGCAGCGACGCGGCGCTCGACTTTCGCCGGGGTCTGACCCACGGCCCGCTCGGGCTCGCGCTGCTCCCCGCGCTGGTCGCGGTCACAGTCTGGCTGGTGGGCCGGCGGCGCGGAGCACAGAGCGCGGACGCCCACGACGCGTCCGGCGCACCACCCACCTACGACGAGGCTGGGCCGGCCGCGCCGGACTCGAGCGACTGGGCGCATCGGCGATCGCCACACCCCGGCCCCGCTCATCGCGAAGCGGCGCATCGCGAGCCGACCCGGCTCGCGACGGCGCGCGAGCGTCCGGCGTCTACGCCGGCGCGCTCGACGGCGCTGGCGCCGCTGCTCGCCCTCGCCTACCTCGGCGCCCTCACCCATCCCGTGCTCGACTGGCTCAACACCTACGGCGTGCGCCTCCTGCACCCCTTCGATGAGCGCTGGTTCTACGGCGATGCGCTGTTCATCATCGACCCCTGGGCGTGGCTCGTTCTCGGCGCGGCCGTATTCCTCGCCCATCATGCCGACCGGCGCAGCGTCGGGGCGTGGGCGATCCTCGCCGCCGTCGCCGGTGCGCTCCTGATCACCGCCGCCGATTCGACCGCGGCGAAGCTGCTCTGGATCGCGGCCCTGGTCACGATCGCGGCGGTCAAGATGGCGGGCCGACCGCGGACCGAGACCGGCAGGCGCCGCGCGGCCACCGCGTGCGTCCTGGCGTTCACGATCTACGTGGTGGCGATGATCGGCGGCTCCCTGCTCGCCAAGGGCGTCGTCCACGGCTCGATCGAGCCGCCGGTCGAGGCCCTCATGGTGGGCCCGCTCCCGGTCACCGTCGCGCGGCGCCAGGTGGTGGTCTCGATGCCGGACGAGATCCGCCACGGCCGCTTTCGCTGGCACCCGTCGCCGCGCCTGGAATGGAGCGGCTGGTCGCGTCCTCATCCTCGTCCCGGGCCGGTCCTCGACGCGGCGCTCCACGAGCCGTCGATCCAGGGCTTCCTCGCCTGGGCGCGCTTCCTCTTCGTCGAGATCGACGAGCACCCCGATCGCTTCGAGGTCCATCTGATGGATGCGCGCTACACGCTCCAGCGCAACGCGCGCTTCGGCACCGCGGTGGTCGAGGTGCCAAAGCCCTGAGCGGGAGGACCCCGGGCTCTCAGGCGGCCCGGCAGGGCACGAAGCTGGAAGCCGCTACGCTCTGGCGGAAGAAGGTGCCACCCAGCGCCCTCCGGAGCTAGAAACCTTGACCCGCAGAAATCGTTACAGACGAGTCAAGTTGGTCCCCGGGTCAAGGCTTCCGAGCCGCGCGGCGCAGCCGCGCTTGGCGGGGAGCATCAGCTAGCGGGGCCGTGGTAGTGACCACGGATCCGCTAGGGCTGGATCACGCCGAGACGGATCGCGTACCGCACCAGGCTCGCCGTCTCGTGGATGTCGAGCTTCGCCATGATCCGCGACCGGTGGGACTCGGCTGTCTTTACGCTGATTCCGAGGACGGCAGCCACTTCCTTCGTGGTCTTGCCCTCGGCGACCAGTTGCAGCACCTCGCGTTCGCGCGGC
>DATKDQ010000154.1:0-9319 GCA_035544635.1 Thermoanaerobaculia bacterium
GTGCGCGACTACGGGCGCGGCATCCCGCTGGGCAAGGTCGTCGAGTGCGTGTCCGAGATGCACACCGGCGGCAAGTACAACGACGACGTGTTCCAGTTCTCGGTGGGCTTGAACGGCGTCGGCACCAAGGCGGTCAACGCCGTGTCGGTGCACTTCCGGGTCGAGAGCTTCCGCGACGGGAAATTCAAGCGGGCGATCTTCAGCCGCGGGCAAAAGGTCGCGGAGAAGGGCGGCGCCGAGCCCAAGGCGCGTGGCGGCACGTTCGTCGAGTTCTCGCCCGACCCCGAGATCTTCGATGAGTTCGAGTGGAACGAGGAGCTGATCGAGCACCGGCTGCGGTACTACGCGTTCCTGAACACCGGGCTCACGTTGGTCTACAACGGCCGCAGCTTCCAGAGCAAAGGCGGACTCGGCGACCTCCTGGCGGAGGAGTTGGGCGGGGAGCCCGCCCTCTATCCGGTGGTGCACCACAAGGACAAGCGACTGGAGTTCGCGTTCACCCACACCAACAACTACGGCGAGACCTACTTCAGCTTCGTCAACGGCCAGCACACCACCGACGGCGGCATCCACGAGAGCGCCTTCCGCGAGGGCCTGCTCAAGGGGATCAACGAGTTCGCGCGCAAGTCGTTCGCCGGACCCGACGTGCGCGACGGGCTCCTGGGGGCGGTGGCGGTCAAGCTCCAGGATCCGGTGTTCGAGAGCCAGACCAAGAACAAGCTCGGCTCGACCGAGGTGCGCCCCTGGATCGTCCAGGAGGTGAAGGACGCGGTCACGGTCTGGCTGCACCGGAACCCGAAGGTGGCGAGCGGGCTGATCGACAAGATCGCCGCCAACGAGCGGTTGCGCAAGGAGCTCAACGCGGTCAAGAAGCAGGCCCGCGAGCGAGCCAAGCAGACGGCGATCCGGATCCCGAAGCTGATCGACTGCAAATACCATCTGGGCGATCGCCATCCGAGGGCGGAGGAATCGAGCATCTTTCTCGCGGAGGGCGACTCGGCGGGCGGCTCGATGGTGCAGGCGCGCGATGTCGATACCCAGGCGGTGTTCACGCTCAAGGGCAAGCCCCTGAACTGCTACGCGCTGAAGCGCGACGCCATCTACACCAACGAGGAGCTCTACAACATCATGCGCGCGCTCGGCATCGAGGAGTCGATCGAGTCGCTGCGCTACAACAAGGTCGTCCTCGCGACCGACGCGGACGTCGACGGGATGCACATCCGCAACCTGCTCCTGACCTACTTCCTGCGCTACTTCGAGGAGCTGGTCCAGCGCGGGCACGTCTACATCCTGGAGACGCCGCTCTACCGGGTGCGCGACAAGAAGGAGACCCGCTACTGCTACAGCGAGAAGGAGCGCGACCGGGCCCAGGTGCAGATCAGGAGCGCCGAGGTCACCCGCTTCAAAGGACTCGGCGAGATCTCCCCGGGCGAGCTCAAGCAGTTCATGGGCGGAGAGATCCGTCTCGAGCCGGTGCGCATCAAGAAGATGTCGGAGGTCTCGCAGGCGCTCGACTTCTTCATGGGCAAGAACACGCCGGAGCGGCGGGACTTCATCGTCGAGCACCTGATCACCGATACCGTGTGAGCGCTGGCGCGCGACCGGCGGTGGGGCCCCGGGGTTGGAGGAGCGGGTTGCCTGCAGGTAGAGCAGCGAACGGGAACCGTCGAGGTTAGGGAAGCGGAGATGCCGTCGATCGAGCCGCTGATGCGGCGCAACTTCCTGGAGTACGCGAGCTACGTCATCGTCGATCGCGCCATTCCCGACCTACGCGACGGCATGAAGCCGGTGCAGCGCCGCATCCTCGCCACGCTCCACGCCATGGACGACGGGCGGTTCCACAAGGTGGCGAACGTCATCGGCGAGACCATGAAGCTCCATCCCCACGGCGATGCGTCGATCTCGGACGCCCTGGTGGTGCTCGCCAACAAGGAGTACTTCATCGAGAAGCAGGGTAACTTCGGGAACCTGATGACCGGGCATCCGGCGGCGGCCGCGCGCTACATCGAGTGCCGGCTGACGGACCTAGCGCGCGAGACTCTGTTCCACAGGAAGCTCACCGAGACCCGCCCGAGCTACGACGGGCGGCGCATGGAGCCGGTGGTTCTGCCGGTCAAGGTCCCGGTGGTCCTCATGATCGGCACCGAGGGGATCGCGGTCGGGATGTCGACTCGCATCCTTCCGCACAACTTTCGCGAGCTCCTGCGCGCGCAGATCGCGATCCTGCGCGGCGGGAAGGCGACGCTTCACCCGGACTTCCTGCAGGGCGGCCTGATGGACGCCTCCGACTACCAGGACGGCGTGGGGAGGGTGCGGGTGCGCGCGAAGCTCGAGATCGCGCGCGACAGGAAGACGATCACCGTCCGCGAGATTCCCTACTCGACCACCACCGAGAGCTTGATCCAGTCGATCGAGGCCGCGGCGCAGAAGGGAAAGCTCAAGGTGGCGTCGATCGAGGATCGGACCGGTGAGCAGGTCGAGATCGTCCTCAACCTAGCCCGCGGCAGCTATGCCGACGAGGTCGAGCCTCAGCTCTACGCCTATACCCAGTGCGAGGTTTCGATCGTTCCGAGCCCGATCGTGATCGACCACGACCGTCCGGTCGAGATGCCGGTCTCCCAGATGCTCGAGCGGCTCACCAAGAGGCTGCGCGAGCAGATCAAGGCCGAGCTCGAGCTCGACCTCTCCGAGCTCGAGGACCGGCGCCACTTCCTCACCCTCGAGCAGATCTTCATCGAGCGCCGCGTCTACCAGCGCATCGAGAAGGCGAAGACGGTCGAGGCGGTTCGCAAGGCGGTGTGGGACGGCATGCACGAGTACCAGAAGCTCTTCGTGCGGCCGATGATCGAGGATGACGTCGAGCGGCTGCTCGAGATCCGCATCCGGCGCATCTCGGCCTACGACGTCGAGCGCAACCGGCGCGAGATCGCCGAGGTCCAGGCTGCCATCAAGGAGTGCCGGCGCAAGCTCCGGCGCCTGACCGACTCCACCGTCGCCTACCTCGAGGGGCTGCTCGCGAAGTACGGGGATCGCTGGCCCCGCCGCACCAAGGTGGGGAGCTTCGAGACGGTCTCGAAACGCGAGATCGCGCTCCAGAACCTGCGCCTCGCCTACGACCCTGACAGCGGCTTCTTCGGCATGGCGGTTCGCGGCACCAAGTTCCAGCTCCAGGTGAGCGAGTTCGACAAGATCCTGGTGGTCGACGCCGCGGGCACGTATCGCATCACCGTTCCCCAGGAGAAGCTCTTCGTGGGCAAGGGCGCCCACGTCATCGAGCGCTTCGACGAGGAGAAGGGGGCGGTGCTCACCGTGCTCTACCGCGACGAGGAGCGCCACGCCTGGGCCAAGAAGGTGCAGATCAGGGGCTACATCCGGGACAAGGAGTACCGCCTGGTCAAGGAGGGCGGGCGCGTCGACCGCGTGATCGTGGGCGAGAGCGATCGCATCGTCCACCTGCGCTACGCGCCGCACAAGTTCCAGCGCCTGAAGGAGGACTTCTTCGATCTGCGCGAGCTCGAGCTCTCGGGACTCTCGGCGCGCGGCAAGCGGATGGGCTCGAAGCCGGTCGCCGGCATCAGCCTCGAGCAGCCGAGCTGAGGACCGACTCGCGCGTCCCGGTCACGGTTTCGGGTCTGCCCCAATGGATTCCCGGCCCATCATCCCGCCCGCTGCCCCCTCGGCCACTCCAATGGTGGTCAACCTCTCGGCCTACGACACCAAGGGCCGCCGGCTGCCGCCGATCTCGCTCGACGAGATCAGCGACGTGCTCGAGCGGCCCGATACCTTCGTGTGGATGGGCCTGCACGAGCCGGACGAGGCCCTGCTCCTGAAGCTGCAGGAGGAGTTCGGGCTCCACCACCTCGCGATCGAGGATGCCCACAAGGCCCACCAGCGTCCCAAGATCGAGGTCTGGGGCGACTCGCTCTTCATCGTGCTACGAACGGCGCAGGTCGTGGACCGGAAGTGCCGCTTCGGCGAGACCCACGCCTTCCTCGGCCCGCGCTATCTGGTGACCGTACGGCACGGGCCCTCCCTCTCGTACGAGCCGGTGCGCATCCGGGTGGAGCGCGAGCCCGAGCTGCTGGCGCTCGGGGCGAGCTACTGCTTCTACGCGGTCTTCGACTTCATCATCGACAACTTCCAGCCGATCGTGGCTGAATTCCAGGACGAGCTCGAGGCGCTCGAGACGGCGATCTTCGAGCACCAGTTCAAGCGCGAGACCGTGGAGCGGCTCTACGACCTGAAGCGGGAGCTGGTCACGCTGCGGCTCGCGATCGCGCCGGCCCAGGACATCTCGAACCAGCTCGTGCTCTCGCATTCGGCGCAGATCCGCGACGAGGTGCGGCCTTACCTGCGCGACGTGCACGACCACGTGGTCAGGGTAAAGGAGTCCTCCGACGCGATGAGCGAGATGGTGTCGGCGGCGGTGACCTTGAACCTCGCGATGGTGTCGGTGGGACAGGGGGAGGTGGTCAAGCGGCTGGCCGGCTGGGCGGCGCTGCTGGCGGCGCCCACGCTCATCGCGAGCTGGTACGGCATGAACTTCCGGCACATGCCGGAGCTCTTCGGCCGGTTCAGCTACGGGGTGGTCGCCGCAGGGACGGCCGTCATCTGCCTCCTCCTGTACCGGGTGCTCAAGCGCGCCAGGTGGCTCTGAGCGAACGGGGCCCGCAGGGGCTGTGGCTGGCGATCGTCAACCCGGCGGCCGGCGGCGGCCGCTGCGGCAGGAGAGCGCCCGCGGCTCTCGCCGCCCTTCGGGCCTCGCTCGCGCGCACCGGCGAGACTCTCCAGATCGCCGTCACCCGCTCCGGCGCCGACGCCACTAGGATCGCGCGGGATGCGTTTGCGGGTGGGGCTCGGCGCTTCCTCGCGGTGGGTGGCGACGGCACGGCGTTCGCGATCGTGAACGGGCTTCTTCCCGAGGCGGCGCTGGAGGCGCATCCGCCGCGCCGCGGCTCGCCAGAGGCCGCGTCCGCTGGTTCGCGCGGCGCGGCGCAGGAGCCGGTTCTGGGCTTTCTCCCGCTTGGCACCGGCAACTCCTTCGTCCGGGACTTCGGCCGCGACGGCCTCGCCCGCGGCTGCGATGGCCTCCTCTCGGAGCGCCGGCGCCGCGTCGACCTGCTGCGCGTCCGGCACCGCGGCGGCGAGGTGTGGGCCCTCGGCGTCGTGAGCCTGGCGTTTCCGGCCGCGGTCGCCGCGCTGGTCAATCGACGGCTGAAGCCGCTTGGCAAGCTGGGTTACTCGATCGGCGTCCTCGTCGAGGTGGGCCGGCTCTCGTCGCTCACGCTGCGGCTGGCGCTCGACGGCGGCGAGCCCCGCCGCGAGTCGCTCGTTCTCCTCTGTGCGTGCAACAACCGGTATGTCGGCGGCAACATGAGGATGGCGCCCGGCGCGCTGGTCGACGACGGCTTCCTCGACCTCGTGACCGCGGGCCCGGTGGGCCGGCTCGAGCTGTTGCGAACGTTTCCCCGCATCTTCGCCGGCACCCACGTCGATCATCCGGCGGTCGCGGTGCGTCGGGCGCGGAGCCTCGAGCTCGACCTCGATGCCGAAGTCGACGTCATGATCGACGGCGAGTCGCTGTGCCTGTGGATCGAGCGGGTCGACGTCGTTCCGGGCGCGCTCGCAGTGGCGCTGTGAGCGGCGCCTCGCCAGACGAGCCGCACGCGGCGGCCGTGGGCGTTGACCGCCGGGCGCGTCCCTTGTACGTTCGCTCCGTGCCAACGGCGACGCTCGGTCATGGGGTGGCGGCTCGGCGGGTGCGCGTCCCAGCCGCGCTTGCCATGCTTGCCGTCGTGACCGCGTGCGCCGGCGGCGCGACGGCGCCGGGTGTGGCCGTGCTGACCGAGGAGCGTGCCGTCGAGTTCCCGGCGGTGGTGCAGAGCGCGGCCTGGGACGGCGGGGAGATGGCCGGCTATCACCTCGTGGTGTGGCGGGGCGGGGGGTCGGCGGACGCGGCTCTGTTCCGAGCGGAGGTGTCCGACGTCGAGGTGCTCGATGCGCTCGAATCGCTCGGTGCGGCGCCCGGCGACGCGCTCGACGTCGCCACCTGGGACGAACGGCGCGACCCGACCTCCTGGAAGCCGGATCGCGTCATCGAGGGTCCGCCCGTCGAGGTCCTGGTGCGGGCGACGCCCGACGGGGGCTGGCTGCGTCTGGACCAGATCGTCGACGATCCAATGGGCGTCGGCTTCGAGATGCGCTTCGGCGGACACCGCGCGAACATCCCGGCGTGGAGATCGGGCTGCGTCGTCTGTCTCTACTCGTGCCCGGGCGGCAAGATCGGCAACGCGCGCTACACGGTTCGCGATTTCGCGAGAGGGACCACTCGCTTCGCGGTCAGGGACGGCGTGCTGCCGCGCGACGGCGAGCGGGTTACCGTCCGCATCCGGTTGACCGGGGCGACCTGAGTCGAGCCGCGGCGGGCGGAGGCGGGGCTCCGCCCAGCCCGGACCGCGGCGAACGGACCCGCTGGCTCCGACTGCCGGGCCACTGCTGCTCGCGGCGGGCGGCAGGACTGAACCACGGAGGTCTGAACGTGTCGTCGGGATCCCGCTCCGAGCCCCCGTTCGAGCCGTCAGCGCACATGACCCCCGACGAGTTCCGTCGGTGGGGGCATGCCCTGGTCGACTGGCTGGCGGAGTATCGCGAGCGCGTCGAGGAGCTGCCGGTCCTCTCGCGTGCGCATCCGGGCGAGATCCGAGCCGCGCTGCCGCCGGCGGCGCCCGCCGAGGGTGAGACCTTCGACCGCATCCTCGCCGACGTCGACCGAGTGATCCTGCCCGGCGTCACGCACTGGCAGTCCCCCAACTTCTTCGCCTATTTTCCGGCGAACGCGTCCGGCCCCTCGATCCTCGGCGAGCTGCTGTCGGCCGGGCTCGGCGTGCAGGGCATGCTGTGGGCAACCAGCCCCGCGTGCACCGAGCTCGAGACCCACCTGCTCGACTGGCTGGTCGACATGATGGGGCTGCCCGCCGGCTTCAAGTCGAGCACCGCCGGCGGCGGCGTGATCCAGGACAGCGCGTCGAGCGCCAATCTCTGCGCCATCCTGGCCGCGCGCGAGCGGGCCACCGGAGGGGCGTCGAACCGCCTGGGCTGCGATCGCGGACTGGTCGCCTATGCGTCGACCGAGACCCACTCCTCGGTGGCCAAAGGCATCAGGATCGCGGGCATCGGGGCCGAGAGTCTGCGCGTGGTCCCGGTGGATCGCGCCTTCGCGATGCGGCCGGACGAGCTCGAGCGGCACATCGATGCCGACCTCGAGGCAGGTCTCCTTCCGTTCTTCGTCTGCGCCACCGTGGGCACCACCTCGTCGCAGGCGATGGACCCCCTGCGCGCGATCGGCGAGATCTGCCGGGGTCGAGGGTTGTGGCTGCATATCGACGCGGCGATGGCGGGGACGGCGGCACTGTGCCCCGAGCTTCGCCATCTCCAGGACGGTGTCGAGCTCGCCGACAGCTACTGCTTCGATCCGCACAAGTGGATGTTCACCAACTTCGACTGCACCTGCATGTGGGTGGCGGACCGCCGCGCGCTGATCGAAGCGCTCGCCATCACCCCCGAGTACCTTCGCAACCGCGCCTCCGAGTCGGGCGAGGTGATCGACTACCGCGATTGGCACGTGCCGCTGGGGCGGAGGTTTCGGTCGCTCAAGCTGTGGTTCGTCATTCGTCACTACGGAGTGGACGGCCTGCGCCGCCACATCCGCCGGCACGTCGAGTGGACCCGGGAGCTGCGCTCGTGGATCGAGGCCGATGGCCGCTTCGAGCTGGCGGCGCCGACTCCCCTCGACCTGGTCTGCTTCCGCCTGCGCGCCGGCGACGCGGCGACCCAGGCCCTGCTCGACCGGCTGAATCGGAGCGGAAGGCTGTACCTCACCTCGACCCGGCTCGACGACAAGCTGACGATTCGTCTCTGCGTGGGCCAGACCCATACCGAGCGCAGGCACGTGGTCGCGGCGTGGGATCGCATCCGCACCGCTGCCGCCGATGTCCACGAGGGCGCCGCTGGCTCGTAGCTCCGGAAATGGTGTTTACCATTTCCTCCGCTAGCCATGTCTCCCGCCGAGCGCCCGCGGACGGGCGCCGGCTCAGTCGCCCGTCCATTGCATGGACGGGCTCCTAAGCGGCAGCGCGGCGCCAGCCTCGCGGCGTTCACCGTCTCCGCCGCCGCGGCCGTTCGTCGGCCCGCGCCGGCGGCGCGAGCCCCAGCGCCGGGGAGCGATGTACCGGTCGATGGCGCGGTCCCTGCTGATACAGTGTGTCGCCACACCGCAGCTCGGTTCGAGGCCGCGCGTCGATCCCGGCGGCGGCAGGGCGCGTCGCTGCGGATCCAGGAAGGGGAGCGGCGGCGATGAAGATCTCGCAGAGCAAGGAAGGTCAGGTGCTCGTGATCAAGCTCGACGGGCGGATGTCGATTGGAGAAGGCGACTCCGAGGCAGGAGACGCGATCCGGTCCGCCATCGCGGCGGGCGAGAAGAAGATCCTGATCGACATGAGGAATGTCTCCGTGCTCGATTCGTCGGGCGTGGGCGAGCTGGTGTCGTCCTACACCAGCGCGAACCGCAGGGGCGGCGTGATCAAGCTCTACGGGCTCTCGCCGCGAGTGGGCGAGGTGCTCAAGAGCACCCGCCTCGTCGGCATCTTCGACATCTTCGACGACGAGGTGAAGGCGATCGAGTCGTTCTCCTGAGACGGCAGCCGAGGTGACCACCGAGGTGCGAGATGAGAGGCGAGCTTTCGCGACGCGATCTTCTCGGCGCTGCGGCGGTGGGAGCGGCGATGCAGGCCGCGGCTGAGGGCAGGGCGGTCGCCGCTCCGCCCGTGGCGCCGTCGTCCGCCGGCTGGGAGGCGATCCGGCTCGAGCGTCCGCTGCCCGTAAGCGAGGTGCCGACGCCGGCGCTCCTGGTCGACGCTGCCGCGCTCGAGCGCAACCTCCAGCGCATGGCGGCCCACGCGCGGGCGAAGGACATCGCGTTGCGCCCGCACACCAAGACCCACAAGTGCCCGCTGCTCGCGAAGCGGCAGATCGAGCACGGCGCGATCGGCGTCTGTGCCGCCAAGGTGAGCGAGGCCGAGGTGATGGTCGACGCCGGCATCGAGGCGGTGCTGGTCACCTCGCCGGTGGTGACCCGGGACAAGATCGCCCGCGTGGTCGAGCTCGCACGGCGCAGCCCGAAAGCTCAGATCGTGGTCGACAACGCGCGCGGGGCGCGGGTCCTGAGCGAGGCGGCGGAGGCCGCCGGGATCGTGGTCGGCGTGCTCATCGACCTCGACCCTGGAATCCGCCGCACCGGAGTCGCCCCGGGCGCGCCGGCGCT
>DATKDQ010000155.1:0-6059 GCA_035544635.1 Thermoanaerobaculia bacterium
CCCTCGGGGTCGACGTAGCGCAGCGCGACCAGCCGATCGAGCTTGGCATCCAGCTCGAGGGTCGCCTCGGCGACGAACTCGTTCTTCGCCGTCGGACGCAGCGTGATCGCCACACCCGACGCCTTACGTTCGACGCTCGCCTGGTAGCGGCGCTCGAGCTCGTCGACCTCGACCAGCAGCAGGTCGAGCCCGGGCTCGCGCTTGGCGTCGATCTCGTCGACGTGCCCCTCGTTCTCGCCCGGATTCCAGTAGTGGATCACGTCCCCGCACAGGATGAAGCTCTTGGGATAGGGCTCGTCGTAGTCCCAACGCAGGCAGCTCGGCAGGTGAAGCGCCATCCGCCCCGACTCCTGTTCACCCGTGGAGAAGCCCTCGGGGAGATAGGTCTGCACGAACTTCGCGGTGAACGGGCTCGATTGCTCCAGGTTGCGGCGGAAGGTCTCGACCGCCTGCCACGCGGCATCCCGCGAGCCCGCCGCGGCGGCGGCGCGAGGCGCCGCCGCCAGCGTCGCGAGGGAAACGGCGAGCGCCGCGAAGAGGAGCGGGAGAGGCGCGGAGCGGCGGGAAGGGGTCAATGCCGGAAATGCCTCCGATCGGTCAGCACCATCGCCAGGCCGCGCTGGTCGCAGGCGGCGATCACCTCCTCGTCGCGCACGCTGCCGCCCGGCTGCGCGATCGCGCTCACGCCGGCGTCGGCCAGCACGTCGACGCCGTCGCGGAACGGAAAGAACGCGTCGGAGCCGGCGACGCTGCCCTTGGTGGGGATCACCGCCTTCTGGATCGCGAGGCGGCAGGAATCGACCCGGCTCATCTGTCCCGCTCCGATGCCGACCGTCTGGTCGCCGTTGGCCAGCACGATCGCGTTCGACTTGACGTAACGGGTCACCTTCCAGGCGAATTCCAGAGCGCGAAGCTCCGCCGCCGACGGCTTGCGCCGGGTGACAGTGCGCCAGGCCGCAGAATCCTCGGGCTCGCCGTCCGGCCGCTGCGCCAGGAACCCGCCGTCGATCCCGCGCAGCTCCGCGTCGCTCGGACCGAGCCGGTAGGGTGGCGCCTCGATCAGCCGCAGGTTCTTCTTGCGGCCGTAGATCTCGAGCGCCTCGCGGGAGAAGCCCGGCGCGATCACCACCTCGACGAAGAGGTCGCGCATCGCCGCCGCCAGCTCGCCGGAGGCCGGGCGGTTGAGGGCGACGATGGAGCCGAACGCCGACACCGGGTCGCACTCGAGCGCGCGGCGGTACGCCAGGTCGAGCTCGGTGCCGCGCCCGACGCCGCACGGGTTGTTGTGCTTGACGATGACCACCGACGGCTCGGCGAACAGCGCGACCAGCTTGCGCGCCGCGTCGGCGTCGAGCATGTTGTTCCAGGACAGCTCCTTGCCCTGGAGCTTCTGCATGAAGCCGACCAGACCGCCGGCGCCGACGGTGCGATAGACGGCGGCGGGCTGGTGCGGGTTCTCGCCGTAGCGCGGCTCGAACTCGCGGACGAGCTCGAGTGAGATCCGTTCGGGGAAGCGCTCGGCTTCGGTGCGCGGCCCCGTCGCGGGGGTGGCGGCCTCGGGCGGCGCGGCATCGAGGCCGGCGGTGCCCGCGCCGGCGACCCCGTGCGCTCCGGCGACGCCGGGGGCGCTGCTTCCAGCCCCCGCGCCCGCCGTCGCGCCGATGCCCGCCTCTCTGGACTCGAGCCAGCGGGCGATCGCGGCGTCGTACTCCTGGGTGTGACGGAACGCCTTCCTCGCCAACCGCTCGCGCAGCGGCTCGGGTGCGGTCCCGCGGCCGGCTCGAAGCGCCGCCAGCACCTCCTCGTAGTCGGCGGGATCGACCACCACGACCACGTCGCGGTAGTTCTTCGCTGCCGCGCGCGTCATGGTCGGCCCGCCGATGTCGATCTTCTCGATCAGCTCGGCGGGATCGCCGGTCGCGGCGCTGGCGCCGGCCCGGCTCAGCGTCTGCTCGAAGGGGTAGAGATTCACCACCACGACGTCGATCGGCACGATGCCCTGCTCGGCGAGCTCGCGGCGATGCGACTCCTTGCCGCGGTCGGCGAGAATCGCGCCGTGGATGCGCGGATGGAGCGTCTTGACGCGCCCGTCGAGGATCTCCGCCGAGCCGGTCACCGCGGCGACCGAGGTCGCGGGGACGCCGTGCTCCTGGAGATGGCGGAGCGTGCCGCCGGTGGACAGGATCTCGAAGCCGAGCTCGGCGAGACCGCGCGCGAGCTCGTCGACGCCGCTCTTCTCCGACACCGAGATCAGGGCACGTCTCGGTCCGGAAGCCGCGTGCTCTCGAGGCGAGGAGGCCGGCGCGGACGACGGGGCCGGCGGCGGGTTGGGCACGGGCATCGACTCGGTCTCGGTTCCTGGGTGCTCCATCGAGATCTCTCCTCCCATGGAATGGATCGAACGAAGGCTTCAGGGGGATCTGCGGGTGGTCCTACCCCGCGGCAGCTTCACGATCCGATCGGAATCGAGCTCGGGGCGGCGCAGCCGATCGGCGCCGCCCGCTTCGAGCCACACCAAGCGTAGCATCGCGGCGCCGTCGGTGAGGGCGCGGCTGAACGACACCGCCGCCACCCCGAACGCGGTGGAGCGATCGTCGAACACGCCCACCCCGGAGCGCCCGCCGATGCGGCGGTACTCGGCGCCGATGAAGGGATAGAGCGCGCGCGAGCGGTCGAGCGCGCGCTCGACGAACGCCGGGACCGCCGCCATGCCGTCGAGCCTCGGATCGATGCCGTAGTAGGCCGCGGCGAACCGCGGCTCGGCACTCGAGACGTAGCGCAGGTAGTCGGCGGCGTAGCCGCTCTCGCCGGGCCCCTCGGCGGCGTGGAGCGGGTGGTTGGCGTCGGCGACGAAGTGGAGCAGCACACCGAGCTGCTGGACGACGTCGTAGAAGGGGCGGTGCGAGCGGATGAGGCCGATCGCCCGCCTCGCCTCCTCGACGATGACGCGATCGAGCACGCCGCTGCCGTCGGGGTTCTTCTCGTGGCGCGCCGGTTCGCCGTCGCGAAACGGCGCGAGCACCCCCTCGCGGTACCTCGACCGGTGCTTGTCGATCTGGCGCGCCAGTTCGGGCGGCGCCACGCGCGCCGCCGCGGTCGCGATCGCGACCTGGCTCGACTCGCTCCAGGCGTGAAGCGGAGCGGTGGCCGCGAGGGAGAGGAGCGGAAGAGCCGAGAGCAGCCCGGTGAACCGGGAAGAAACGAGTCGGGCGAGCCGGAGAGACGGAGGGTGGAGCGAACGGGCGGAACGGCTGCGGCGCGCGAGTGCTGCTGAAAGCCGGCGGCGCCCCATCCTCGAGCGGGAGGATAGCAGCGATCCGCGACACCGCGCGCCTGCGCCTCCGGTGGGGAGGAGATCGCCGGAGCCGCGGACTACTCCTTCCGGAGGGCCTGGGCGGGATCGACGCGCATCGCGCGCCGCGCGGGTACCAGATTGGCGAGCGCGGTGACGCCAAGCAGCACCACCGCCGCCGCGCCCCACGCCACCGGGTCGCCGACGCCAACGCCGTAGAGGGCGCCGGCCACCACCCGCGCCGCGCCGGAGGCGAGCCCGAGACCCACGATCAATCCCACTGCTGCAACGCCCAGCCCCTGCCGCATCACCATGCCGAGCACGTCGGCCCGACCTGCACCCATGGCCATCCGGATGCCAATCTCACGCGTGCGCTTCGACACCGAGAAGGCGATCACCCCGTAGAGCCCGATGGCGGCCAGCAGGAGGCCGACGCCGCTGAAGGCGCTCACCAGCACCGCCGCCGCCCGCACCGGGAACAGCGTCGCCGACACCTGCTGCTTCATCGTCTGGCTGTCGAGGAACAGCACGTCGGGCTCCATGGACAGCAGCGTGCGGCGCATCTGGTCGAGCAGCGCTCTGTCATCGCCGCTCGTGCGTGCGGCGAGCACAGCGTAGGTGGAGGGCGACTGCGCGGTCGACGTGAAGATGGCGGGGCCGGGCGCTTCGCCGACCGTGTTGCGGCGGTGATCGGCTACTACGCCGACAATCTCCAGCGGCTGCCCGCTCGAGAGCGTCCGGCGGTAGACCAGCTCGCCCACGGCGCTCTCGCCCGGCCAGTACTGCCGTGCCATGGTCTCGTTGATGACGGCCACGCGGGGTGTGTCGATCCGATCGGTCTCGAGGAAGGCGCGACCCTGCAGCACTGCGACGCCCAGGGTTTCGAAGTACGACGGCGAGACCTCGGCCGAGTCGATCGGCCGCCCCATCTCGTCCGGCGACTGCTGGTGGCCCGGCACCGCGATGTTGCTGCGGTTGAAGTTCAGGGAAAACGGAAACCGCGAGGCCCTGGCGCTCGACACCACGCCTGGCATCGCGCGGAAACGCTGGTCCGCCTGCTCGAAGAACCGCTCGGCGCGAGCATCGTCGTACTGGAGCATGCCGAGATCGACGCCGACTACGGCGAGCCCCTCGGGGCGGAAACCCAGACTGGCGCGCTCGGCGGCGCCGACGCTCCGCAGCAGGAGGCCCGCACCCACCAGGAGCACCGCAGAGACGGCAACCTGGGCGACGACGAGGCCATCGCGCAGGGCGACGCGGCGCCGGCCAGTACGCCGTGCGAAACTCTCGCCCTTGAGCTCGGGCACCAGGTCAGGCTTCGAGGCACGGAGGGCCGGAACGAGGCCGGCGACGACGCCGGTTGCCGTGGCGGCCGCGGCCGTGAACGCGAGCACCCGCCAGTCGAGCGACACGTCGATGGCCAGCGGGACCGGAATCGGCAGGTTGAGCGTCGAGATCAGGCGTGTGAACCACCAGGCGAACGCCAGCCCGACCGCCGCGCCGAGGCCGGCGAGCACGACGCTCTCGGTGAGGAGCTGTCGGACGAGGCGGCCGCGGCTGGCACCGACGGCCATGCGCACGCTGATCTCCCTCTGGCGCGCAGACGCGCGGGCGAGCAGCATGCCGGCCACGTTGGCGCACGCCACGAGCAGCACCAGACCGACGGCGGCCATGGTGCCGGTCACGGCCCACCTGAGGGTGCCATCCGCCTGCGGATGCACGCGGACGTCGGTCGTGGGGATCACCGACACCTGACGATCCCGGTTCGTCGTCGGATGCTCGGCGGCAAGTTGCGCGGCGACGACCCGCAGGTTGGCCTGGGCCTGGTCGGCCGTGACACCGGGCCTGAGCCGCCCCTTCAGAAAGAGCCAGCGCTGCCCTCGTCGATCCAGCCGGCTGGTGCCGGTCGGCGACGGCACGACGCTCTGAATGCCGGCCGGCTCCACGTCCTCGGTGTGTGCCACGGCGATGAACAGGTCGGGCGACAACATCTGCACCATGCCGGTGTACCCGGCCGGCGCGACGCCGACGATGTCGTACACCTGACCGCGGATCCTCAGCGTGCGCCCGATGACGCCAGGGTCGCCGCCGAGCTCCCGCCGCCAGTACGCGTGTGACAGCACCACCACCCGCGGCGCCCCGGCGACATCGTCGGACGGCAGCAGTGTGCGCCCGGTGGCGGCGTCGAGGCCGAGCACCTGGAAGTACGAGCCGGTGACGACCTCGCCCAACCGGAGGCGCGCTCGATCGCCGCGGTTGACGGCGGCAAACATCGGCGAGTAGCCGACGATGCCATCGAAGAGGCCGGCGCGCGCGGCGAAGTCCAGATAATCCGGGACCGAGGAGGTGGCGTAGGTATCGCCGTCCGGACTGCTGGTGTAGATCTCGACCAGACGATCCGGCGCAGCGACGGGCAGCGGCCGGAGAAGCAGGGAGTCGACGACAGCGAAGATGGCGCTGTTGAAACCGATGCCGAGACCGAGCGACAGGATGGCGACGAGCGAGAAGCCCGGGCTGCGCCTCAGCCAGCGCATCGCGTAGCGAACGTCCCTGCCGAACGTTTCGATCATCCGACCTCCTCAGGCAAATACGAAAGCGGCGGGAGGGAGTTCCCGCCTTCGCTCGGCCATCGCCCCGGCCACCTCGAGATGCAGGCGCTGGCGCGCGGCATCGACAGTGCCTTTCAGGGCAGGTTCAGCTCCTTGCAGAACCTCCGGAACGGCAGGACCGTCGTCGTCCCGGTCTCGAAGTGCCGGTCGCCGAGATG
>DATKDQ010000156.1:0-2682 GCA_035544635.1 Thermoanaerobaculia bacterium
TGAGCACGGCTACTTGCTCGATCCGCACACGGCCGTGGGCTGGCTCGCGATCCAGGCGCTCCGGGCGGAGCACGCTGGAAGCCCGGGCATCGTCCTCGCCACCGCACATCCGGCCAAGTTCCCGGCCGCCGTCGAAGCCGCAGCGGGGATCGAGATCGAGCTGCCCCCCGCTCTGGCGGAGCCGATGTCGCGGCCCGAGACCGTGGAGGCCATCCCCGCAGAGGACGACGCCTTGCGGCGTTTCCTCCTGAGCATCCAGGACGGTGAACACCATCTTCGGAGCTAGTAGCCTCCGGAACGTGCTGAATAGCACGTTCCTCCGGCTAGTTGCTGGTTGGCGCCGAGGACGGCGCCGGCGCTTCGCGCCCCGCACAGATGGGACGCAGTCACTCGGACTAGCCGCAGCACAGCTTCGACGCTACCCGCGGCGTGTCGCGCTACCGCTCGACCACCAGGATCCGGTAGCGCACCGGCACGCCTTCGAGGATCTGCACCAGGCCGCTGGGCCACCGCACCTCGAGCGCATCGACCGCCGGCGCGGCCCCCACTCCGAAGTGCACGGCCAGGTCGTTCTGCGCCAGATAGGACGAGGCGGTGCGCCTCTCCCGCAACTGGGCGCGCCCGCCCTCGCGCAGCGACAGTCGCGCGCCGATCCCGGAGCGGTTGCTGCGCCGCCCCTCGAGGTCGACCTGGAGCCAGCCGCCGCTCCGGCTGCCGCGCAGGTTCTCGTACACCTCCGCCGGCTGATTGGAGCTCACGATCACCAGGTCGAGATCGCCGTCGAGATCGAAGTCGCCGGTGGCGAGCCCGCGGCTCACCCGTACCGCATCGAGCCCGACGTCGGTACGCTCGCGGAAGCGCCCGCCGCCCACGTTTTCCATCACCTGGTTGCGCTGGGCGTACTCCTTGACCGGGCTCAGCTCGGCGGCGTTGTCCAGGATGTGGCCATTGGCGATCACCACGTCCAGGTCGCCGTCGTGATCGAGGTCCACGGCGGCGACTCCGAAGGCGAGGTAGCGCAGCGACGGCTCGGCGAAGCCGCTCACGAAACGACGGTCGAGAAAGATGTCGTTCCCGGCGTTCCAGTAGAGCGCGTTGGTTTCCAGGGCGAAGTTGGTCACCACCAGGTCGAGCCGACCGTCGCCGTCGAGGTCGGCCGCCTCGACTCCCATCCCCGCCTCCGACACGCCGTTGGGGTCGTACGCCGTGCCCGAGAGCAGCGAGAGATCTTCGAAGGTGCCGTCGCCCCGATTGCGGAACAGCAGGTTCGGATCCTTGTCGTTGGCGACGTAGATGTCGAGCCAGCCGTCGCCGTCGAGGTCCGCGAGCACCACGCCCAGCCCCGCCTCCTCCGGGCCCGAGAGCCCCGCGGCGGCGGTGTCGTCGAAGAAGGTGCCGTCACCGCGATTGCGGTAGAAGCGATCGGCCAGCCCGTTGTACACACCGGGGTGACAGTAGCCCGGCCGGCCCGGTTCGCCGCAGATCTTCTGGTTGTCGAGGGCGAAGTCGACGTATCCCACGACGTAGAGGTCGAGGTCGCCATCGCGATCGACATCGCCGAAGGCCGCGGAGGCGTTCCAGCGCGGATCGTCGACCCCGGCCGCGGCGCCCACCTCGGTGAAGGTCCCGTCCCCCTCGTTGCGATACAGAGCATTGGGGCCGAAGGCGGTCAGGTAGAGGTCGAGGTCGCCGTCGCCGTCGACGTCGCCGGCGGCACCGCCGCAGCCGTAGGCGGGAAGGGTGAGCCCCGCTCGGTCGGTGACGTCGACGAAGCGCAGCGCTCCCGCGTCCCCTACCCGCCCCTCGTTGCGGAACAGTCGGGTGCGGGGCTCCTCTCCCTGGTAGCCGGGCAGGCGCCCGCCGTCGACGAACACCACGTCGGGGTCGCCGTCGCCGTCGTAATCGAAGACCACCACGCCACCGACCATGGTCTCGACCATATAGCGCTGGCCGGAGCCGCCGTGCCGATGGCGGAAGTCGAGGCCCCAGGCGTGCGAGACCTCACGCAGCTCCAGGCCCGAAGCCCACGCCGTGCCGGCGAGCAGCAGCGCGCTCGCGAACCCCGGACCCACCCGGCGGAGGCGCTGCCTACTCGCGAACAAGCCGCACCCTCCGATCGGCGGGCAGGTCGTGCACGATCAGACGGCCCCCGCGCGGCCAGCTCACCTCGAGGCGCTCGACCCGCCGGGCGGCGCCCAGACCGAACACCACCGTGGTCGCATTCTGCGAGAGATAGGACGACGCGGTCCTCACCTCCCGCACCTGGACCTCGGGGGCTCGGGCCGGGTGTCGCTGCGCTTCACCGGGCTGGCTGCCGCCCCCGGGCAGGAGCTCGAGACGGGCGCCGATGCCGGCGCGATTGCCCGAGGTGCGGTCCTCGAGGTCCACCTGCAGAAACCGCCCGCGGTCGCTTCGGTTCTCGTAGACCTCCGCCCGGTCGTCGCAGTTGCTGATCACGAGATCGAGGTCTCCGTCGCCGTCGAGATCGCCCACCGCCAGACCACGGCTCGCCCGCACCACGTCGACACCGCTCGCTGCCACCTCGCGGAAGCGGCCGTCGCCCAGGTTCTCGAAGATCTGGTTTCGCTGCTGGTAGGTGCCGCCCCGCTTCCACGCCTCGATGTTGTGGATGATGTGCCCATTGGCGACGACGACGTCGAGGTCGCCGTCGAGATCCAGATC
>DATKDQ010000157.1:0-8790 GCA_035544635.1 Thermoanaerobaculia bacterium
CGCGGAGACGCGAGGCGCCCGCCCTGCGCGAGCGCTTGCTGGACGGTGGGCCTGCGTCCCCTACGACGGGAAAACCTAGCTCGGCGCCACCTCCTGGCATGCAGCGTCTAGAGCTGCGCCCCCGCACGGCTGCTAGGATCGTTCGCGGGTGGCACATGCTCACCGCAAGCGAGTACCACATGCGTGAGCGTTTGCCGCTCAGCGCCGTGCAGGAGTCGATTCTCGATTTCTGTCGGGGCAGAAAGGACACAGTGGTGTTTGGCGCGCAAGCCGTGAACCTCCACACCGAGGCTCCACGGATGACACAGGACGTCGACCTCCTGTCCGACCGCCCAGGCGAGCTCGCGGAAGCTCTGAAAGCATACCTCCACGAACGGTTGGGCATCGCCGTGCGCTCGCGAAGTTTGGGGGGAGGCCGCGCGTTCCGCATCTATCAAGTGCGCGCGCAGGGCAATCGGCACCTCGCCGACGTGCGGCGCGCCATCCTGCCTCTCGAAGAAGCCATTGAGCGAGACGGTATTCGCTACGCTTCGGTCGAGGTCCTGGTGGCGATGAAGGTCATCGCCCTCACGCGACGGAGGTTCGCTCCGAAGGGAGGCACCGATCTCGCCGACGTTCGGCGGCTCCTGCTCGCTCGACCCGAGCTTCGAACCGAGACTGGGCCCGTCTCAGTCGCACTGCAACGCCTGGGTGCAAGCAAAGAAGCCTTCGATCTCTGGCGTGACCTGCTGGCCGAGCCGATCGTCTCCGACGAGGAAACCGACGAGGATTACTGACTCGGCCCTGGGCACCATCGCCTATCTCCTAGTCGAGTCGCCCCGCTCCTCCGGCCGTAAGCGACACCACCGCGGACTCTGTTGTCGCGGGACCGCGAGACGTGCCCGGACTCACCCGAGCCGAGCATCTCCCACGATCCAGACCGTCTCGTCGGCGAGGACCCGAGCGAAGCGGCTCGCGGAACCCGCGAGTTGCCGCCACTCTTCGACGTCGTAGATAGGGATCTCGGCGGGCACGGGCAAGGTCTCGGTCGGCCAGTCGCTCGCCGTGCTTGGGATGAAGGAGCCCCGGCCTCGCCCCCACATCGACGGACGGTTCGAACCGAGCGCGTCGGGAGAAGGACGCGGAGAGAGAGCGCCGCACGGCACGTTCCGGAGCTAACGCAGCACCGTCGCGTCGAGCTCTCCCTCCAGCACGTCCATCGGCCCGAACGTGACGGCGCCGAAGGGCCCGGCGTGGAGGCCGATCGTTCCCTCGAGGCGGTAGCCCACCTCGCGATCGTCCAGCGCGTGGCGCACCACGTCCGCGACGGCGGACAGGTCGTCGAAGTCGATCGTGACGTCGAGCGGCACCACCGCCAGGTCGCGGGCGCCGAGCTCTAGACCCAGGGGAAAGTCGACGCTCGCCGCGGCGCGCGTGTCCTCGAGGAAAAGCGTGCCGTCGAGGCGACCGAGCTTCACCCCGAACGGGTTGGGGTTCTCGATCTCCGCCCAGAGTCGCACCGCGGCGCCCCCGGCGCGGCTCCGCTCCGACGGCGCCACGACCCTCAGCTCGGCAGGGCGTCCGTCGGCCTGCGAGAAGCGAGGCGCCTGGACCACGCGGCCGAGCTCCGAGAGGGAGCTGCAGCCGGCCGCGAGCACGAGCGCCGCCAGGGCGAGCAACGGAGTGAGTCGTCGCATGGTCGCCTCCTCGCCGCTACCCCGCTGAGGCGAAGCTGCACTTACCGTGCCACGCGCCGACACGGCCGATCAGGGCGGCGCCGACCAACGGCCCGCCCACCCCTGGCGCGAGCACGGCGAGTCCCCCGCCGGCGCCGATTCCACCGGTGCTGGAGCCGGCATGGCGCACCGGACGCGCAGGCTGCGAGGCGGCTACTCCGCTCGCAGAGTGATCGCGGGATCCGTCCTCGCCGCCCCGTGCGCCGGCCTGAGGCTCGCGACCGCCGCGGTCAGTGCCACGGCTGCGATCGCCATGGCCGAGATCGTCGGATCCCAGATCTCGACGCGGTACAGGAACGGTTGAAGGAAGCGAGAGAGGAGCGCAGCGAGAGCCGCTCCGGTCGCAACGCCGAGGAGCAGGTGCCCGCCGCAGGCGCGAAGGACGAGCGCGCGAACGTCCCCTGGGGTCGCACCCACCGCGAGTCGGATCCCGAACTCTCGCGCTCGCCGCTCGACGGTCGAGGCGAGCACCGCGTAGAGGCCGCACGCGGCGACGAGGAGGGTCGCGATCGCGAACAGCGACAGCACCTGCGCCAGACGGCGTTCGATCCAGGTCGACTCGGCCATCGCCTGGTCGAAGGTCTGATGATCGATCGCCGCCGCCCGCGGGTCGGCGTCGGCGATCGCCCGGTCGATCGCTCTCGTGACCGACGAGGCTGCACCGCGCCCGCGCACCACGAGGAAGCCGCCGCTGCGCGACGCCACCAGGTAGGGCTCGTAGATCATCGCCGCCGCGCTCGGATCGCTGCCGCGCTCGATGCCGAGGTCGGCCACCACGCCCACGATCTCGACCCGCCGGCTCTCGGGCGCCCCGAGCTGGATCACCTTCCCCACCGCCGCGCCGTCGAGATGACGGCGCGCGAAGGACCGGCTCACCACGACCGGCCTCGGCGAGGCGGCGCGATCCCCGCTCTCCCCACCCACGTCCTCGAGCGAGCGCGCGGCGTGAAGATCGGCACCATCGAAGGCGCGGCCTTCGAGCAGGGCCAATCGCATGGCCGCGAAGAACCCCGGCATCACCTGCAGGTGAGGCACCGCCGGAGGCTCTGCGCGAGGAGGACCGGAGGATCCTTCGACGACGATCGGCGTGCGGCGAGGACCTCCTCCCGCCGCCGAGGACCTTCCCCACGGCCAGAAGGACGCCAGCGTCGCGGTCTCGATCTCCGGACGCGCTTCGAGACTCGCGAGCAGTCGCTGGTTGAACGCCCGTCGGGCATCGGGGGTGTCGAGCTGCGGCTGGTAGACGATCGCGCTCGCCAGCCCGGCCGGATCGAACCCGAGCGCGGGGCGCGAGAGCGCCAGTGCCGTGCTCGCCATGAGGCCGGTGAAGAGCAGGAGAACGAAGCCCGCCGCGATCTGCCCCGCGAGAACGATCCTCACCATCGCGGACGAGGGCAGCGGATCGGACGACCGTGCTCGCAACCGCAGAGCGGCTCGGGCGGAGCTCCAGAGAGCCGGGGTCAAGCCTCCGAGCACAGCCGCCGCCCCGCCCGCGAGCGCGGCGATCCCGAGCACCTGTGGGTCGAGCCGCACGTCGATCCAGAACGAGCTGCGCAGCGGTCCTCCGGCCACCAGCCGTCGCGCCGCGAGCTCGACCAGCGCCCACGCCACACCCAACCCGCCGAGGACCCCCGCGCCGGCGAGGCAGAGCGCCTCGCCGAAGAGCAGCGCGGTGAGGCGAGCTCGGCTCGCGCCGAGAGCGCTGCGAACGGCCAGCTCGGACTCGCGCGCTGCGGCGTCGACGAGGCGAAGACCCGCCACGTTGAGGCACGCCGCCAACAGCACTCCGGCGACGGCCACCGCCATCAGACGAAGAGCCCGCTGCATCCCCGAGTGGAGCACGGCATCGACGTACGGCTCCAGGCGATGCTGGCGCGCTTCACCGAGTGGGCTCTCCAGGTCGAGCCGCGCGACGAGCGCACCCAGCTCGGCGGCGGCCTGGCGAGGGGAGGCGCCGGCACCGAGCTTGCCCACGGCGAAGAGCCCGCTGGCCGACCACGGGCGGCCGGCGAACCGCAGGATCCCCCAGATCTCCTGGCGCACCGGAAAGTGGAACCCCTTCGGCATGACGCCGACCACGATCGTGGGCTCGCCGTTGATTTCCACCACGCGGCCCACCACATCGGGAGCGCCAGCGTACTCGCGCTGCCACAGCGAGTAGCTGAGCAGAGCGACCGGCGCGGCCCCGGGGTCCTCGTCGGCGACCGCGAAGCCGCGGCCGACGATGGGTTGGACGCCCAGCATCGGGAACAGATTGGCGGTGACGTAAGTGACGGTCGTGCCCACCGAGCGCTGCAACCGTGACCGCGACGGCTCGGTCACGACCGCATTGAAGGTGCGGAAGGCCGCCACCTCCGAGAGAGCGCGCTGCGCGTCGCGGATCGCTCGCCAGTCGTCCGGCCTCATCGCGTACGCGGCGCTGGACCCGGTCGAGAACGCCACGATGCGATCGCCGTCGGGGAACGGCAGACCGCGCAACCACACGCCGCGGAGCACGCTCGCCATGGCCGCCACCAGACCGATGCCGAGCGCGAGCACCGCCACGGTCAGGGCGCTCGATCGCGACCTTCGCGCCACCGCCCTGGCAGCGGCGCCGAGCAGGGACATACCCGCGCAGTCTAGCCGCAGCGCGCGTTCGTCACGCGACCCCTGCGCCGAACAGCTTCGCGAACTCGGCCCTCTGCTCCGCGGTGCCCACTGCGAGCAGGCTCTGGCCGGCTTCGAGCGTCCGGGTCGCCGGCGGATTGACGACGGAATCCGCGCCGTCGTTGATCCCGATCACGTTGATGCCGGTGCGGGCGCCGATCGCGCTCTGCGCCAGGGTCTTGCCGTCCAGGGCGGAGGTGACCGGCAGCGCGAAGAACTCGACGCCCTGCCCCAAGAGCACCAGCTCGCGGCCCTGGAGCACCGCCGTGACCGACTCGATCGCCAGGCCCGCGAAGCTCAGGACCAGGTCGGCGCCGGCGCGATGGATCGACTCCAGGTTCCGCTCGTGCGTGATGCGGCTCACGATGCGCACGTTGGGGTTGAGACGCCGGCAGTACACGGCGAGGTAGATGTTGGTGGCGTCGTCGTTGGTGCTCAGGAGGACCGAGGGAGCCTCGGCGATTCCGGCCCGGTCCATCACCTCCCGGTCGGCGGCGTCGCCGACGATGACCTCGTCGGCGAAGCCCTGGAGGTACCGCTCGATCGAAGGATCCCGCTCCACGATGCGGACCGGCATGCCGTTGCGCTTGAGGAAGCCCGCGGCGGCGCTCCCGACCTTGCCTCCCCCCAAGACCAGGACCGGGTTGAAGTTGACGTCGTAGATCACGAGGTAGGTGTCGAGCTCGGTGATCTGCTCGACCGTCCCCACCACCACCGGAACGCTCACGTCGGTGAGGACGGTGTCCGGCCTGGCCAATCGCAGGCGACCGCGCTCCCAGACGCCGATCACGTTGACGCCCAGGGCGTCGCGCAGCCGGGCGTCACGGATGGTGCGGCCCGCGAGCGGAGTGCCGTGCACCGGAAACTCGGCGATCAGCAGATCCTTGAAGCGGCCGATGACGTGGGCGTGCGCGTGGCCGGCGCTGACGCGGATGGCGAGCTGCTCGCCGAGCTGGCGCTTCAGAGGCAGGACGTGGGTCGCCCCGGCGAGCTGCAGGATGTCCTCCGAGTCGTCCTCCTCCACGATGGCGACGATCGGGAGCTCGGCTGCCACCTCACGCACCGTGAGCGTGATGTTCGTGTTCGCGGCGTCGCCCACGTTCGCCACCAGCGCACGCGCGCGCGGCGCGCCGGCGGCGACGTAGGTCTCCACCGCGTCGAGGTCGCCCACCACCACCGAGACGCCGTCCGAGAACAGGTTCGCCGCGACCGCCGGGTCGGGCTCCAGGACCAGATGGGGAATTTCCAGTATGCGGAGCCGCTCGATCACCATCCGCGCGATGTCGTCGTACCGGCACAGGATGACGTGACCGGCGAGCCGCGCCGGCGCCGCGCGCGGCGCGCGCTGCCGGATGCGCGCCTCGAGCCACGGAGCGTAGAAGAAGCGGATGAAGGCGAACGGCAGGACGATGAGCAGGAAGACGACGCCCGAGAGAAGGACCAGGAGGCTGAACGCCCTGCCGACGTCACTCTGGAACGTGATGTCTCCGAAGCCGAGGGTGGTCATCACCGTCAGCGTCCAGTAGAGGCCCGTGAGCCAGGTGTGTCGCACCCCCTCGGCCTCCCACATGATCCAGTGGAAGAGCACGGTGTAGAGCGCGATCAGGCCAGCGAGGAAAGCCAGGTACTTGCCCAGCGCCCGCAGGTTGCTGCGGATCTCGCCCTCGGTGAGGAGGTAGGCGATCTCGCTCGGAAGGAACTTCATGGCGGTGTCGCGGGTGCGATCGAACGGGGCGTCTTCGCCGGCGGCTGGGTCTGCTCACTCGAGGGCGCGGCGCACGCCCCCTCCGCGCACGAGCTGGACGTTACGCCAGGTTGCACCTGCCGCGCCACGCGGCTCCGATTCGACCGCCCCCCAGTCGCACGATGGTCGGGAGTCGGAGTGTGGCGGGCGATGCGAGTACAGCCGCCCCAGCCCGATACGATGAGGCATGCACCCTGGAAACCGATCCGCTCTGGGGGTCGCGGTCGCGGTCGTCTGTGCGCTCGCTCTGGCGCTCGCGATCGCGATCGGCGTGCCTGGGACCCGCGGCCCCGAGCGCACCCAGGGGCTCGGCGGCGACCTCTCGGCGCCGGAGGCCACGGGGACTCCGTCCGCGACACCGCGCCTTCTCTTCGAGGCGCCCCCCCGCTACCAGTCGGCCGCCGAGCGCCTGGAGCGCACCGCCCCGGCGCGCCTCGGCACGCTCATGGATCTGGTCGGGCTGCGCTCGGCCGGAGCGCCGATCCAGGTGGTGCTGGCCGCGGAGACTCATCCGCTCGCGCGCGGCGTGCCCGCCGGGATCGCCGGCTACGCGGTCGCGAGCCGCGATCTCGCGGTGCTTCTCCCGGAGCGCGTGCCCCACTACCCGTACGACTCGCTCGACGTGCTCTTCCTGCACGAGGTCATGCATCTCCTGGCGGCGCGCGCCGCCGGCGACGGCGGCTTACCGAGGTGGTTCGACGAGGGCCTCGCGCTCCTCGCATCGCGCGGTTGGTCGCTGGGCGATCGCTCGCGGGTCGTCCTGGGCGCGGTGTCCGGAGCGCCCGGCTCGACCGCCGAGCTCGAAGCCGCCTTCTACGGCGGCGCCCCCGAGGTCGCCACCGCGTACGCCCTTTCCGGCGCGCTGGTGCACCATCTGGTGCGGCGTCATGGGCCGGGGCTGGTGCCGGCGACGCTCGAGCGCGTGGCCGCCGGCGAGGCGTTCGACGACGCGTTCGCGTCGGTCGCCGGCGTCTCGCTGTGGGAGGCGCAGGCAGGCTTCTGGTCGCGCTACCGCCTGTGGTACCGCTGGATGCCGTTTCTCACCAGCGGCGCCGCGCTGTGGGCGGCGGTCACCGCGCTCGCGGTGCTCGCCGGCGTGCGCCGCCGCCAGCGCGACGCGGCGATCCGGCGGCGGTGGGAGGAGGAGGAGCAGGCGGCCGCGGCAGCCGTCGCGATCCCGGTCGCCCGCTTCGACGACGCGGCGTTCAAGGACACCGCGCGCTTCGACGACGTCACTCACGATCCCCGCGAGACGGTCCACTGACCGAGGTGCCACCGATCCGGGGATTCTCGCTTCGCTCTACAATCTGGTTCCACCGACCCAGGATCGCCGAGAAGAGCAGGCGATCCGACCCGCATCGCGAATGAGCCACGGCACGACGATCCTGGCGCGCCTCGTCCTCCCCGTCGCCGTAGGTGGCGCGCTCTTCGCGGGTCCGTCGCTCGGTCAGGACGAGGGGCTGGTGCCGGGCACGCTGTCAAACGAGGACGCCGGCCCGGCCTTCTCGCCCGAGATCTGGGCGGCGCCGGATCCCTCCCGGCTGGTCGTGCGTGGCCGCTGCCTCCCTGGCGAGGACCTCTATCGTCTCGTCGTCGAATACGAGACCGACGGCTCGGCCCGGTATCGCGCTCTCGCCGTCTTCGCGGAGCCCTCGCACCGCCTCCTCTTCGTGCAGTGGAACGGCGTGCCGCGCCCCGAGGAGCGCGCCGCGCTCGAGGAGAGGCTGGCGCACGCGGAGGGCGGTGGCGAAGAACCGGCTCGATGGAGCCGGACCCGAGGCGGGCCGGCGCACGGGAGCGCGGGCGCGAGAGGACCGCTCGCCGTCTTCGAGCAGGACTCGCAGCGGCGCCACGCCACCTTCCGCTTCCGGCCCGAGGGCGACGACCGTATCCTGGTCCAGGTGCTCACCGCCTGGAACGAGTGGCGCGACGCGCTCGAAGGTCGCGTCGGCGACCTGTGCGACTTCACCGTCGAGAACCGGGTGCACGATTGAGGGCGTGGAGCGGCGAAGCCGAGCCACGAGTGTGAGCCGAGGACGGAGGGCCTCGCTTTTCTCGAAGCTGCTCTACGGCACGAGCCCAGCCGATGGCTTGGCGCTAACCGCCGCGCCAGCAGTCATGCTGCTGGCCGCGCTCGCCGCGAGCTATTTCCCGGCTCGGAGCGCCGCGCGCGTCGATCCGGGCGCGAGCCTGCGCGCCGAGTGATCCCGTTGCGACTCGCACGGTGTCTCGCGTCGAGATTGCCGCATGTGGAGATCACCGAACGGCCCACGCGACAACCTTCAATCGAGCCGGACCTGGCTCAAGGCTCCGGGCACGGTGGCCGCGACGCCGGTCCACACCGCGCCGTCGAGCGTCGCCGCGCGCACGGTCCACTGCCCGGGCGGAAGACCCTCGATGAAGCGCCGGCCCGACTCGACGCGCAAGATCGGGTCGTAGCGGTCGGACGAGAGTGACGGGAAGCGCCGGCCCGATGCGTCGACGATCTCGAGGTGGGCGACGGCGGAGGTGCCGAGCAGCTCGGGGATCTCGACCGCGAGCCGACCGGCCAGGGGCAGGGCCACGTCGACCGGCGGGCCGGGCACGGCGACGGCGAACCGCATCGTGGCGAGACCCGGCGCGCCGACCAGGAGCTCCCATGAGCCCTCGGCGACGCCCGGCACCTCGAACAGACCGTCGGCCCCC
>DATKDQ010000158.1:0-14713 GCA_035544635.1 Thermoanaerobaculia bacterium
GCAGCTCGAGTCGGCGATCGCCGGGATCTCCGAGCCGGCGAGCGCGGACGGCAAGCTCGCGCTCTCGACGGTCCGCTGGTACCGCGACGTCTATCGCAAGGGACAGCGCGAGGACGTGCCCGGCGCCTACAGCGATCATCCGCTGTTCATGACCGCTGGGCTCGCCGCCTCCGGCTTCGCGAGCGAGCGGATGGAGTTCGATCGCGAGTTGGCGCTGGCCGAGACGCTGGCCGCGCTGCTCGCCGCCGGCGGCGCACCGTTCGCCGGGCTCGAGGGCGACCTGCGCTTCGCCTACACCTCGGCGGTCGACGGCGAGCTGGTGCCGTTTCGTCTCTTCGTGCCGGCCGGGCTCGACGCCGCAAAGCCTCATCCGCTGGTGATCGCGCTCCACGGCGCGGGCGGCGACGAGAACAGCTTCATGGATCGCTATCAGGGACGGTACAAGAAGGAGGCTCAGGCGCGCGGCTACCTGGCCGTGGCGGTGAACGGGCGCGGACCCTACAGCGGGTATCGCGGCGCGGCCGCGCAGGACGTGCTCGACGTGGCCGACCTGGTGCAGCGCCTGTGGCCGGTCGACCCGGATCGGGTCTATCTCATGGGTCACTCGATGGGCGGGATGGGCACCGTGCTGGTCGGCTTCGACCACCCCGAGCGCTTCGCCGCGCTGGCGCCGATCGCCGGCTTCGGCGCGGCGTCACAGCTCGCCAAGGACCCCGCCATGCCGATCTTTCTCGGGCAGGGCGATCGCGACGCTCTGGTGCCGGTCGAGGGCGCGCGCGCGTTCCACGAGGCAGCGAGGACCGGTGGCCGCGCCGTCGAATACGTCGAGAAGACGGGCACCGACCACATCGTCATCGTCGACGAGGTGATGGCGGACGTCTTCGACTTCTTCGACGCCCACCGGCGCGACTGACGGTGGCACTGCCTTCCGACCACCTGTTCTTCGACCTGACACCCGAGCGCGTGCTCGCGGCGGTGGAGGCGGCCGGGCTCGAGATCAACCCGGTCGCCTACCCGCTCAACTCCTTCGAGAACCGGGTCTACGAGGTCGAGCTCGCCGACCGCAGCCGCGTCATCGCCAAGTTCTACCGTCCGGGGCGGTGGAGCGAGGAGCAGATCCTCGAGGAGCACGTGTTCCTCGCCGACCTCGCCGCCGAGGAGGTCCCGGTCGCCACCCTGCGGCCCTTCCCCGACGGCTCGACGCTGCGCTCGATCGAGGGCATCTGGTACACCCTCTCGGACCGTCGCGGCGGCCGCGCGCCCGACGAGCTCGACGAGGGGATGGTCCGCCGTCTCGGCCGCCTGGCGGCGCGGGTCCACAACGCCGGAGCGAGACGCGCGGCGCCGCAGCGGCCGCGCCTCGATGCCGATCACTACGTCCGGCGCAACGCGCGCTGGCTGATCGAGCACGACGCGCTGCCGAGCGCGGTCCGCGAGCGCTATCTCGCCGCCGCGGAGACCGCCGCGGCCATCGCGGAGGCGGGCATGGCGGGCGTCGCGACCCACCGCATCCACGCCGACCTGCACCTGGGCAACCTGCTCCTTCGCGACGGCCTGCTCACGCTGCTCGACTTCGACGACTTCGTGACCGGTCCCGCGGTGCAGGACCTGTGGCTCGCCATGCCCGGGCGGGGAGCGGAGGCCGAGCGCCAGGTGGCGATCTTCCTCGAGGGCTACGAGGAGCTGCGTCAGTTCGATCGGACGACGCTCGCGCTGATCGAGCCGCTGCGGGCGCTGCGCATGGTGCGCTACGCGGTGTGGATCGCGCGCCGGTGGAACGATCCCGCGTTCCGGATCGGATGGCCGCAGTTCGGAGAGCCCGACTTCTGGCGGCGCGAGACCGAGGACCTCGAGGAGCAGGTCGCGGTCATGCGCGGCGAGCTCGCGGCGCCGCGTGACCCCACGCAATCGGCGGGGCGCGAGAAGTCCGCGCCAGCCGTCGAGCTCACCAACAAGGACTACTTCTGGGACTGGGAGGGAGAGTAGCCGGCGCCGCCCGCTAACCTCCGGTTGCCGTGGACGTGACCATCACCTGCGTGGTGCCGTCCGCGGTCGTCGTGGCGACCAGGTTGAGCGCTCTCGCTCCGCCGTCGCGCTTGGCGTCCACGCTGCCCTGGTCGACACTGCTCGCGCTCACCGAGCTGATCGAGACCTCCCAGCCGTCGGCCTCGAGCCGCTCCTGGTAGAAGGAGATCACGTTCTTCACGGGGTCGCTGGACTGGAAGGTCCAGATCGCCGAGTCCTGCCCGTCCTGGCTCGCGCTCAGCAGCATGTTGATCTCGATCGAGCCGGGGTACTGGGGGAACCACGAGGGCACGTCCGAGCCGCCGGGGCCGAACGCCAGCACTCCCTCGCCCGACCGGTCGCGGACCTCCAACCGTCCCTCGGCGGCACCGCTGGTGTCGATGGTGTAGTGCTCTCCGTCCGGCGACTCGAAGCGGAAGTTCCCGTTCTCGATGTCGGACCAGTCGAAGGTCGCGACCTCGCCGGTGGTCTTGTTCCTGATCGTCAGGGTCTGGGCGTCGTCGTCGGTCGAGACCAGCTCGAGCTCGGGATTGAGACGGACTATCGCCTTCGCCGACTCGCGCACCGGGTTCTCGGTGAACTCCTGGCCGTACTCCTTGACCTTCTTCACCCCATACGTCGCACCGATCGCCAGCACGATACCGACGACGACGACGAGTCCCAGGCAGCCCACCAGCACCCAGGCGAGAGGGCTCGCCTTCTTCTTGACCGGTGGTGGCTGCTGCGGGGGCTGTGGGGGCTGTGGGGGCTGCGGCGGCTGCGGTGACTGAGCGCCGGTCGTCGGCTCCATGGTGCTCCTCCGGGGGTGGACGCGAGAACCGCGTGTGCTGCTCGGGCAGCCGGGGATCGTGGTCGGAATCTAGCACGCCCGGAGGGGTGCGGCGAGCGCGCTGGAGGGCCAGGGCCCGGCGGGAGCCATCAGCGCGAGCGCGGCCTGGCCGGGGCGCGCGGTCAGGCGGGCCGGGCCTGCTGGCGAAGGATCCGAACCGTCTCGACCGCCGCGCGCTCCGGATCGAGCGCCGTGTCCGCGATGCCCGACACCACGCGCGTGATGTTGTGGTCGGCGCGGCCGGCGTCGGCCCAGACGGCGATCTGGGCCGCGGTGATGTAGACCGAGTAGGCGTGATGGCCCGAGCCGGGCCGCTCGCCGATGATATGGAGGATCGCGCGCCTCGCGTCGCGCTCGGGCAGCCGGCCATAGAGGATCTCGCCGATGCGGTAGCCGGCGCGCACGCGTCCCCCGACAACGACGATCGGCTCGGGAGCGAGAGCGAGCCCCGCGGCGGCGAGCTCCCGGCGCACCCGCTCGAGATAGGGCTCGAGGTGCCCCGGGTCGGTGAGCGCGAGCGCGTTGAGACCGTCGGAGACGACGATCTGGACGTCGTCGCCGCCACGCGAGCTCCCGGTCTCGAGACGGGAATCGCGCAGTCGCTCGATCGCCCTCACCCCTGGCGGAGCGAGCCGCTCGCCGGTCGGGGGATGGAGAATGTAGTCGGTGCGATCGGCCGACAGCGTGCGGACGGTCACGGCGCCCGGCAACGCGGAGGCGAATCCGGTCGGCAGCTCGGCCCAGATGCAGGTCTTCGAGTCGTCGTAGAGGTAGCGGATGCGGCTCTCGAGCTGCGGCTCGAGGTCCCAGAGATGCTCCCCGTGGCCCTCGGCGATCTCGACGCCGCGCCGGCGGATCGCCGCGATCGTCCGCGCCCCCTCGGTGAGGATCTCGGCCTCGGTCCGCCGATCGCCCTTGCGGCGGCGGTACTCGAGGTAGACCCACGCCGGCCGGCCGAACCGCTCGGTGGGCCGACCCTCGGCATCGATCACGCCGAGCTCCTGGAAGAAGGCCCACATCCGATCGTCGACCTGGTAGCCGAAGCGCTCGCGGATGCGCACGTGGTCCTGAAAGCCGGTGGTGAGGTAGCTCAGCATGGGGTCGTTCTTGGTGGGCAGCGCCATCAGGTACGCCGGATTCGCGGGCATGATCTGGTCGAGGCACCAGTCGAGGTCGTCGAGGTCGATCTCCATGTGGAGCGTCGAGCAGACGTCGAGCCCGATCGTGAGCCCGTGGAGCTTGCCCATCACGGTGTCCTCGAGGCAGCAGCGCACGAGCTGCTCGCGGCTGCGGAACACCTCGGGACCGATGAATCCCGCGACGTCGTTCAGATGCACCCAGGCCGCCGGAGCGCGGCCGGCTCGCCGCTGCGCCGCGGCGACCTCGCGCGCCAGCGCCCGCGCGAAGCCGTACTTGCGGGCCTCGTGGATCACCATGTCGAAGCCCTTGCCGTGGCCGTTGGTCGAGTCGGCGCCCTGGCCGGTCTCGAAGTAGAGGCCGTACCTGCCGCTGCGCGTCGCGGCGTGGGCCGTCATCTTGTCGACCGAGATGTCGAACGTCACGTTGGCGTCCTCGACTCCGGCGAGGCTCTGGAACCAGAGCGCGGTCGATCCCGGGTAGCGGCGCTCCGCCTCGGCCTGCACGTCGATGTGCGCGAGCACGCACTGCGGGATGACGTCCTCGAGCCCGAAGGTCGCCACCACCTCGGCCAGCGCGCGCTCGATCGCGGCCACCGATTCGACGTCGCTCGACACCGGGTTGGTGCCCAGCACGACGTCGCCCACGGCGTAGGACCAGCCATCGAACACCTGCCACACGATGTCTTCCAGGTCGTCGGTCGGGGAGTTGGGCTGGATGCGCGCGCCCAGATAGCCCTCGGCGCCGATCTTCGATCCGGGGAGCGGGTTCCAGATCCGGCGCGAGACCGCGATCAGCTCGTCGTTGGAGAGCAGCTTCACCGTGAAGGCGGCGACATCGCTCGGGATCCCGGGGAGAATCGCCGCGATCTCGGCGGGCTCGCGCGCGAGCAGGAACTCCTTGAGCTCGCCCATGGTCCAGCCGGCGATGCGGCTCTCGACCTCCGCGTCGACCGCGCCGGCGATGTACGCCGAGACCTCGTCCTCGAACACGGGATGGGCGAGGAGGTCCGCGATCCGCGTGCGCGCGAGGAGCGCGCGCGCGTGGCGGCGTGACCCCTCGTCGGGTGCCGCCAGGCCCTGGGCGGCGTCGCCTTCCTTGAACTCGTTGGCGGCGCCGAGGACCCGCCGATAGAGGCCGAAGTCGAAGCCGCCGGCGATGCGTTCGACGTAGCGGAGAAGGTCCTCGCCGGGGCGGGGCTCCGCGAGCGGAGTGGCGGATCCCGCGAGCGCCTCGCCCGCACCCTCGCCCTGCTGTCGCGGCGTGCGCGCGAACGCGTAGGACGACGCGCCGAAGAGGAGGCCCGCGACGAAGGCGCGGCGGGGGAGCCCCTCGCCGGCGGGCTTCGGATCCCGTGAACCGGCGGCTGGCGGGGCGCCAGAGGCTGCGCCAGGATGGCTGTCCCTGTTGCTGTCTCGACTCATGGCGGAGACTCCTGATCGTGGTTCGTCTCCCGGCGCCGCGACTCCGGCCGCCCGGCGGTTCCAGGGACTCTCTCTCCCATATTACGGAATCGCTGGGCGCCGGAGGTCGCCCTGGGGACGAATTGGCAGGTGCGGTAGATTCCATCGCCGAAGGGTCCCGCCGCTGGCGCCCGCGAACACGAACCGGAGAGTCGACCATGCATACCGTTCGCCATCTCACCAAGGAAGAGCTCGAAGCGGGACTCGAAGAGATCCGTCGATCCCCGCAGGACGGAGGAACGGTGGCGCTCATCGTCCGGCGGCCGCGCGTCGACGAACGCGAGGTGCTGGAGTCGGCTACGCTCGATTGCGAGCAGGGGCTGGTGGGCGATACCTGGAGCGTCCGCGGCAGCTCGCGGGTGCCGGATGGATCGGCGCACCCCGAGATGCAGCTCAACGTCATGAACGCGCGCGCCGCCGCTCTCGTCGCGCAGACGCGAGATCGGTGGCCGCGCGCCGGCGACCAGCTCTACCTCGATCTCGATCTGAGCGAGCGCAACCTCCCGCCCGGAACGCGGCTCGCGCTGGGCGAGGCGATCATCGAGGTCACGCCCATCCCCCACACCGGCTGCAAGAAGTTCGTGTCGCGGTTCGGGCTCGAGGCGATGAAGTTCGTGAACTCTCCGGTCGGCCGCGAGCTGCACCTGCGCGGCATCAACTGCAAGGTGGTGCGGCCGGGGGTGGTGCGCGTGGGCGATCGCGTCGACAAGGTCTGAACGTACGGCCGACCAAGTCCTGTCTCCTTCCACTCGAAGCTCGACGACGGTTGCTGTGGTGGTCGCTCGACGGGGCGGTGATCAGGGGCGGATCGACGCGCCGCCGCGGGGGACCACCGAGCGGCGGTTCCGCAACCCGGCCAGCGCGAGCACGGCCATCCACGCGAAGACGATCAGGAGCCCATACGCCTCACGCCCCTCCTCCACCCGGGAGTCCTTCATTTCCCACGCGCCCACCAGCTCCGTGACCCGGGCCTCCCCGAGCGCGCCTGGCGCGAGGATCGCTGCCCACGCCAGGGCGACGAGCGCGGTCGCGGCCGGCAGCGGCCATCGGTTACGACCTGCCGCGGCGAGCAGACTCGCCGTCGCCGCGGCGAGATAGAGCAGGATCCAACGCAGCGGGTCGGGGTCGTTGAGCTGCACCCCCACGCCGAGGAGAAAGAGCGCGGCGAAGACCGAGCTGAGAAACCGGAGCATCAGATACCCCACGAGAACGGTCATGCTAGCTTGTCGGCGTGACCAGCGCTCGCTCGATGGCTGCTGGTCAGTCGGTGCGAACCCGGCCCCGTCGTGGGAAACTGGCGTCGAGTCGTTCGCCCGAGAAGGAGGAGACCGATGAAGCTGGGAGTGTTCATCTTCGCCACCGACGAGTCGATGGATCCCGCCGAGCTGGCACGCGCCGCCGAGGAACGAGGGTTCGAGTCGCTGTGGTTCCCGGAGCACGCGCACGTCCCGACCAGCCGTGAGACGCCCTACCCGCTCGCCGCCGACGGCACGCTGCCGCGCGAGTACACCCGCATCTACGATCCGTTCGTCGCGCTCGGCGTGGCCGCGGGCGCGACCTCGTCGATCCGCCTCGGCACCGGCATCTGCCTGGTCACCCAGCGCGATCCGATCGTGCTCGCGAAGGAGGTCGCGACCCTCGACCGGCTCTCCGGCGGCCGCTTCCTCTTCGGCATCGGAGCGGGCTGGCTGCGCGAGGAGATGGAGGCGCTCGGCACCCGCTTCGAGACACGCTGGAAGCTGACCGAGGAGCGCGTCGCCGCGATGAAGAAGGCCTGGACCGAGGACGAGGTCGAGTACCACGGGGAGTTGGTCGACATCCCGCGCACCTGGATCTACCCCAAGCCGGTGCAGCAGCCGCATCCTCCGATCCTCCTGGGCGCGGCGTCGAAGTGGGCGCGCCAGCGCGTCGTCGACTGGGCCGACGGCTGGCTGCCGAACTTTCCGAAGCCGGAGTTCATCACCCGCGGCGTCGAGGACATCCGCCAGCGCGCGAAGCGCGCCGGCCGCGACCCGGAGTCGATCTCGATCAGTGTGTTCGGGGCGCAGCCGGAGGCGCTCCCCGAGTACCGCCGGGTGGGCGTCGAGCGCGTGATCTTCCGGCTGCCATACGCGGGAGCGGAGCAGGTGGTACCGGAGCTCGACCGCTACGCGCGGCTGGTGAGGGCCGCGGCCTAGGTTACTCGTCCGCGGAGCAGGTCCTCGGGCCCGGTGGCTCCTTGTAGCGGTTGTAGCCCCACAGGTACTGGTCGGGATGTCGGAGGACGAGCTTCTCGATGTTGCGGTTGATGGCGGCGACCCGCTCGCCGGTGCTGCCGGTGAGCGGTGGATCGGGAGACACGAAATGCAGCCGGTAACCGGCGCCGCGCGGCAGCCGCTCGCCGCAGAACATGAACGGCTCCACACCGGGCATCTCGGTGAGGCGGGCGGCCAGGGTCATGGTGTACGCCGGACGTCCGAAGAAGGGTGCCCACAGTCCCTCGCCGGCGGCCGGGACCTGATCGGGGAGGACCAGCGCGATCTCTCCGCGCTTGAGCCCGCAGACGACGGCTCGCACGCCTCCGCGGTCCGCCGGCGCCATCTGTGCGTAGCGGCCACGCCCGCTCTCCATCAGCGCCTGCAGTCGCGCGCTCTTGTGCGGGCGGTAGAGCGCGGTGAGCGGAAGACCCTGGATGAACGGCCCCAGGATCTCGACGCACCCCAGATGGGGCGAGACGAGGAGAGCCCCCCGACCCGCGGCGCGCGCTTTCCTCACATGGTCCCAGCCCACCACCTCCCGCACCATCGGAGCCGTCTTCTGGGGCGGACGCAGCAGGATGCTCAGGGCCTCCAGCGCGCCGCGTCCGGTCTGGGCGGCGGCGGCCAGCCGGAGCCGCAGTGGCGCGCCCGGAAGGGCGCGTTCCAGGTTGGCTCGCAGGCAGCCGCGGTAGCTCGGCGCGATCGCGTATCCGACGCAGCCGAGAAGAGCCCCGACCGCGTGCAGCGGTCGAAGCGGCATCCGGGCCAGCAGCCGAATCAGCACCGGAGCCGGACGGGCCCGTCCGCTACGGCCGCGCAGGGGCCTGGTCGGGGAACGATCCGCCCCCGGGGCGTGGCGATCGAGGGTGGCGTCGGCAGCCGAGGGGGACAGCCGTGGCAGCGGTGCGGTCCAAGGCACGCGAGATCACACTCTCTCGGCGGCCCTACATGGCCACCATCCCCCCGACACTGGAAGACCGTTGCCGATTGTAGCGTAGCGGTCCGCCGGCGCCGATGGCCGGAGTCAACGCTCCGCCTGCTTCTTCTCGAACAGAGGCAGATACTCGCCGTACCCTTCCTCCTCGAGCTTCTCGACCGGTACGAACCGCAGCGAGGCGGAGTTCATGCAGTAGCGCAGACCGGTGGGTGCCGGGCCGTCCTTGAACACGTGCCCGAGATGCGAATCCGCGTGCTTGGAGCGGACTTCGGTGCGCGGCAGGAGGAGCTTGAAGTCGCGCTTGGTGACGACGTTGTCCTCCTCGAGCGGACGCGTGAAACTCGGCCAACCGGTGCCCGACTCGAACTTGTCGAGTGAGCTGAAGAGGGGCTCACCCGACACTACGTCGACGTAGATCCCGTCGCGGTGGTTGTCCCAGTACTCGTTGCGAAACGGAGGCTCGGTGCCCTCGTGCTGCGTCACCTTGTACTGGATCGGAGTGAGTCGCTCCCGGACCTCCTGGTCGCTCGGCTTCTCGTACTTCATCGCACGTCCTTTCGTGCCGGTGCTGGCCGCTGCAGCCGTCGGCGCCTCCCCGCTCGGGGCCGCCGGCTTGCCGCCGCCCGCCTCGTCGCCCCAGATCGACTCCAGGCGGCGAGCACGGCCGCACCCGGTCTTGTAGAAACGGTATCGCACCGGGTTCTTCGAATAGTAGTTCTGGTGGTACTCCTCGGCCTCGTAGAACGGCCCCGCGGCAGCGATCTCGGTGGCCACGCGCCGTCCGAAGCGCTGGGCCACCGCCTCCTTCGACGCCTCCGCTGCTCTCCGCTCGACGTCGTCGTGGACGAAGATCGCCGATCGGTACTGCCGCCCCTGGTCGCAGAACTGGGCGTTCGTCGTGAAGGGATCGACGTTGCGCCAGAAGTGGTGGAGGAGATCCTGGTAGCTCGACCGTGCGGGGTCGTACCGCACCTCGATCGCTTCGGCATGCCCGGTCTTCCCGGAGGAGACCTCCTCGTAGCTCGGGTTCGCCGTCTCTCCCCCGATGTACCCGGAGGTGACGGAGGCCACGCCGGGCAGCTTCTCGAAGGCTTCCTCCATGCACCAGAAGCAGCCGCCGGCGAAGGTGGCGACCGCGGTCCGATTGGAGGCGGTCTCCGCGGGCGGCGGGGCGGCGGTCGTGGACCGCGACTGGCTCCAGACCACGAGAATCGTGGCGAAGACTGCGAGGGTGAGGCGAAAAGCGGTCGATTTCATCGGCGATCTCCAAATCGAGGACTGGGGAGCAGCCGCCCCGAGGCGTCGAAGACAGCGTACCCTGTAAACGGCAACAACGTCCGCACGCGGCATGTTCCCCGGACAGCGCGTGGTCACCGCCGTGACCGCCCGGCCGGGCGGGGCCGCCCTCCCACCACTCCGATGCCGCAGGAGCGAAGCGGGTTGCATCGCCGCCTCGAGCTACAGGAAGTCCGACGCGCCGTCCTCGCGCCGGGCCGGCGTTTCACCCTCCCACACCTGGATCGTCCTCCACCGCCCGCGCCGGAAGCGCCGCGCGACGAGGGAGGCCCGGGCCAGGTAGTCGAGCACCAGCGCGCCCCACACCCACGCGATCGGCGCCGCGACGACGAGGGCCAGGATCGACGCCGGCACCAGGCGGCAGACGAAGAGGCCGGTGAAGACGACGGCGAGTGGGTAGAAGGTATCGCCCGCGCCGCGCAGGGCCCCGCCGAGCGCGAACTCGACCGCCATCAACGGCAGCACCGCGCCGAGGATCCAGATGAACAGGACGACCAGGTCGGCGACCGCGGGATCGCGGCTGAAGAGGCCGGCGATGGGCCGCGAGAACGCGACGATCACGCTGCCCACGAGCGTCATGCACACCAGCGCACCCGCCGTCGCCAGCCATCCCGAGCGCGCCGCTGCCGCGGGGTTGCGGTCTCCGAGGTGCTGGCCGACCAGGGCGCTGGCGGCGGCGGCGAACCCCATCCCGGGGAGAAACGCGAGCGACAGGATCGCGGCGCCCACGTTGTAGGCGGCGACGGCCTCGGTGCCGTAGCGGCTGACCAGCCGCTGGAACCAGAGGATTCCGGTCGCGAACAGCAGGCCCTCGAGCGCGGCCGGCCAGCCGATCGCGAACAGGCTGCCGAACAGCGCGCGATCCGGCCGCAGGCGCTCGCGCGAGGGGCGCAGGCGCAGCTTGCCGCGTCGCCACCAGCCGAGAAGAACCGCGACCTGCGTGATCATGGCGAGGGTCGAGGCGATCGCCGCGCCGCGAACGCCGAGCGCGGGCGCTCCGAGATGCCCGTAGATGAGCACCCAGTTGAGGCCGACGTTGATTCCGTTGGCGATCACGGCGGTGACGAGCGGCGTGCGCGAGTCGCCGGCGGCTCGCAGCGCAGCGGCGAGCACCAGCCCGAGGGCGAACGGGAGGTTCCCCAGCAGGAGCCACGTCAGGTAGTCGGCGCCGAGCGCGACCACCGCGGGCTCGACGCCGTAGAGGCGGATCGCGAAGCTCGCCAGCGGCAGCCCGCAGATCGTGGTGGCGGCGCCGAGGATGGCGGCCAGCCACAGGCCGTGTCGCAGCACGCGGTCGGCGCGATCGAGATCGCGCGCTCCGACGGCTCGCGCCAGGAGCGCCGTGAGCCCGGTCGGTACCAGCATTCCGACCGATTGGACGAGCCAGAACGCCTGACCGCCGAGCCCGACCGCGGCCAACGCCTCGCCTCCGAGTGGACCGACCATCATCAGGTCGGCCCAGCGCACCAGAGTGTGGGTGGCGTAGCTGACGATCGTCGGCCAGGCGAGCTGCCAGACGCCGAAGTCGGCCGGCGAAGACCGGGCGTCGCGGTCCGCGCGCGCGGCCGCGGCCGCCTCGCCGCGGCCGCTCGCTGCGGTCGCTGCCACCGTGGTGCGCGACCGGCTCTCACCCTCGTGACCGGACACCGCGCGGTTATAGCATCGGATTCTCCAGTGGAGACGCCCGCCGTGCCGGGTACCATACGGAGCGTGAGCGCCTCGCGGCCACGTACGCCCGCATCTCACGAGCTCTCGGCGGTCGGCCTGATCCTCCTCCTGGGCGCGGCCTGGGCGGTGGCGCCGGCGTTCGTGCGCCACCAGGCGGGCATCGAGCCGCTCCTCCACGAGACGGTGCCGGTGACGGCCACCGAGCCGGCGGGAGGCGCGGCTCTCCGCGCGATCGTAGAGCCGCAGGTGGATGGATACTCCTGGGGAGCTGGCTTCGTCGAGGTGCGCGAGAACGGCCGCCCGCTCGCGCGTGCGCGACCTCAGGCGGTGCGTCGTGAAGGCGACGGACGCTACGGCGTCGGGCAGGGCGGGGAGATCCTGTTCGCGCCGTCCGGCACGGTGAGTGACGCCGGCGCCGGTGGCGACGCCGGCGCGCACGCCGACTACACCGTGCGCCGTCCCCGCCACCTCCGCGGGTGGCTCCTGACGTCCGCGATTGCGGCGTTCGCCGCGATGAACGTCGCCGTCGCGGTCGTCCTCGTCCGTGGTCTCCGGCGATCGCGCGTGCTCGGCCGCCTCGCGGTCTGGGTGCCGCTCGCGGCGGCGGGCTGGATCGCCGCCGAGATCGCTCTCGAGACGGCCTTGCCGTGGACCGGATCGGACCTCCTCGGGCAGAAGATGGAGCAGCTCCTCGACGACGTCGACCGCTATGACGCGGTCTTCATCGGCTCGAGCCGCATCTACCGTCAGCTCGAGCCGGACACCTTCGACGCGACGTTCGCCGCCGCCGGGGTTCCGATGCGCTCGTTCAACCTCGGCGTGCCGGACATGCGCATGCTGGAGGTGCTCTTCCTGGCGCGCTGGCTGCTCCACAACCAGCCGGAGCGGCTCGATCTGCTGGTCGTCGACGCCGAGAGCGATCCGCTCTTCATCCGCGAGGAGAACCTCCTGAGCGACCGCATCGTGCGCTGGCACGACGGCCGCAACTTCGCCGCCATCGCGCGCCAGGTCCGGCGCGCCTCGCCGACGCGCGCGACGGCGCTCTACCAGATCGGCCGCCACGCGGTGCCGTTGGTCCACCACGTCACCCACCTCGGCCGCGGCCTCGAGCGCATCGCCTCGCGCTACGCGCCGGTACCGCGCGAGGCGCCTCCCGAGCAGCGAGGGTTCTACGCGGGCGACGAGGAGATGGTGGCGAGCCCGTCCGCGGCGCAGCGGGCCGAGCTCGAGTTGTTCCACGGGCGCCTGCACGGCGACCTCGACCGGTTCCATCGCGACGTCGCGCGCCTCGCGAGCTCCCCGCGCCTCGGCGCGCTCACCGATCCGTTCGAGATCGAGCTCTTCGCCGAGCTCGAGCGGATGACGGCCGGCCGCGGCGTGCGCGTCGTGTTCCTCCTCGACGCCCGGCCGGAGGAGACGCCGAACCTGGTGTGGGCGGGGGAGAACGGCGTGATCGGGTCACTGCTGCGGTTCGACGACCCCGAGCGCTACCCCGACCTCTACGATCCCGCGCTGCGCTTCGATCGCCACCACGTCAGCAAGGCGGGCGCGAAGCTGTACACCGCCGAGGTGGCGAGGAGAATTCTAGCGGGTCCGTGGTCACTACCACGGCCCGCTAGCTGATGAGACCGTGCGCGCGTCGTCATGATCTTCACCGAGCCTCGCTTCCTCCTCTTCTTCGCGGTGGTCTTCACCGCCTACTGGGCGCTCGACTCGCGGCGCGCGCAGAAGGTCCTGCTGCTCGCGGCGAGCTATACCTTCTACGCCGCGTGGGACTGGCGCTTCCTGTCGCTCATTCTCGCCTCGACGCTGATCGACTACACCGCCGCGCTGCGCATCGAGGCGCAGGGGGAGCGGCCCGAGCGCGACGGCCGGCGCCGTGCGTGGCTCCTGCTGTCGTTGGCGGCGAATCTGGGGATGCTCGGCTTCTTCAAGTACTTCGGCTTCTTCGTCGACTCTGCGCTCGAGCTCGGCGCGGCCGCGGGCGTGGATCTTCGCCGGCCGACGCTCGAGATCGTCCTGCCGGTGGGGATCAGCTTTTACACCTTCCAGACCATGAGCTACACCATCGACGTCTACCGCCGCGTGCTCGCGCCGAGGCGGAGCCTGCTCGACGTGGCGCTCTTCGTCGCCTTCTTCCCGCAGCTCGTGGCCGGACCGATCGTGCGGGCCCGCGAGTTCCTGCCGCAGCTCGGCTCCCGCGTCCCCTTCGCGTCGATCGCGGTACGGCCGCTCCTGCTGCTCTTTCTCGCCGGGTTCGTGAAGAAGGCCTGCATCTCCGACAACGTGGCGACGGTGGTCGATCCCTTCTTCGCCGATCCGGCGGCGTTCACCGCGGCCAGCGCCTGGCTGGCGATCGTCCTCTACTCGGTGCAGATCTACTGCGATTTCTCGGGCTACTCCGATATGGCGATCGCGACCGCGGGCCTGCTCGGGCTGGATCTCGGCAGGAACTTCGACTTCCCGTACCTGGCGCGGAGCGTTCGTGAGTTCTGGCAGCGCTGGCACATCAGCCTCTCGACCTGGCTGCGCGACTATCTCTACATCCCCCTCGGCGGCAACCGCGGACGTTGGCTCCGTACCGTGCGCAACCTGTTCCTGACCATGACGCTCGGTGGGCTGTGGCACGGCGCCGCGTGGCGCTTCGTCCTGTGGGGCGCGCTCCATGGCGCCGGGCTGGCGGCGCATCGGGAGGTGCACCGGGCTCTCGACCGCAGGCGGCCGCTTCTCGGTGTGGCTCCGGCAATTCTCCTCACCTTCGTCTGGACTACGCTGCTCTGGATCTTCTTCCGCGCGACCGACCTCGACTCCGCGTTCACGATCTTCGAGTCGGTGCTCCTGCTCTCGAGCCCCGGCTCGATCGAGATCGCTCCCGTGTGGTGGGGGCTGTTCGCGGCGCTCGCCGCCGTGCACGTGCTGGCCTACCTGGGACTCGGGCGCCGCCTCGCGGAGCTGCCGGCCTGGGCGTTCGGCGCGGCCTACGGCGCCGCTGCGGCGCTGACGCTCCTGTTCGTGCGGATCGAAGCGCGCCCCTTCATCTACTTCCAGTTCTAGCGGGTCGCGTGATGAGTATCACGCTCCCCAGCTAGATGCTTCCCGCCAAGCGCGGCTGGCGCCGCGC
>DATKDQ010000159.1:0-8158 GCA_035544635.1 Thermoanaerobaculia bacterium
GCCTCACCGGCCGCTAGATCCGCAGCTCGTGGGCTCCCGCCGCGAGCGCGGTCTCCCATCCCGCAAGCGCACGCGCCGCGGCGAGCGGCAGCGGCTCCTCGGGCCGAGCCGGCAGCTCGCGCAGCTCACGCCCCCACCAGCCCACGTTGCGCCACGCGCCGAGCTTGTAGCCCACGTTCCAGTAGACCCCGATCGGCTCGAAGCCGACCGCCTCGTGGAGGCCCGTCGACCCGTAGTTGGGCACCGCGATCCCGGCGTAGGCGGTGACGTAGCCCTGCAGCGCGAGCAGCGCGAACAGGGAGCGGTAGAGCGCTCGTCCGACCCCGACTCTCTGGTAGTCGGGGTGGATGTACACCGACGTCTCCACCGCCCAGCGGTACGCGGCGCGCGCGCGAAACCGCGTCGCGTAGGCGTAGCCCGCCACCGCGCCGTCGCAGTCGCAGATCAGCCAGGGGTAGGTCTCGAGCGTGTCGGCAATGCGCTTCGCCATCTCCTCGAGCGTGGGCGCGACCTCCTCGAACGAGGTCGCGGTCTCGACCACGACGGGCTCGTAGATGGCGAGGACGCCCGGCGCATCGTCGGGAGTGGCGAGGCGGATCGTGGCGCTCATGCCGTTCGCTACGGAAAGGCGCATTGTAGTGGCTCCGGGTCCTCCGCCTCTGGCCCAGCCCCCTCGAGGTCGACAGTTGACCCTGGCCTCGCGTCCGTGCATATATTGGCGCCGTGTCCAACGGTAAGACCGGACCGGTCGTCGGTCGCGTCATCGGCACCGAGGACGCGACCCCGCTCGAGTTCTGGGTGGCGGTGGGGCCGGGTCAGTTCATCCAGCTCGACGACGTGGTCGCGCTCGAGCGCCGGCTGCCCGCGGGGGCCGGGGCCGGGTCCGGAGCCGGTGGCGGCGGCGTCGCCTCCGGTGGCTCCCTCGGCGCCGGCGGGGTATCGGGCCCCGGCAAGGTGGTCCGCATCTACGGCGTCGTCACCCAGGTGCGCGCCCGCCACGAGGGCGCCCGCTTCGACAGCGACGTCTTCCTGATCCAGGACGGCAAGCTCCCGGCCGAGGTCTCCGAGGCGGCGAAGGTGATGGCCACCCGCTTCGAGCCCGAGCTCTTCGTGCCGCCGCGCCCGGGCGACGAGGTGCGGCGCGCGGCCGGCGCCGAGCGCGACCAGGCGCTCTTCTTCGACCGCATGGAGCACCGCCTCCCGGCCGGGCTGTCACGAGACGGCGAGCGGTTCTACCTGAACCTCGAGTTCCTCGACGGCACGCGCGGCGCGCACGTCAACATCTCGGGCGTCTCGGGCGTCGCCACCAAGACCACCTACGCCACCTTCCTGCTCTACGGGCTCTTCCACTCGGGCGTGCTCGGCGCGCACGCGCAGAACACCAAGGCGCTCATCTTCAACGTCAAGGGCGAGGACCTCCTCTTCCTCGACCGGCCGAACGCCACGCTCGAGCGCGATCCGCTCCAGCTCGAGCGTTACGCGAACCTCGGCCTCGAGCCCGCTGCGTTCCAGAGCGTCGAGCTCTGGGCACCGCCCAAGAAGGGCTCGCCGGGTGCGGTCCCCGACGTCGGCAGCCGGCACGACTCGATCACGTCCTTCTTCTGGACCATCCACGAGCTCTGCGACCAGGAGCTGCTGCGCTTCCTGTTCGCCGACGCCGAGGACGACCGCCAGCAGTACACGATCGTGGTCCACAACGTGGCGGCGCGGCTCAAGGAGGAGGCGAAGAAGCTCGACGACGGCGGGGCACGCATCGAGGGCGAGGAGGTGCGCACGTTCCGTGAGCTGGTGGAGCTGATCGCCGCGCGTCTCAACCTCGAGGACGGGCCGGCGAAGATTCGCTGGGCGGGCACGGCCATCGGCCCGGGCACGGTGAACGCGTTCCTGCGCCGGCTCTATTCGGCGCTGCCCCACGTGGGGCAGCTCATCCGCGGAGACGTCCCGCACGCCGAGCGCCACCGCATTCGGCGCGACCGCCAGGTGACGGTGGTCGATATCCACAACCTCAACGATCGCGCCAAGCGCTTCGTGGTCGGCGTCGTGCTGCGAAAGGCGTTCGAGGACAAGGAACGCTCCGGCGCCGCCCGGCCCAGCCTCTACGTCGTCCTCGACGAGCTCAACAAGTACGCCCCGCGCGAGGGATCGAGCCCGATCAAGGAGATCCTGCTCGACGTCGCCGAGCGCGGCCGGTCGCTCGGCATCATCCTGATCGGAGCGCAGCAGACGGCGAGCGAGGTCGAGCGCCGCATCATCGCCAACTCGGCGATCCGCGTGGTCGGCCGGCTCGACAGCGCCGAGTCGGGCCGCGACGAGTACGGCTGGCTTCCCGGTGCGCTGCGCCAGCGCGCGACGATCCTCAAGCCCGGGACGATGGTGGTGTCCCAGCCCGAGCTGCCGATCCCGGTGGTGCTCGAGTTCCCGTTCCCGGCATGGGCGACGCGTCCGGGCGAGGCAGCCCCCGCCGCGGTGGCAGCGGGCGGCTCCAGCCGCGGCGATCCCTTCGACGATCTGATGCCCGACCAGCGTTGAGGATTCTCCACACCGCCGACTGGCACGTGGGCCGGTTGATCAAGGGCCGCAGTCGAGCGGACGAGCACCGTGCCGTGCTCGCGGAGATCGCGGGCATCGCCGCGCACGAGAAGGCGGACATCGTCATCGTCGCCGGCGACCTGTTCGACGTGGCGGCGCCCGCGCCCGAGGCGGAGGAGATCGTCTACGGAGCGCTCCTCGCGCTCGCCGACGGCGGCGCGCACGTCGTCCTCGTCTCCGGCAACCACGACCATCCCCGGCGCTTCGAGGCGATCAAGCCGCTGCTCGAGCGCACCGGCCGCGTGCACGCCGGAGCCGCCCTCGCCAAGCCGAGCGACGGTGGCGTGCTGACGCTCTCTACACGCGGCGGCGAGACCGCGCGCATCGCACTCTTCCCATTCCTGTCGCAGCGCGGCATCGTGACCGCGGCCGCGCTGATGTGTGGCGACGCCGCCGATCACGCGCAGAGCTATGCCGAGAGGTGCGCCGAGCTCGTGCGCGCCCTCTGCGCTCCATTCTCGAGCGATTCGGTCAATCTGGTGGTGGCACACCTGATGGTCGAGCGCGCGGTCGCCGGCGGTGGCGAGCGCGCGGCGCACCTGCACGAGGACTATCGGGTGGACGCCGCCTGCTTCGATCACCCGTCGTTGCACTACGTCGCCCTGGGGCACGTGCATCGCGCCCAACGCATTCCGGCGCCCTGTCCGGTGTGGTACTGCGGGTCGCCGCTCCAGCTCGACTTCGGCGAGACCGAGAACGAGCCCGGCGTCCTCCTGATCGAGGCGAGGGCGGGGAAGCCCGCCGAGGTCGAGACCCATCGTCTGCAGACCGGGCGGCGACTGCGGACGATCCACGGCGCGGTCGCGGCCCTGGGGGAAGCGACGAAGGACGTAGGCGATGCCTTCTTGCGCCTGATCCTCGACGATCCGCCCCACCCCGGTCTCGCAGACGAGCTTCAGGAGCTCTACCCCAACGCCATCAGGATCGAGCTCGCCGCCGCGGATCCGCACGGCGAAGCCACCGGCGAGGGGGCCGATCGGCTCGATCGCGCCCCGCGGGAGAGCTTCGCCGAGTACCTGACCGAGCGCGGCGAGGTCGACCCGCGCCTGATCGCGCTCTTCGATCAGCTCCTCGACGAGGCCCACGAGGTCGATGCGGCCGAAGCGACTTGAGCTCGAGGGCTTCGCCTCGTTTCGCGAGCGCGCCGTCGTCGATTTCGGCGAGGGCGGACTGTTCGCCTTGACCGGCCCCACCGGCTCGGGGAAGTCGAGCCTCATCGACGCGATGACGTTCGCGCTCTACGGGTCGGTCGCGCGCTACGACGACCGCAAGGTGGTGTGGCCCGCGATCACCCAGGGACGACAGGAGGCGCGGGTGCGCCTCGACTTCGAGATCGGCCGCGAGAGTTATACCGCGGTGAGGGTCCTACGGCGCTCGGGCCCCGGCCGGGCGAGCACCAAGGAGGCCCGTCTCGAGCACGACGGCCGGGTGCTCGCCGCCACCGAGAAGCAGCTCACCGAGGCGGTCGAGAAGCTGATCGGGCTCCCGTTCGAGCACTTCACGCGGTGCGTCGTCCTTCCTCAGGGAGAGTTCGCGCAGTTCCTCCACGACGCGCCGAAGTCGCGCCAGGATCTCCTGGTCGAGTTGCTCGACCTCGACGTGTACCGGCGCATGGCCAAAGCGGCGAACGAGCGAGCGGCGATCGCCGCGAACGAGGCGGCCTGGAGGACGCGCCGGCTGGAGCAGGAGCTCCAGTCGGCCACGGAGCCGGCGCGCGAGGCCGCGCGCCTTCGCGTGGCGTCGCTCCGCGAGCTCGCCGCGCTCGTCGAAGCGGCCGCTCCGCGCCTCGCGGAGCTCCTGCGCGAAGCAACCGGCGCGCGCGCCGAAGCCCGAGCGGCGCAGGATCGCGCCGCCCGGCTCGCGGCAGTGGTCGCCCCGCCGAAGGCACTGGAGCTCGCCGCACGACTCTCCGGCGAGAAGGAGCGCGAGATCGCGGCGCGTGCCGAGGTGGAGCTCGCCACCCGGTCGCGCCAGGCGGCCGAGGCCAGCCGCACCGCCCTGCGGCGCTCCGACGAAGTGCGCGCCGTGATCCAGGCCCATGCCTCGCGCAATCGCCTCGCCAAGGAGGCGGCCGCGGCGCGGGTCGAGCTCGAGGCCGCGACCGCTGCCGAGAGGAAGTCCGGCAAGGCCCTGAGCACCGCGCAGCGAGGCGTCGAAGAGGCGCAGGCTCTGCGCGAGGAGGCGCTGCGCGAGAACCTCGCGTCGGTGCTGCGCGAGACGCTGCGGGTCGGGAAGCCGTGTCCGGTGTGCGGGGTCAAGGTGTCGAAACGCGCGCGGCACGAGGCGCATCCAGGCATCGAAGCGGCCGATGAGGCGCTCGCCGCCGCGGTCGAGGCGCGGGCCGCGGCCGAGAAGGAGCTCTCGAGACGCGGTGCCGAGGCCGCGGCCGCGAAGGAGCGCATCGAGGACCGGGAGCGCCGGCTGGCCGAGGCCGCGGCTGCGCTCGAGGGCAAGCCGGCGCCGGCCGCGCTCGAGCACGAGCTCGCCACCATCGAGCAGGCGGAGAAGGTTCTCGAGGTCGCCCGCCGGCGAGAGGCGTCGGCCGTCGAGACGCTGACCGAGTCCTCGCACCGGCTGGCGGCGCTCGAGGAGGAGAAGGGTCGCGCCTGGCGCCGGTTCGGCGAGGTTCGCGACCCGCTGGCGGGGCTCGGGGCGCCCCCGGTCGAGCGCGACGACCTGGCCAGGGCCTGGCGCGAGCTCGAGGCCTGGGCCGCCGGCGAGGCGCCTCGCCAGCGTGCCTCGGCAGACGATCGAGCGGCACGGGCGACGGCGATCGAGGAGGAGCGCGAGAGTGTGCGCGAGGAGCTGGTCGCCGCCTGCGCCGATGCCGGCCTCGTGGTCGGCGAGCGGGAGCCGCGTGATGCCTGCGTCGCGGCGATCGCCGCCGCGGAGGCCGAGCTCGACCGTATCGACGCCGCCATCGCCGAGGCGAACCGCCTCCGCGAAGAGGTCAAGGCGCACCAGGAGTCGGCGGTGGTGGCGAAGAGCCTAGGCGCTCACCTCGGAGCGAACCGCTTCGAGGCGTGGATGCTCTCGCGAGCCATCCGCGGGCTCCTGGCTGCCGCCTCGCAGCTGCTCCTGGAGCTGTCCTCGGGCCAGTACTCGCTCGCCATGGACGACAAGCGGGAGTTCGTCGTCGTCGACCACGCCAGCGCGAACGAGGTCCGGCTGGCGCGGACGCTCTCCGGCGGTGAGACCTTCCTCGCCTCGCTCGCCCTCGCGCTGGCGCTCTCCGAGCACGTGTCGCGTCTCGCCGCCCGCGGCGCCGCGCGGCTCGACGCGCTCTTCCTCGACGAGGGCTTCGGCGCGCTCGATCCCGACACGCTCGAGGTGGTCGCGGGAGCGATCGAGGAGCTGGGCGCGCGCGGCCACATGGTGGGGATCGTCACCCACGTGCGGGAGCTGGCCGAGCGGATCCCGGTGCGGTTCGAGGTGACCAAGGACGCCCGCACGTCGCGGGTGGAGAAGGTCACCGACTGACGTCCGCCCTGGCGCCGGAGCACAGGGCCGACTGCGGGAGGGGGGCCGGGGGCCCATCCCGAGCAGAAATACGTGGGGGTCGGCCGAACCCTGGAGAAGGGTGGTGGACGGAGGGCTCGCAAGCCCGTCTACATCGGAATAAACCGGGGTCGCTGGTTGTCTAGGTATACGGGCCGTGACCACGGGCTGAGACTCACCCGGGCCCCGATCCCAGCGCCACAGGGAAGGCCGACAACGCCGCTTCGGACGCCGCGGCGGTTGGCGTCCACGGAGGCATTTGTAAGGACATGGACCACAGCAGCACCAGGACCCTCGCCCGCGACGGCTACGAGCACGAGAGCCTCGGCACCGCTCTGGCCGAGCCCCACGAGAACGAGGGGCTGCTCGAGAGCCGGGACGACGACGTCAACACCATCGACCTCTACTACCGGCAAGCGGCTCGCGTGCCTCTCCTCGACCGGGAGGGGGAGGTCGAGATCGCCCGCCGGATGGAGGAGGCGGATCGCGTTCTGCACAGCGCGCTGGCGTTGAAGCCGGCGCTCGCTCGGCGGCTGGTGGCGCTGGCGCGTAGGCCGTCGGGCACCCTCGCGACCGCTGCTCTCGAGCCGGACCCGGCGCGCGCGCTGGTGGACGCGGCGCGCGAAGCCGTGGTCGCTGATGTCGAGGTGTATCGCGAGATCGGCCGTCTCGCGCGGCGCCACGCCACGCTCGAGAAGCGGCGGCAGCGCGCCAAGGCGGCGCGCGGCCACGAGCTCGCCATGGAGCTCGACCGCGTCGAGGCCGAGATCGCCGCGGCGGTTCGTGAGCTGGGGGACGCCGTCGGCCCGGCTCGCGTCGTGCTCGAGCTCGAGCAGGACTGGAGGCGCCTGACGCGATCGCTCCATCGTGCCGAGAGGTCGCTCGCCGGCGAGCGCCGTAAGGACGCCCGCGCCCGCCGGAAGGCGACGGTCGCGGAGCTGCGCCGCCGACTCGAGGAGCTGGAGGGCCGTTTCGGCACCAGCGCCGCCGAGATCGCCGAGATCGCCGCCGCCGTGCGCCGCGCCTCGCGCAGCCGCGCGCGCGCCAAGGACGAGCTGACCGTCGCCAATCTGCGACTGGTGATCTCGATCGCGAAGAAGCACCGCAACCGTGGGCTGTCGCTCCAGGACCTGATCCAGGAGGGCAACCTCGGGCTCATGATCGCAGTCGAGAAGTTCGAGTACCGGCGCGGGTTCAAGTTCTCCACCTACGCGACCTGGTGGATTCGCCAGGCGATCGGACGCGCGCTGGCGAACCAGGCCCGGACCATTCGCGTGCCGGTGCACGTGGTGGAGCGTCTGAACAAGATCGCACGCGCCCGCCGCACCCTGCTGTACGAGCTCAACCGCGAGCCCACCGCCGCGGAGATCGGTGTGGAGCTCGGCCTGCCGCCGGCCGAGGTCGACCGCGTGCTGCGGTCGAGCATGAGCCCGGTCTCCCTGGACGTCCCGATCGGAGAAGACGAGGCGTCCTCGATCGGAGATTTCCTGGCCGACGAGTCCACGCCGACGCCGCTGCGCAACGTGGTCGAGCGCACGCTGGTGGACGGGACGGGGCAGCTCCTCGAGGGGCTTTCCGAGCGCGAGGAGCTGGTGCTCCGACTGCGCTTCGGATTCGACGACGGCCGCGAGATGTCGCTCAAGGAGATCGGTCACCTGCTCGATCTCAGCCACGAGCGGGTGCGGCAGATCCAGATGGACGCGCTGCGCAAGCTGCGTCGTACCGACGAGGCCTCGGACCTGAGGCAGCTGCTCGAAGAGACCGTGTGAGCGCTGGTACGTTCCGTGGGTAGGGGGGCCGGCGAGGAGCCGGCCCGGTGTACGCCACGCCCGCGATCGTGGGCGGCCGGATCTACCTCCGGGGGGAGCGGCACCTGTGGGCGATCGACAAGTAGGGGCGGTGCGCGGGAACCAGCTCGGATGAGAGGATCGCCTTGCGGCCTGTCGCCATGCGCTTCACCGTCGAGACCTGGGCCCCCGAGTACGGATCCTCCTTCGACTCCGACGCCCTCGCCGGCGAGCCCGAAGCCTCCGTCGATCTCGACGTCGAGCTGCCGGCGGCGAGCTGGCGC
>DATKDQ010000160.1:0-3938 GCA_035544635.1 Thermoanaerobaculia bacterium
CGTCCCGTCCCACCATCGATCGCGCTCAGCTCGAGGCCCGTCTCACCGCCGGCGCCGTGATCCAGACCACCGAGCGGTTCCGCCAGTTCCAGCCGGTGGCGCAGAGCCACATCAAGGTCTGTGACTGGCTCGCCCAGGCCAGCACCTACGGCGAGCTCCAGGCGAAGGCGGCCGGCCAGCTTCCCGAGTCGGAGCTCCTCGACGTCCTCGCACTTCTCCTCGAGCGCTCGTTTCTCGTCCTCCAGTCGGGCTGAAGCCCGCCTCGGCGCGGAGGCCTCCTGGCGGCGCGTCCGAGCGGGTCGGCCGGCGCCGATCCCCGAGGCGCGACGCGTGTTCCGCGACGACCGGGCGCGCCTTCACGTCGGGTGCATATACTTCGCGCCGGTGCGCGCCAGTGCTCTCGTCGCCGTTCTCTCGCTCTCGCTCCTCGTGCCCGAGTTAGCCCGCCCGGCGGCGCTCGAGCCGCCGTCGACCGGCGGCATGGTCGCGCTGCACCGGATCCTGTCGCGGCTCGATACGCACCGCCGCGTGCTGGTCATCGGCGCGCACCCCGACGACGAGGACACCGCGCTGCTCGCGCTGGTCTCGCGGGGTATGGGGGGCGAGGCCGCGTATCTCTCCCTCTCGCGCGGCGAGGGCGGACAGAATCTGATCGGCGCCGAGCTCGGCGAAGAGCTCGGTCTGGTGCGCTCGCAGGAGCTCCTTGCCGCGCGTGGGATCGACGGCGCGCGCCAGTTCTTCACGCGCGCCTACGACTTCGGCTATACGCGTTCGTTCGACGAGACCAACGAGCGCTGGCCGCCCGAGGCGATCCTCGAGGACACCGTCCGCGTGGTGCGGCGCTTCAAGCCGCAGATCGTGGTCTCGATCTTCTCGACCGGAAGCGACGCCGGCCATGGCCAGCATCAGGCGGCGGGCGTTGCCGCGCACGAGGCGTTCACCGCCGCCGCCGATGTGGCGCGTTTCCCAGGCCTGTCCGAGCAGGGACTACCGCCCTGGCAGCCGGCGGCGCTCTATCGCTCGACCTTCTTCCGGCCGACGCCGCAGAGCCTGACGCTTCCGACCGGCGCGATCGACCCCGCCTCCGGAAAGACCTACTTCCAGCTCGCGATGGCCTCGCGCAGCATGCACCGCTCGCAGGACATGGGCGTGCTGCAGGATCCCGGGCCGCGCGCGACCCGGGTCGAATGGGTCGCCGGGGTGCGATCCGAGGCGACCGCCGGCGAGGTGGCGCCGGCCGAGGGCGCAGGCGAAGGGGGGTTGCGCGACTTTCAACCGCGGGCAGCGGGAGCGCAGCGGGCGACGGTGGCTCGCGGCGACCTGTTCGCGGGGGTCGACACCCGGCTGCGCGCGATCGCGGACGTGCTCGCGCCCGGCCCCGAGCGCGACGCGCTCGCGGCCGCCCTCGACCGGGTCGCCGCCGAGGTGGCACAGCTTCGCGAGGAGCTCCTGACCAGCCGTCCGGAGACGGCGGTTCGGTCGCTGCGCGCGGTCGTCACCGTGCTCGAGGAGGCGTCGAGACGGCTCGAGTCGGCTGCGCTTCCGGACCACGACCGAGAGGTCGCGGGCGATCTGCTCGGTGAGAAGCTCGAGCTCGCCCGTGAGGCGCTCGCGATCGCGTCGGGCTGGGTCCTCGACGCCTACACCGACTCGCCGGCGCTGGTGGCGGGGGAATCGGCCACGGTGCGCGCCACCTTCTACAACTCCGGCTCGGAGGCGGCGCGCGTGACGCCGGCACTCCACGCCACCGGGGGATGGATGGCGCCGGCTGGCGAGCCGCGCGACGTCGCTCCGGGCGCGCTCGAGAGCTGGGACCTCGAGCTCGCCGTTCCCTCCGGCGCCGCGGCGACGGTGCCGTACTTCCTGGCCGCGCCCCGACAGGGCGATCTCTACGATTGGTCGCGAGTGCCGCCCGAAGTTCGCGGCGAGCCGTTCGGGCCGGCCGCGGTCGTTGCCGCATTCGCGGTCGAGGCCGGGGAGGTGCGCTTCGGGCTCGAGCGCGAGGTCGTGCACCGCTTCCGCGATCAGGCCATCGGGGAGCGCCGGCGGCCGCTGCGCGTGGTGCCACCGCTCGAGGTGACGGTCACGCCGGAGCGCGTGCTCTGGCCGCGCTCCGCGCGGCAGGTGGAGCGCACGCTGCGCGTCGCGCTGCGCAAGCAGGCGCCGGGCGCGGTGGGCGGCCGCGTCGAGGTGGAGGTTCCGCCGGGCTGGCCGGCGATCGCTCCCGTCCCGTTCCGCCTCGAAGCGAGCCGCGACTTCCGCGTGCTCGAGGTGCGGCTGCGGCACGGCGAAGCGGCGGCGGGCGCGAGCGGGACCCCTCGCGACGGGACGCCCGGGCGCCGAGGAGCGGCAGACACCGCGGCCGCCGGCTCAGCCGGCGCCCGCTCGCCCGGCCACGGTTCGCCGGCGGACCGAGCCGCCGCCACCGGCGGCGCGGGTGACGACGGCGTAGCCCGGGTGGTGGTGAAGGCCGTGCTCGAGAGCGGCGAGGTGATCGACGGCGCCGTGCCGCTGGTCGAGTACCCGCACCTCCGCGCCGTGCCCTCGCCGCGTCTCGCGGCGATCGAGGTGCGGACGCTCGTTCTCGACCTGCCTCCGCTCGCGTCGGTGGGCTACGTGCGCGGCGCGTCCGACCGTGTGCCGGAGAGCCTGCTCGAGGTGGGTCTTCCGCTGCGGCTCCTCTCCGGTGAGCAGATCCTCGACCTCGGCGAGGAGGGGCTCGAACGCTTCGACGCGATCGTCCTCGGCAGCCGCGCCTACGAAGCGGACCCGCGACTCGGCGAGGCGCATCAGCGCCTGCTCGACTACGTCCGCGGCGGCGGGCTCCTGGTCGTCCAGTACCAGCAGTACGACTTCGTCGAGCGCGGCTTCGCACCCTACGAGCTGACCATCGGACGGCCGCACGATCGCATCACCGACGAGACCTCGCCGGTCGAGGTGCTGGCGCCGGATCACCCCGCCCTGCGGCGGCCCCACCGGATCGGGGACGCCGACTGGGAGGGATGGGTGCAGGAGCGCGGGCTCTACTTCGCCCGCACCTGGGATGCGGAGTATCAGCCGCTGGTGCGCTTCACCGATCCCGGCATGCCGCCGCAGGACGGCGGGCTCCTGGTGGCCAAGGTGGGCCAAGGGACCTACGTCTACACCGGCCTGGCGTTTTTCAGACAGCTTCCCGCCGGCGTGCCTGGCGCGTTCCGGCTGTTCGTGAACCTGCTGGCGCTCTAGCGACGGCTCCACGCCTCCGAATTCTACGGCGTGAGGTAGTGATCGTCGACGCCTCGTGCGCAGGGTTAGAGAAGGTACGGGACGATCATCTTGCTTCGCTGTCGGTAGATGGCGTAGCGCTCGCCAAATGTGCGGCTGAGCAGCTTCTCCTCCGCGCGGGCGCGCCAGACGAAGGTCGGGACAATCCCGGACAGCACGATCATGAGGGCAGGCCAACTGCCGAAGGCGAGGGCCCCGCCGATGGCGAGCAGTGCGAGGCCGAGGTAGATGGGGTGGCGCACGACGCGGTAGGGGCCGGTCGTGACGAGCCCCGTGCCCTGATCTGCCTTGGGCACGAAGCTCCACGCCGGACCGAGCTCGGCCCGGGATCTGAGGACCAGGGCCGCGGCCGCAACCGCTAGAAGTGATCCCGACGAGGCCAGCAGCAGCGCCGTGGAACCGGCGGCGCTGCCGGAAAAAATCAGGAGCAAAGGGAAGTACAAGCCGAAGGCTGCGAGGTTTGCCATCAGCGGTGCTCGGTCGCTGCCACTCTGACGTGCTCGCGTCCTGGGTCCTCCGCAACGCCCGGTGATTGCCAGCAACATGGGTCCCGCGAAGGCGAGCAGGGAGACGATACGGAGAACGAGGACCAGTGTCGACATCTCCTAGCGTGCTCCCAGCCGCATGAGATAGAGCGCGATGGGTAGCAGAGGGATGGGGAGCACGTAGCTCAC
>DATKDQ010000161.1:0-7534 GCA_035544635.1 Thermoanaerobaculia bacterium
CCCGAGCGCCGCGACCCGGTCGACCAGCTCCGGCGAGCAGCCGGTCATGATCACCGTCCGGCGCAGCGTCTCGCCGACCCAGGCGCGCAGGAGCGGCTTCTCGGCCAGGAAGACGTCGCTGCCGTGGATGCCGATGGCGAGCGGCACCCGGCGCGACAGCGGCGCCGCGACCAGGCCGTTGGGCACGATCCAGTGCGCGTGCAGGAGGTCGTAATCGCCCTCGCGCAGCAGCGCCTTCGCCGCGCGGCGCGCCGCCAGGAGGTAGAGCGGGGCCACCATCGCGGCGCCCCACTTCACCCGCTCGTCGGCGTCGAGGCTGCGGCTGTAGCCGAGCCGCTCGAATCGGATCGGGGCGTAGCGAAAGGTGCGGACGTCGACGCCTTCGTCGTCCCAGGCGGGCGCCACGTCCCTGGCGTGGGGCGCCAGCACCGTCACCGCGTCGCCGGCCCGCACCAACGCCCGCGCCAGCTCCTGGATGAACGGCCCGGCGGTATCCCCCGGGAAGCGAGGATAGGTCTGCGTCAGAAAGAGAAGTTTCAGAGCGCGCCCTACTACTCGACGAGCTCCTTGATCGAGTAGCTGTCGGTGCGGCGGAAGTTCTTGAACGTGATCATCTCGCCCAGGAGCCCGGTGGTGAGGATCTGGAACCCGAGCACCATGAGCAGCACGCCGAACAGGAGGAGCGGCCGGTTGGACAGCGGCTCGCCCTGGAACCACAGGATCGCGAGGTAGAGGTTGATTCCGAAGCCGAGGCCCAGAAAGAGGAGGCCGAAGACGCCGAACAGGTGGAGCGGGCGTCGGGTGTACTTGGTGATGAACAGCACGGTGATGAGGTCGAGCAGTCCCTTGTACAGGCGGTCCCAGCCGTACTTGCTCGCGCCGTGGCGGCGCGCGTGATGGCACACCTCGATCTCGCCGACCCGGAAGCCGCGGCGACTCGCGAGCACCGGGATATAGCGGTGCAGCTCACCGTAGATCGAGACCTGCTCGAGCACCTCGCGACGATAGGCCTTGAACCCGCAGTTGAAGTCGTGGAGGTCGACCTGCGCCAGCCGCCGCGTCACCCAGTTGAAGAGCCGCGACGGGTAGCGCTTGGAGAGCGGGTCGTGGCGCCGGCGTTTCCACCCCGACACCAGATCGAGATCGCCCGCGTCGAGGGCGTCGAGGAGGCGCGGGATCTCCCCCGGGTCGTCCTGCAGGTCGCCGTCCATGGTGATCACGATCGGGCCGCGGCAGTGATCGAATCCCGCGCAGAGCGCGGCCGCCTTGCCGAAGTTGCGGCGCAGGCGCACCAGCTTCACACGCCGGTCGCGGGCATGCGCCTCCCGCACCCGCTCGGCGGTGGCGTCGCGCGAGCCGTCGTCGACGAACACGACCTCGAACGAGAGGCTGAGCGAGTCGCAGACCGCCGCGACCCGCGTCGCGAGCTCCCCCACCGTCTCCGCCTCGTCGAGCACCGGGATCAGGATCGAGACGTCGGGAGCCGCGGCCTCGACCTCCGGGGTCGGCGACGGGTCCGGCGCGGAGCGGCGGATCGGCTCGGCGGAAGAGCTCAAGCGACGTGATTGTAGCCTGGGCGGTGACCGATCCGGCCCGGCCGGCGCTGGATCTCCTCCCACCCGCTCCCCGCCGCGACCAGATCGCCTGGCAGAGCGTGGCGTGACGGCGTTACACTCGCCCGCCGAGTGCAGGACGAACCCGCCGCCCACGAGTTGCCGGTGGTCATCCTCTGCGGGGGCATGGGCACCCGCCTGCGCGAGGAGACCGAGTACCGGCCCAAGCCGATGGTCGAGATCGGCGAGCAGCCGATCCTCTGGCACATCATGAAGATCTACGGCGCGTTCGGCGTGCGCCGCTTCATCCTGTGCCTCGGCTACAAAGGCTGGGAGATCAAGCAGTACTTCCTGCGCTACCACGAGAAGCGGCGCGACTTCACGCTCGCCATGGACGGCTCGCGCGAGCTCGAGTTCCACAACCGCGACGGTGTCGAGGACTGGGAGGTGACCCTGGCCGAGACCGGCCTCGACACCGCGACCGGCGCACGGGTCAAGCGCATCGCGCGCTACGTCGATACTCCCACCTTCTTCCTCACCTACGGCGACGCCGTGGCCGACATCGACGTCGAGGGGCTGCTGCGCTTCCATCGCGCGCACGGACGCATCGCCACCGTGACCGGTGTGCGCCCGACCTCGCGCTACGGCGAGATGAGCGTAGTGGGCGATCGCGTCACCGAGTTCCACGAGAAGCCGCGCGACGCGGGATCGGTGGTGTCGGGTGGCTTCTTCGTCTTCGAGCGGCGCTTCCTCGACTACCTCGAGGACGATCCACGCGTGTTCTTCGAGCTCGAGCCGCTCCAGCGCCTGGCGCGCGAGGGAGAGCTCCACACCTACGTCCACGAGGGCGCCTGGTACTCGATGGATACCTACCGCGACTACCTGCAGCTCAACCGCATCTGGAACGAGGGCGATCCGCCATGGAAGATCTGGGGCTGACGAGGACGGCCGGTCCCCGTTCCATGCGGACTCTCCGCAGGTAGGGGCGCGGCGTGTCTCCGCCCGTCACCCGTGGACAGCGCCGGCCGCGCGCGGCCGAAGCCGCGCGACCCGGTGGAGAGGTCTGCCGCTTCTGCGCCGCCGAGCTCGGCGTCAGCCTGATCGATCTCGGCGAGCTGCCGCTCGCCAACTCCTACCTGCGGCCCGAGGACCTCGAGCGCCCCGAGCCGCGCTACGCCCTCGAGCCCAGGGTGTGCGAGCGCTGCTGGCTGGTACAGATCCCCGAGCTCGAGCGTGCCGAGGAGCTCTTCCGCGACTACGCCTACTTCGCGTCGTACTCCGACTCCTGGCTCGCGCACTGCGAGCGCTACTGCCGCTCCGCGATCGACCGCTTCGGGCTCGGACCGGAGAGCCGCGTGGTCGAGGCGGCCTCGAACGACGGCTACCTGCTCCAGTTCTTCGCGCGTGAGGGGATCCGCGTCCTCGGCGTCGAGCCGGCCGAGAACGTAGCAGCCGCCGCCGAGGCGAAGGGCATCCCGACCCGCCGCGAGTTCTTCGGCGAGGCGTCGGCGCGCCGACTCGCCGCGAGCGGAGAGAGCGCCGACCTCTTCATCGCCAACAACGTGCTTGCGCACGTGCCCGACCTCAACGACTTCGTGCGCGGCATCCACGCCGTGCTCGCGCCCGGCGGTGCGGCCACCGCCGAGGTGCCCCACCTGCTGCGGCTGCTGGAGCAGGGGCAGCTCGACACCATCTACCACGAGCACTTCTCGTACTTCTCGCTCGGCACCCTCGTCCGCGTGTTCGCCGCGCACGGGCTCGAGGTGTTCGACGTCGAGGAGCTCCCCACCCACGGCGGGTCGCTGCGGATCTACGCGCGCCGCGCTGAGGGGGTCGCGAGCCGGGCGGCGGCGCGCGTCGCGGAAGTCCAGCGTCGCGAGGCCCACGCCGGGCTCGAGGACCCGGCGGCGTACCGCGCGTTCGCGGCGCGCGCGGAGCGCGTCCGCGACGATCTGCTGGAGTTCCTGCGCCGCGCCAGAGCCGAGGGCGCCCTGGTCGCCGGCTACGGCGCCCCGGCCAAGGGCAACACCCTGCTCTGCTGGAGCGGGATCGGTCCCGACCTCCTGCCGTTCACGGTCGACCGCAGCCCGCACAAGCAGGGGCTCTACCTGCCGGGATCGCGCATCCCGGTCCGTGCCCCACCGGATCTGGTCGCCGCACGCCCCGACTTCGTGCTCATCCTGCCCTGGAACCTGCGCGACGAGATCGCCGAGCAGATGCGGGGCGTGCGCGAGTGGGGAGGGCGCTTCGTGGTCGCCGTGCCGCGACTCGAGATCGTGGACCCGCCGCCGTGATCTTCCGCCCGACGCCGGTGCCGGGCGCGTGGCTGGTCGATCTCGAGGCGCACCACGACCAGCGCGGATTCTTCGCCCGCGCGTTCTGCCGCGACGAGCTGCTGGCCCGAGGCATCGAGCTGGAGGTGGCGCAGGCGAACGTGGCGTGGAACGGCGCGCGGGGCACGCTGCGAGGGCTCCACTACCAGCGACCGCCGCACGCCGAGGCGAAGCTGGTGCGCTGCGTCCGCGGAGCGGTGTTCGTGGTACTGGTGGACCTGCGCCGCGTCTCGCCGGCGTTCGCGCGCCCCTGGAGCGTGACCCTCGCCTCCTCCGAGTCGACACAGCTCTTCATCCCCGAGGGGGTGGCCAACGGATACCAGACCCTCGAGGACGCGACCGAGCTCTACTACCTGATGTCGTCGGCCTACCGGGCCGAGGCCGCCGCCGGCATCCGGTACGATGACCCGTCCCTCGGGATCGAGTGGCCGCTCGCCGTCAGCGTCGTTTCGCAGCGCGACCGTGAGCTCGCGCCGTTCGATCCGGAGCGCTGCGCGATCTGAGCCGCGTCGCGACGGGCGCGGCTGCGAGGGGCCGACGCAGCGAGAGGCTCGAATGCTCGACCCGCGAGACGACGACCGAGGCGAAGGCTCGAAGCACCCGGGGGACGGATTTGAACGCGTGTTCAAACTGAAAGGCCGACGGCGAAGCCCTGATCACGCACGCGCCGGCGCGGGAGCGCCGTCGTGAGCGGCTCCGAGCGGAGCGCGGCTCGCGACGGCGCCGCCGCGTCGATGTGGCGCTTCGTCGAGCGTGCCTACCCGCTCTGCCGCAGTCTCACCGGCGCCGGCGTGCGGCAGACGCTCGCGCTCCTCGGCGAGCGCATCCCCCTCGAGATCCACGAGGTGCCGAGCGGCACCCGGGTCCTCGACTGGACGGTGCCGAAGGAGTGGAACGTCAGCGCGGCGTGGATCCGCGGTCCCGGCGGGGAGACCGTCGCCGACTTCGCGGAGCACAACCTGCATCTCGTGAGCTACAGCGTACCGGTGCGCACCACGCTCGAGCTCGACGAGTTGCGCCCGCATCTCCACAGTCTGCCCGAGCGCCCCGACTGGATCCCGTACCGGACGTCGTACTACCAGGAGACCTGGGGCTTCTGCCTTCGCCACCGCCGCCTGGAGAGCCTCGAGCCCGGCCGCTACGAGGTGCTGATCGACTCCCGCCTCGAGGACGGCGCGCTCGCCTACGGCGAGTGCTTTCTGCCCGGCTCCGAGCCCGGCGCAGGCGAGGTTCTGCTGTCGGCGCACGTTTGCCATCCCTCGCTCGCCAACGACAACCTGTCGGGGCTCGCGGTCTGCCTCGCGCTCGCGGAGACGCTCCAGGAGCGACCCCGGCGTCGCCACGGCTACCGGTTCGTATTCGCCCCCGGCACCCTCGGTGCCATCGTGTGGCTGGCGCGCAACCCCGACGCCCGCGCGCGGATCACGGCCGGCCTGGTGGCTGCCAACCTCGGCGACGCCGGCCCCTTCCACTACAAGCGCAGCCGGCGCGGCGACGCCACCATCGACCGCGCGGCAGCGGTGGTCCTGCGCGACCGCGGCGGCGAGTACGCCATCGAGGACTTTGCTCCTTTCGGGTACGACGAGCGCCAGTACGGCTCGCCGGGCGTCGATCTTCCGGTCGGTGCCCTCAGCCGTACACCCTGGGGCCGCTACCCCGAGTACCACACCTCGGCCGACGACCTCTCGCTGATCAGCGCCGAGCGCCTGGAGGAGTCGCTCGGGGTCTACCTCGCGGTGATGGACGTGCTCGAGGGCGATCGCACCTACCTGAACCTCTGCCCGGTGGGAGAGCCGCAGCTCGGGCGCCGCGGTCTCTACGGCTCGCTGGGCGGCGCGACCGGCGGCCGCGACGAGGAGCTGGCGCTGCTCTGGGTGCTCAACCAGAGCGACGGCAGGCACCGCCTGCTCGACATCGCTGAGCGCTCGGGCGTTCCGTTCGCGCGGCTGCGCCGCGCCGCGGACCGGCTGCTCGCGGTCGGGCTGCTCAGCGGGCGCTGAGCCGGAGCTCGGGTGGCGGCTCGGTGTCAGCGCGCGCTCCTTCGGCGCGGCGGGCCAGCCCGAGGCCGGCGAACAGGACGATCGCCGGCAGGGCCGGCAGCCGGTACCGCACCTCGCGCGCGATCGGCCCGGTGGCGACCACGAAGTAGACGATGGTCGCGAGCAGGAGCGCGATCTCCACCCACCGGCGCGCGCGGGCGGCGCGCCACAGCCCCCGCGCCGCCGCCAGGTACAGCGCGACGAGATAGGCCGCGATGCCCACGACGATCGAGCGCTGGAGCGGGGTCGACCGGTTGCGCAGCGTGGCCGCGACCCACTCCCCGAACCCCGCGTCCCGCAGCGCGATCGCGTCGTGCCGCCCATACGGGATGCCGAGCAGGAGCGGGATCTCGCCACTCCCCAGGATGGCGAAGTAACGCACCGTGCCGCGCGCGTAGCGGACGGCGTCGTGGCGCACGGAGGCGAGCAGCGGCCGTGACCGCCCGGACCGGAGCTCCCGGTCTCGCGACGGCGCGGCCTCGACCGCGGCGTCGCGCGAGGACGCGCCTCTCGGAGCGTTGCGAGTGTCCTTCATCAACCAGGGGAGGTACCACCCAGGGATCGACGCCTGCATCGAGGTCACGTACGGGCGGCCGGTGATCCGCTGGTTGCGCAGCGCCCACGGCGTGAGCGTCAGCACGAATGCGGCCACTAGGAGCGCCCAGCGTGCCAGCGCGAGCCCGGGGCGCCGGCGCGACCGCAGCCACACCACCGGCGCCATCGCCAGACCGATGAAGAGGCTCACCGGGCGGCAGAGGGTCGCCAGCGCGAGCAGGAAACCCGCCGCGGCGAGGCTCGGCTTTCCTCCGCTCACCACGAAGCGCGCGAGAGCGTAGAGCGACAGAGCGACGAAGAGCGTCAGGAGCGTGTCCGCGTAGAGCCGGTTGCTGAACACCACGGCCGAGTAGTCGATGGCGAGGATCGACCCCGCGACGATCCCGGCGCGGCGGTCGAAGAGCAGGCTGCCCACGCGGCAGACCACGGCACAGGTCAGCGCCCCCAGCACCAGCTGGAGCAGGATCGCCAGGTGCGGGTGCGGCCCCCACAGGGCGTACACCACGGCGAGGAACGAGGGGTAGCCCGGCACGCGGAAGGTGTTCGGCTCGAGCCGCGGCTCGAGCCCGCTCGAGTAGACCCCGTGCTCCACCAGGTTGACCGCTAGGCGGTGGTAGGCGCGGGCGTCACCGACGAAGATCCGCTCCTGGAGCCGCTCGGGATCCCAAGCCCCGACGCCGATGAAGAGCACGACGCGCACGGCGAGGGCGAGCGCCACGATCGCGATCTCGGGAGCGAAACGGGCCAGGCCTCGAGCCGAGTTCGGGAAGTCGGCGTCACAGGCGCGCACGCGACCTCCCGTCGTCTACAATCGCGCTGCTCTCACCGTGACGCTCCACGCCGCTCTGCCGCGCTCGTTCGCCAGCCTGGTCGTGAGCGTCCTTCTCACGGTCCCAGCACCGGCCGCCGCGTCCGACGACTGGCCGCAATGGGGGGGCCCGGAACGCAACTTCCGCATCGACGGGCAGCTCGCTGCGACCTGGCCGCCGGAGGGTCCCCGGATCGTCTGGCGACGGCTGGTGGGCGACGGCTACTCCGCCGTGGCGGCGGCGGG
>DATKDQ010000162.1:0-11191 GCA_035544635.1 Thermoanaerobaculia bacterium
CGTTCGCCCGGCAGGGCCGTCCCGACGCGGCGGTGGAGGAGATCGAGCGTTGCCTGGACGTCGATCCGACCTACGTCGCGGCGCTGTGGAATCTGGCGGTCCTAGAGCGCGGGGCGGAGGACGGCGTGGGCGCGGTGTTCGAGCGCCTGGCGCGAGCCCTGGCCGTCGATCCGACGTCGGCGCAGCTCCGCATGCTGCGCGGCGACCTGCTGCTCGACTCGCAGCGGTTCGGGGAGGCGGAGGCGGCCTATCGCTCGGTGCTCGAGGTGGCCCCGCGCTCGGCGGACGCCTGGGCCAACCTGGCCCGGGCGCTGGTGGCGCTGGGAAAGCGGCGGGAGGCGCAGGACGCGGCCGGCGCTGCGCTGGCGATCGATCCGTCGCACGCCGCGGCGCGAGAGCTCCGGCGCGACCTCGACGCGCGACCGTAGTCCGCGGCCGCGAAGCAGACGGGCGGTTCGCGGGGGGAGCGCGCGCCGGTTCGCCTCCGTGCCCCGGTTCCCCTTCGCCGCGCGTGGCCGGCGAGCGGGGAACGGACGAGCTGCTCCCTTACCAGGAGGTTCGGATCTGGTGAAGATCGGACTCGAGCCGGCGCGAGGCGAGCTCCTTGCGCCTGGGGCAGGCGTCGCACAGGAGCGACTCGCCGTCGGGGCCGAGCACCTCGGGACCTCCGCACGACCCGCGCAGACAGCGGCCGGTGGCGAGCACGCCGATGGCCATCGCGAGCATCGCGAGGGCGATGACGACGATGGCGATGAGGAAGACGGTCATCGCCCTCATTCTCTCCCGGCGGCGGCGGCGGCGCCAGGAGCGCGGACCTCGCCCGCACCCTCGGCGTTCACGACTGCGGCTGCGCTCGCGCCCGCGGCGTTGGCATCGCCGCCGAACCGCCGTTCGAACTCCGCGCTGGTGATCTCGCGCACGCCCTCGCCCTGGTAGAGGAGGAGGAGGACGGAAAGCCCGTTCTCCTCGGCGACGCGCAGGCCGGCGCCGGGTCCGAGCGCCATGATCGCCGTCGCCCAGGCATCGGCGAGCGCGCAGCTCTCGTGGATCACGGTGGCGGAGGCCAGCGCATGCCGCACCGGGCTGCCGGTCGCGGGATCGAGGGTATGCGAGTAGCGTGCGCCGTCGAGCTCGTAGAAGTCGCGGTAGTCGCCCGAGGTCGCGACGGCGAGGTCGCGCACGGCGACCACGCGCTGCGTCTCCCGCCTCTCCGCCCGCGGCCGTTCGATCGCGATGCGCCAGGGTGAGCCTGCCGGGTTCGGTCCCGCGACGCGCAGCTCGCCGCCGACCTCCACCAAATGCCGGCCGAAGCCGCGCTCGCGCAGGCGCTGCGAGATGAGGTCGACGGCATACCCGGGCGCGATCGCCGAGAGATCGACCTCGAGGTCCGGGTGCTTCTTCGCGGCGGAGCCGGCGGCCTGGTCGAGCGTGAGCAGCTCGTAGCCGACCCGCTGGCGGAGAGTGGCGATCGACTCCGGCGCCGGCGGCGCGCCCGGGCCGGCAGCCGGCCGGCCGCGGCCCCGCCCAGCGGTGCCCGGCTTGGCGTGGCCCGGCCCGAAGCCCCAGGCGTCGACCAGCGGGCCGACCGTGACGTCGAACGCGCCACCGCTCGCGACGCTCACCTCGCGCGCCAGCCGAAGCACGGTGAGCGTCTCCGGGGAGAGGGAGAACGGCGCGGTGTCCTGGTGGCGGTTGAACCGGGAGAGCTCGGAGTCCTCGCGCCAGGTCGACATCTGCCGGTCGACCAGGTCCAGCGCCTCGTCGATCAGCGCCAGGAGCTCGGGCTCGAGGCCGGGCGCGCGGTCGCGCGGAGCGACCACGGTCGCGTTCCAGCGCGTCCCCATGGTGTCGCCGCCGAGCCGGATGGCGTCCACCTGCTCCCCGGCGGGCCCTGCGGGCGACCAGCAGCCAGCGAGCGCCACCACGCCGAGCACGACGGCGCCCAGGTTCGCCGCGGACCGCACCGGCGCGCCGCGCCGGCGGCTCCGATCGCCTCCGGAACGTGCTGATAGCACGTTCCTCCGGCTTGTTGCTGTTTGGCGCCGAGGACGGCGCTGGCGCTTCGCGCCCCGCATAGATGCGACGTTACTCGGACACACTCGGCGCTAGGAGCCCGTCCGCGGGCCCTCGGCGGGAGGCATGGCTAGCGGAGGAAATGCTACTCACCATTCCCTCCGCTAGCTCCCGAAATCGTCGAACAGGATGTTGCGCGACTCGACGCCGAGGTCGTCGAGCATCTTCAGACAGGCCTGGAGCATGAGCGGTGGGCCGCAGATGTAGTACTCGATGTCCTCCGGCGCCGCATGCGTCTTCAGGTAGTTGTCGTAGAGCACCTGGTGGATGAACCCCTCGAGGCCGGTCCAGTCGTCTTCCGGCAGCGGGTCGGAGAGGGCGAGGTGCCACTCGAAGTTCGGGCTCTCGGCGGCGATGCGATCGAACTCCTCGCCGTAGAACGCCTCGCGCAGGCTGCGGGCGCCGTACCAGAACGACACCTTGCGCTCGGTGTGCAGGCGGTAGAACTGGTCGAAGATATGCGAGCGCATCGGCGCCATGCCCGCGCCGCCGCCGATGAACACCATCTCGGCGCCGGTGTCTTTGGCGAAGAACTCGCCGAAGGGGCCGGAGATGGTCACCGGGTCGCCGGGCTCGAGGTTGAAGATGTACGACGTCATGGCGCCGGGGGGGATGCCCGTGGTGCGCGGCGGCGGAGTGGCGATCCGCACGTTGAGCATGATGATCCCCTTCTCGAGCGGATAGTTCGCCATCGAGTAGGCGCGGCTGACCGGCTCGTCGACCTTCGACACCAGCTCCCAGAGCTTGAAGCGGTCCCAGTCCTCGCGGAATCGGTCCTCGATCTCGAAGTCGGAGAACCGGGCGGTGTGGGGAGGGCACTCGATCTGGATGTAGCCCCCGGCGCGGAACGGCACCTCCTCGCCGGGAGGCAGCTCGAGCACCAGCTCCTTGATGAAGGTGGCCACCCCGCGGTTCGAGCGCACCTTGCACTCCCACTTGCGGATGCTGAAGATCTCGGGCGGCACCTCGATCTCGAGATCGCCCTTCACCTTGACCTGGCAGGAGAGCCGCACGCCCCCGCGCGCCTCGCCGCGCGTGATGTGGCTGGTCTCGGTAGGCAGCATCGCGCCGCCGCCCTCGCGCACCACGACGGTACAGACCCCACAGGTTCCCTTGCCGCCGCAGGCGGAGGGGATGAAGATGTGGTTCTCGGCGAGCGTTCCGAGGAGGGTGCCGCCGGCGCGCGCGTGCAGCGCGTGGTCGGGATCGTCGTTGATCAGGATGGTGACGTCGCCGGTCGCCACCAGGCGGCGCCGAGCGGCCATCAGCGCCGTCACCAGAGTCATGATCACCAACAGGAACATCGTGACGCCGAGCGCGACGGTGGTCACAGTTGGATGCCTCCGAACGCCAGGAAGCCGAGCGCCATGAGGCCGGTCACGATGAAGGTGATGCCCAGCCCGCGCAGCGGCGGCGGGACGTTCGAGTAGCGCATGCGCTCGCGGATCGCCGCCAGGGCGATGATCGCGAGCGCCCAGCCGGTGCCCGAGCCGAGCCCGAACACGACGCTCTCCGCCAGCGTGTAGTCGCGCTCCACCATGAACAGCGAGCCGCCGAGGATCGCGCAGTTGACCGCGATCAGCGGCAGGAAGATGCCGAGCGTGGCGTAGAGCTTGGGTACGAACTTGTCGAGCGTCATCTCGACCAACTGCACCATCGCGGCGATGGTGCCGATGTAGCAGAGGAAGCCCAGGAAGGAGAGGTCGTAGCGGGCGAGCTCGGGGCCGAGCCAGGCCAGCGCGCCGTCCTGGAGCAGGTAGTTGTGGATGAGGTGGTTCATCGGCACGGTCAGGGTCTGCACGAAGATCACCGCGGCGCCGAGGCCGATCGCGGTCTCCACCCGCTTCGAGACCGCGAGGAACGAGCACATCCCGAGAAAGAAGGCGAGCGCCATGTTCTCGATGAAGATCGACTTGATCGCGATGCTGAGGTAGTGCTCCATCATCACCGGCTCCTTCGCCCTGTCACTTCTCTTCCGGCTCGATCTGGTCCTGCTTCCACATCCGCAGCGCCCAGATCAGGCCGGCGATGATGAAGAACGCCGCCGGCGAGATCAGCATGAATCCGTTGGGCGCGTACCAGCCGCCCTCGCTCTGGAGCCGCAGGATCTCCACGCCGAAGAGCGTTCCACTCCCGAACAGCTCGCGCACCACGGCGACCGCGATCAGGATCAGGCTGTAGCCCAGCCCGTTGCCGATGCCGTCGAGGAAGCTTCTGCCGGGGGGGTTCTGCATGGCGTAGGCCTCGGCGCGCCCCATCACGATGCAGTTGGTGATGATCAGGCCGACGAAGACCGAGAGCTGCTGGGAGATGTCGTAGAGGTAGGCCTTGAGCACCTGGTCGATCACGATCACCAGCGACGAGATCACCGTGAGCTGGACGATGATCCGGATGCTCGGCGGGATCTGGTTGCGGATCAAGCTGATGCTGAGGTTCGACAGGGTGACGACTGCGACCACCGCCGCGCTCATCACCACGGCGGTCTCGAGCTTGGTGGTCACCGCCAGCGCCGAGCAGATACCGAGCACCTGCAGGGCGATCGGGTTCTGATTGAACAGTGGATCCAGGAGCGTCTGGCGCGCGCTCGTGGCCATCAGGAGTTCCTCCTCTCTTGCTCCGGCGCCGCATCGAGCGCAGCGGTGGCTGCGGCGGACTCCTCGCGCAGGCGCTCCAGCAGCGGACCGTAGCCGTTCGCGCCGAGCCAGAAATGGAGCATGTTGGTGACGCCCCGGCTGGTGATGGTGGCGCCGGAGAGGCCATCCACGCGATGCGGATCCTGGTCCGCCGGACCCGCGCTGCCCTTGATCACCTGGATCACCGGGTCGCCGCCCGGGCCGAACGCGCGCCTTCCCGGCCACAGCGCCTTCCAGCGCGGGTTGTCGACTTCGCCGCCGAGCCCGGGCGTCTCGCCGTGCTGGTAGTAGGTCAGGCCGCGCACGGTGTCGAGGTCGGCATCGAGCGCCACGAAGCCGTAGAGTGTCGACCACAGGCCGAGTCCCTCGATCGGGAGCACCACCATGCGGGTCTCGCCGTGCTCGTCGAGCACGTGGTAGATCACCGCCCGCCGCGGCAGGCGCTTGACGCCGGCGGTGTTCGCCGGCGCGGCGCGTCCCAGCTCGGGATCGGCCTTTGCCTTCTGCGGATCGAAGGTCGCCGGATCGACGCCCTCGACCTCGGCGCCGGTCTCGAGGTCGATGACCACCGCGCGCACGCCGGCGAAGCGCTGCTCGACCTCCTCGCGGGTGATCCGTTCGTCCGACCGCGCCAGACCGGCGGCGAGCAGCACGTTGGTCTTGCGCTCGAGCTCGGCGTTCGCCTGCTGGCGCTCCTTGAGCGTCACCGCGGCGGCCGACACCAGGACGCCGCATACCAGGCTCACCGCCGCCGCGAACGCCAGGATGTAGCCCACGCTCCTAGGTGGCATAGCGAGCCGCCCGGCGCCGCACGTTGGCGCGGATGACGAAGTGATCGATCAACGGAGCGAACACGTTCATGAACAGGATCGCGAGCATCACGCCTTCCGGATACGCCGGATTGACGCAGCGGATGAGGATCGAGAGCACGCCGCAGCCCAGCCCGTAGATCCACTTCCCGGTCTCGGTCTGTGCTGCGGTGACCGGGTCGGTGGCCATGAACGCCATGCCGAACGCCCATCCGCCGAGCACCACGTGCCACCAGGGCGGAACGGCGAGGAACGGGTTGGTCGCGGACGGGATCAGGTTGAGGAGCAGCGCCGTGGCGATCGTCCCCGCGGTCATCGAGACCATGATGCGCCACGAGCCGATGCGCGTCGCCACCAGCAGGAGGGCGCCCACCAGGCAGGCGAGGGCCGAGGTCTCGCCCATCGAGCCCGGGACGGTGCCCAGGAAGGCATCCCACCAGGTCACGGTGCCCTCGAGCGCCGGCGTTCCACCGACCGCCGCTTCGGCGAGCGCGGTGGCGCCGCTGTAGCCGTCGGCGCGGGCGCCGGCGGCGATCCACACGTCGTCGCCCGTGATCTCGCCGGGATAGGCGAAGAACAGGAACACGCGGGCGGTGAGCGCCGGGTTCAGGATGTTCATGCCGGTGCCGCCGAAGACCTCCTTGCCCAAGACGACGCCGAAGCTGATCCCGAGCGCGACCTGCCACAGCGGGATGGTGGCCGGCAGGATCAACGGGAAGAGCATGCCGGTGACCAGGAAGCCCTCGTTCACGTCGTGCTTGCGCACGATCGCGAACAGCGTCTCCCAGGCGCCCCCCACCGCGAAGGTCACCAGCAGGACGGGCAGGAAGTAGAGCGCGCCGTGCGCGATGCATGCCCACGGGTCGGCCGGGGAGAGGGCGAGCCCGAGCGCGCCCATCGCCTGCGTCTGCCAGGTGTCGAGCGGCGCCGCGCCCGCCTCGATGGCGCGATGCGCCTGGAGGCCGGTGTTGTACATCGCCATGTAGACGCAGGGTAGGAGCGCGGCCACGACCAGGATCATCATCCGCTTGAGGTCGAGAGCGTCGCGCACGTGGGACGCTTCACGCGTGACCTTCCCCGGCGTGTAGAGGAAGGTGTCGATGACCTCGTAGAGCGGGTAGAGCTTCTCGAGCGGCCCGCCCTTCTCGAAGTGGTGCGCCTGGGCGTCGAGTAATCGTCGCAGCGCCTTCATCTACCCCTCCTCCTCGATCGTCTGGAGGACGCGACGGAGGTGGGGGCCGTAGTCCGTCTTGGAGGGGCACACGAAGCTCAAGAGACCGAGATCCTCCTCCTCGAGCTCGAGCACCCCGAGCTGCTCGGCCCGCTCGACGTCGTGCGTCACCAGGGCTTTGAGCAGGAACGTCGGCTCGAGGTCCATCGGCATCACGCGCTCGTAGAGCCCGATCGGCACGATCGCGCGGTCCGAGCCGTGGGTCGTCGTCGTCATCCGGAACCGCCGGCGCGGCAGCAGCGCCGAGACGAAGGCGCCGGTGGTCGAGAATCGATCGAGCCCTGGGCGCAGCCATCCCAGGAAGTCGCGATCGCGCTCCTCCGGCACCACCGAGATCTGGGTGTGATACCGGCCCAGGTAGCCGTGTACCGGACCCGCGGCCGCGCGACCGCTGAGAACCGAACCCGACACCACGCGGTGCTCGCCGGACCGGTCTGCGCCCCGGCCCCCGCGGGCCGGCTCCAGCTCGTCCTTCACCAGGTCGTCGATCGCCGCGCCGAGGCGCATCCGCAGCAGGCGCGGTTCGCGCACGGAGGGACCGCCCAGCGCGACGATGCGCTCGACGTCGATCGCGCCGGTCGCGAACAACCGGCCGATGGCGAGAACGTCCTGGGCGCCGGCGTACCACACCAGCTTGTGGCGGTCGACCGGATCCAGGCGATGGATGTGGAGACCGACCGTGCCCGCCGGATGCGGTCCGCTCCAGTCGTGCGCGCGAAACGGCTCGCGCGCCGGGACCGGGATCGCGCTGCCGGCGCGGCGGCAGACGTTGACCGGGCCGTCGGTGAGCTTGGCGAGCGCGTGGAGACCGCGCTCGAAGTCTTCTTCGCGGCCGCGCAGCGCGACCGCCGGGTCGGCCGAAAGAGGGTGCGAGTCCATGGCGTTCACGAAGATGGACCGCGGCCGCTTGCCGGGATCGGCGACGCCGCCGAAGGGCCTCGCCCGCAGCGCCGTCCACACCCCGGACTCGAGCAGCACCTCGCGCACCTCGTCCGCGCTCGCGGAGCTCGGGTGCTTGCCGGTGAAGGTGGCGAGGTCGCGCCGTGCGTCCGAGCGTGGATCGAGCGCGATGACGACCGATTGGAGCGCGCGCTTCTCGCCTCGCTCGATGGCGGCGACGGTGCCGGCGGCGGGCGAGGTGTACGCCACCGCGGGCAGCTTCTTGTCCGCGAACAGGACGTCGCCGATGCGAACGGGGCTTCCGACCTCGACCCGCATCGTGGGCTTCATGCCGACGTAGTCGGCGGCGAGGAGGGCGGCACGCGCCGGGCGCGGCGCGTCGTCCACGCGCTCCGCCGGCGCTCCGTAGAGGGGCAGGTCGAGACCGCGACGGATGCGGTGGGTCGCCATGTGTGCTGGTGGCGCGGCCGTGACTCGCGTCGGCGACGGTGGTCGCCGGTTGCGGGCCGGCGAGGTCGGGCACGCTGGCCCCGGCGAGCTTGCGAGAGCCTTCAGAAACCCGCTTGTGATTTATTTCACAAGCGTCTGCCGGTTGCAAATGCCATCGCCCCCGGATCTCAGCCGCCGGGGACCTCCTGGCGCAGCAGGTCCTCGTAGCCTTCGCGGAAGGTGGGGAAGCGGAAGCGGTATCCGGCAGCTCGGAGCTTCGCGCTCGAGCAGCGCTTGTTGGTCTCGACGCGGGTCGTCTCGCGGCGAGCGGGCGCGGCCGAAGGTGAGGGTGCGCCGAGCCGCCGCGCGAGCCAGAGCAGCACCTCGTCGCGCTCGGCGGGCTCCTCGTCCACCCCGATGTAGGTCGCGGCCGCCGTCGCCGCGGAGGCGCTGCTCCCGGTCGAGGCTCCACCGGGCGCCGCCGGGGCGGCTTCCGGGACGCGCCAGGGGTCGACCATGTCGAGGAGGTGAAGGATGGCGCCGGCGGCGTCGTCGCGGTGGATGCGGTTGGTGAATCGCGGCGCGGCGGACCGGGAGCGCGGCGCCCTGCCCGCACGGACGGAGTCGACCAGCGACGTCCGGCCCGGGCCGTAGATCCCGCCGAGGCGCAGCGCCACGGCCGGCATCCCGGAAGCTCGGATTATCTCCTCGCCGCGCAGGACGAGCCGGCCGCGGAAGTCGAGCGGGACGGTGGGAGAGGTCTCGTCGACCCACTCGCCTCGTGTCTGCCCGTAGACGCTGGTGCTCGACAGGAGCACGAGCCGGGGCGGCGCCTCGCGGGCGTGCCGGCGCTCGACGGCGTCGAGCAGATTCGCGAGGCCGCGCTGGTAGACCGCTTCGTAGGCGGCCTCGTCGCCGCTCGCCGGCGCGGCCGCGTAGACCACGGCGTCGAGCGAGGAGGGCAGCGCGCCGAGCGAGCGCGGATCGCCGAGGTCGGCTGCGATCGGCGTGAGGTCGGCGGGCAGGAGCGCCACGCGCCGGCGCAGCGCGAGGACGGTGTCGCCGCGGCGGGCGAGGAGCTCGCCGAGGGCCACACCGACGTAGCCGCAGCCGGCGATCAGGACGCGCGCCATCGCGCGAGGTATGGCTCTACCCCGCGCGGTCGTCCGCGACCGGAGACTCGCCCTCGGTGGGGCCCTGGTAGTACGGGTTGGTCCCCGCGGCGTGGTCGGTGGTGTCGAGGACGTTGCGGAGCTCGGGCACCGCCTCCTTGATCATCACCTGGACACCCTGCTTGAGCGTCACGTCCACCATGCCGCAGCCCTGGCAGCCGCCGCCGAAAGAGATGTAGGCGACGTCGTCGCGTACGTCGAGCAGCGTGACGTAGCCGCCGTGGGCCGCGATCGACGGGTTGATCCGGCTGTCGATCGTCTCCTGGACGGCCCGAGCCTTCGGATCGCTCCACATCGAGTTGGGATTGTCGAACTTGAACCCGCTGTCCTGGAGCCGGGTCACGAAGTCGATGGTCGAGCCGTCGAGCTGGGGGACGCTCTTACGGTCGACGAAAACCTTGAACTCGCCTTCCTCGAGGACGAGATCGTCGGCGAGGTTCTCGCCCGGCGCCACCAGGTCGAGCGAGTAGCGGAAGCCGGTGGGACCGCGGCCGCTGATCGCGACGCGCAGACCGAGCCCCTTGCGGTCCTCCTCGGCGATTGCCGCCAGGACCTGTTCCTTTGCCGTGGGTGTGATGGTGAGCTGCATCGCGGTCTCCTTCGGCACCAGTCTAACAGTCGTGCTTCGCTACTCCTCCATCTCCACCAGCTTGTCGCGGGGGATGAACGCGCGCAGCGCGGTCGCGGCGCGCTCGATCGAGTGGGGGTCGGTGCCGTCGATGGTGAGCTTCACCCGGTAATCGGCACGATCGGTCACCGGGTAGCTGCCGATCGACACGTCGGAGTGGCGCGCCGCCACCTCGGCCATGGGCTTGGCGAGCTCGCCTTCGTCGCAGAGGGTGTAGACCGCGCGGGAGAGGAACGGCGCTTCGTCTCCGCGCAGGTGCTCGCGGAGACCGGGCAGCTTCAGGCGGAAGACCTTGGGCAGACCGGGGAGGACGAAGACGTTCTCGATCACCACCGTCGGCCAGCGCACCTCGTGCGAGCTGATGAGGGTCGCGCCCTCCGGGAGGTCGGCCATCAGCAGGTGCCCTTCGGTGCAGCGATCGCCGAGCGCGGTGCGGATCAGGAGCTCGAGCTCGGGAACGCGGGTGAGGCGGCGGCCGAAGCTCTGCGCCACCGCCCGGTGCGTCACGTCATCGTGGGTCGGGCCCACGCCCCCGGTGGTGAACACCAGGTCGTAGCGCCGCCGGAGATCGGCGAGATCGGCGGCGATGACGTCCACGTCGTCGCGGCAGATCACCACTCGCTCGAGCGAGATCCCGAGAGCGAAGAGCTCGGCGGCGAGCTCTCGCATGTTGCTCTCCTGGATCTTGCCGGTGAGGATCTCGTTGCCGATGATGAGGGCGGCAGCAGTCCGCGCCATCGCGCCATGATACAGCGGGGGGTGGAGAGTCCTTGGAATTGGGTATCCTGTTCGGGCGTCCGCTCCGAGAAAGGCTTTCGATGTCAGGTCACCGCAGCCGCCTCCTCGCCGCTCTCCTCGCCCTGGTGGTTGCGGTCGGCGCCGGCGCCTGGTCCGCCGCCCAGGCCGGCGCACAGGCAACCCGCGCCGAGTCACCGGCTCCCGCGGTCCCCGGAGCCGCGACCGCCGCGCCTGCCGCCGAGGCGTCGGCATTCGAGCTCGACCGGGCGCTGCCGGTCGATCCGGCGCTTCGCCTCGGCCGGCTCGAGAACGGGCTCCGCTACTACGTCCGGGCCAACTCGAAGCCGGAGGACCGGGCGGAGCTGCGCCTGGTGGTCAACGCCGGGTCGATTCTCGAGGACGACAGCCAGCGCGGTCTCGCGCACTTCGCCGAGCACATGGCGTTCAACGGCACGCGGCGGTTCGAGCGCCAGGAGCTGGTCGACTACCTCGAAGGCATCGGCATGCGCTTCGGCCCCGATCTCAACGCCTACACCGGCTTCGATCAGACCGTGTACATGCTGCAGGTGCCCACCGAC
>DATKDQ010000163.1:0-5752 GCA_035544635.1 Thermoanaerobaculia bacterium
CTCGTCTTCCATCGACACCTGCGCTGACTGCCCTGCCGGGAGCACGTCTCGCAGTTGCGGGCGCATGCGAAGGAGATCGAGGAGCTCGACCTCTCCGTCCTCGTCATCACGTTCGAGACCAGGCGGCAGGCCGAGGTCTACGTGCGCGAGACGGATCTGCCGTGGCCGCTTCTGGTCGACACCTCGCGCGACGCCTATCGGGCCTACGGCATGCGCCGGGGCGGCCTCTGGGAGATCTGGAGCCCCGCCTCCTGGGGCGCCTATCTCGACCTCCTGCGCAAGGGCCGCCGCGTCAGGCCTCCTACCGGCGACGTCTACCAGCTCGGCGGCGACGTGCTGATCGACCCTGCCGGCAGGCTCGCCCTGCGTCGGGTCGAGAAGGGCCCCGCCGATCGGCCGCCGGTCCCGGACCTCCTGGCGGTGGTTCGGCGGGCCGTGACGGAAGAACCTTCGCTGAAAGGAGAAGAGCAGTCATGACACACCCGACCGCAGAACGCGGCGACGCCATGGCCGGCCACCGAGTGATCTCGCGCGACGAGTGGCTGGTCGCGCGCAAGGCGCTCCTGGCGCAGGAGAAGGAGCTCACCCGCCGGCGCGACGAGCTGAGCGAGGCGCGTCGCGCGCTGCCGTGGGTCAAGGTGGAGAAGAGCTACGTCTTCGACGGGCCGGCGGGCAGGGAGACGCTGGCGGACCTGTTCGAGGGGCGCTCCCAGCTCCTGATCTACCACTTCATGTTCGATCCGGGCTGGAACGACGGCTGCAAGAGCTGTTCCTTCTGGGCGGACGGCTACAACGGCGTGGTCGCGCATCTCGCGCAGCGCGACGTGACGCTCATCGCTGTCTCGAGGGCGCCGCTCGAGAAGCTCGAAGCCTTCCGCCGGCGCATGGGTTGGAGCTTCAAGTGGGTCTCCTCCCTCGCGACCGCCTTCAACTACGACTACGGGGTGTCGTTCACGCCCGACGACCTCGCGGCAGGCAGGAACCGCTACAACTTCGACACCACGACGTTCGGTGGCCCGGAGGCGCCCGGCATCAGCGTCTTCTACCGGGACCCCGCGGGCGCGATCTTTCACACCTATTCCTGCTACGCCCGCGGCCTCGACATGATGAACGGGGCCTACCAGCTCCTCGATCTCGTTCCCAAGGGCCGTGGCGAGGCCGGTCTGCCCTATCCGATGGCGTGGGTGCGGCTTCGCGACGAGTACGACTCCGGTCAGGGTCCTTTCCAACCGGGATCGACCGCCTCCAGCACGAGCGTGTAGGCGCGGTCGCGGCGCTCCTCCTGAGCGCGCGCGCCGCCGGTGAGCGGCCACCCCGCCGAGTGGCCCATGCGCACCAGCACCAGGTGGTGCGACGGCACGATCGCCACCTCCTGGCCGCCGGCGCCGCGCATGCTGAAGGAGCCCTGCGGCAGGGCCTGGTGGTCGAGCCAGAAGAGGCCGCCGTAGACGTCCTCGGGCCACCCCGGAGCCGAGGTACGGGTGAACTCGACGAACCCCTCGGGCAGCAGGCGCTCGCCCTGCCACACGCCGTCCTCGAGCCAGAGCAGCCCCAGCCGCGCCCAGCCGCGCGCCGTGCCGAAGTCGAAGCCGGTGAGGACGAAGTTGCCGTAGACGTCGGTCTCGAGCACCTGCCGGCGGATGCCGATGCGGTCGAACAGCGCGCGCTGCGGCCAGCGCAGGTAGCTCTCGCCGCGACCCTCGACGATCCGCTTCACCAGATACCCGAGAGTCAGCGGATCGCAGTTGCGATAGCGGCCGACGGTCGCCGGCGGATGCTCGAGCGGCCGGCTGATGGAGAGCCGGAAGACGTCGACCGGCGCCACGTAGCCGAGCGAGTGGTCGGGCTGGCCCGGGATGTACGAGCGCGCGAGACGCTCCGGCGGGTCTCCGGTCTGCGTGAAGAAGAGGCCGCTCGACATGCGCAGGAGGTCGGCCACGCGGATCGCGGCCCGCGGATCACCGGGGACGTCGTGCCACTGGGGAACCGGCGCCGGCCCCCAGAGCTCGAGCGCGCCCTCCTCGATCAGGAGGCCGACCAGCGTCGCGGTGAGGCTCTTTCCCATCGACCAGCTCTCGAGCTGGGTGTCGCGATCGACCCCGGGTAAGTAGCGCTCGGCGACGATGCGCCCGCGATAGAGCGCGACGAAGGCCGCGGTGTGGTCGGCGGGATCGGCGAACGCGGCCTCGGCCGCCGCGTCGAGCTTCGCCCGGTCGAGCGGCGCGCCGTCGAGCGCCGGCGGCAGCGCCGCCGCCGGCTCGCGATCGCCCATCGGCCAGTCGAGCTCGCCCGCCGGTGGGAGCGCCGAGACGACGTCGAGCGGCGTGAACAGGACGCCGCGCGCCCCCTCGGGAAGGATGGCGCAGCCCTGATCGCCGAACGCTCCCGCGGCGATCTCGGCACCGTTCCAGGCGGCGGTCACCCGCCGCTCGGCGCGGTCCACCTCGAACCGCAGCTCGCCCCGCTCGCGGGCGGCCCGGGCCTCGGCCGAGAGCCAGGTCCCCGCGCTGTTGCGCCAACCCTCCTCCTGGTCGCGGCCCGACACGAACACGGCGGAGCAGAGCCGCTTCGCCGCCTGCGCGACGTTCATGCGCTGGAGCAGGTCGGGCACTGCCGGGTCGTCCGCCGCGGCCGCGCGCCCGGGCACCGGGCTCGCGAGAGCGGCGAGCCCCAGCGCCGCGGCGACCAGGCGCGCGGCTGCGACCCAGCGCAGAGCGGCGGCCCAGCGCACGGCGGCGACGAGACGGGCGGCGGCGACGAGGCGCACGGCGGCGGTCAGGGGCACGGCACGGCAGGAGTCAGACATCTCGCGGACCTCCGGATGTCGATCGACGGTGATGCCGTAGCGTAACGCGCAAACGGTCTCTCGGATCGGTGACCCTGATAGGTTGCCGCTCGAATACGACGACATACCGGCGCCGCGTGCCGGGGCTCACGACACGGCCGTTACCGCGAGATCCCGCTTCGTGAGCCGACGCCTGACCGGTACCTTCGCGGCTCTCCGGATCCGCCCCTTTCGCATCCTGTGGATCGGAACCTGGTTCGCCTTCGTCGGCTTCTTCATGTCGACGGTGGTGCAGAGCGTGGTGGCGTTCAAGCTCACCGGCGCCAACCGCGACGTGGGGCTGGTGATCTTCGGCCAGGGCCTCATGATGTTCACCCTCGGGCCGTTGGGCGGCGCGGTCGCCGATCGCCTGCCGAAGCGGCGGGTGATCGCGCTCTCCCAGCTCGCCACCACGGCGGTGTTCTTCGCGATCTCGTGGGCCCTCTGGAGCGGGCGCATCCAGCTCGCCTGGCTGGTGGCCGGCTCGATGGTGATGGGCGCCTCCTTCGCCTTTCTCGGACCGGCCCGCCAGTCGCTCGCGGTGGAGCTGGTTGCTCCCGAGCTGCGCGGGAACGCCATCGCGCTCACGCAGGTCGCGAACAGCGCCTGCCGCGTCGTCGGCCCGGCTCTCGGCGGCGCGCTGCTGGCGTGGTCGGCGAACGGCGCCTGGGTCGCCTATGCCGTCATGGGGCTCTTCTACCTCACCTCGGTGGTGAGCGTCGGGCTGCTGCCGAAGTCAACGGTGCGCGAGGGCGCGCGCGCCCGCCGCGTTCTCGAGGACATGCTCGACGGGCTGCGCTACGTACGCCATCACGATCGCCTCGGGACCCTGATGCTGCTCTTCACGCTGGTCATCATCGTGGGGTACCCGCACGTCACCATCCTGCCCGGCTTCGTCGAAAATCAGCTCGGCGCGGCGTCAGAGTCGGCGAGCATCCTGTGGGGCGTGTCCGCGCTCGGCTCGCTGGTGGCGAGCCTGATGGTCGCGGCCATGGCCGACTCGCCGCGCGCCTCCGCCTACTTCTCGCGCCTGGCCCTCGGGTTCGGCGTGTCGCTGATCGTGGTCGCGCTCGCTCCCGGCTTCGCCGCCGTCACGGTCCTCATGGGGGTCGTGGGTCTCGTGAGCGGTGGGTTTCAGACCCTCGCCGGAGCGGTCATCGTGCGTCAGACCGAGCCGCGCTACATCGGGCGAGTCATGTCGCTGACCATGCTCTCGTTTGCCGGCTTCGGTCTGATGGGGCTGCCCATCGGCGCTCTCGCCGACGCTCTTGGCGAGCGCGTCACCTTTGCCGCGCTCGGCGTCGTGGTCTGCGGCGTGGTGGCGTGGCTGCGCACCCCTGCGACGGAATCGTCCGACTGAGCCCAACCAGCTCTGAATCTGAGCCTGGCCATCTCCGACTCGTCGAGCCACCATTCACCAATTGGCCGGTGCACGAGGTCGGGCGCAACACGCCCACACCTCCACCACGTGTGCTCTCGCGGTAGATTTGATCCGATGACCGGCTTCGACCCCCTCGCCTCCGACTCGCCACTGATCGTCTACATCGACTACAAGAGCCCGTACGCCTTCGTCGCCGCCGAGCCCACCTTCGAGCTCGAGGACGAGCTCGGGATCGAGGCCGACTGGCGGCCGCTGACGCTCGACATCCCGAGCTACCTCGGCTCGGCCCGTCTCGACGAGCGGGGCAACGTGGTCGAGCAGAACCGTACGGGCGACCAGTGGGCCGCGGTCAAGTATGCGTACCGCGACGCGCGGCGCTACGCGGCACTGCGCGGCCTCACCCTGCGCGGGACGGTCAAGATCTGGGACACCTCGATCGCCCACATCGGGATGATGTGGGCGAAGCGGCAGGGGCGCCCGATTCTTCGCGCCTACACCCGCGGCATCTACCCTCCCTTCTGGCGCCGCGAGCTCGACGCCGAAGATCCCGAGGTGATCGCGTCGGTGCTCGCGCGCGCCGGCGCCGACGTGGCCGGCTTCGAGTCGTTTCTCGCCGGCGAAGGACGAGCCGAGCACGACGCGATGCAGGCCGCGATCTTCGATGCCGGCATCTTCGGCGTGCCGAGCTACGTCGTCGGCGGTGAGCTCTTCTTCGGACGCGAGCATCTACCGATGGTTCGTTGGCTCCTGTCGGGCAGGAGCGGCCCGCCGCCGGACATCGCCTACGGACACTCCCAGGCGGCGGGCGGCGTCCTCGTCACCGCGGGCGCGCCGTCGCCCTCGTTGCCGGGTCGCAGCCGGAGCGAGCTCGCCTCGCCGTCGCGCGCGTCGCAAGGTTCGGGCGGGACCGATCTCGCCTCGCCGGCGCCTCTCGTCGTAGCGATCGACTTCAAGCAGCCACAGTCGTACCTGGCGCACGCCCCCACCCGCGACCTCGCCGCGTCTCTCGGCATCGCGATCGACTGGAGGCCGTTCGCGGTACCGGCACTGGAGCCGCCGGCGGCGGAGCCCGCGGACGATTCGCGGGGCGAGTCGCCCGGCGCCAGGCCGGCGGCCCGGACCGAGAGACACCTGCGCTTCCGGGCGCGCTACGTCGAGCACGATCTCCACCGCTATGCCGCCGCCCAGGGCCTGGTGCTGCGAGACCTGGATAGCTCGCCCGATTCGAGTCTCGCGGGGGTGGGCCTCTTCTTTCTAAGGGAAGCCGTTACCATGAAGGCTGTCGACCGCGGCGCCGTCGACGCCTACGTGGAGCGCGTCTTCACCGGCTACTGGAGCGGCGAGCTCGACATCGAGGACGTGGGGGCGATCCGACGGGTGCTGGCGGAGGTGGGAGCCGCCGCCGCGGCGTTCGACCCCGACGCCCTTCGAGACGACTACGACCGCTGCCTGACCGGTCTGCGCGAATCGGGAGTCATCGCCGCCCCCGCCTATCTCGTCGGCGACGAGCTCTTCCTCGGGCGCGCCCACCTGCCCATGATCCGCCG
>DATKDQ010000164.1:0-4461 GCA_035544635.1 Thermoanaerobaculia bacterium
TGGTGCATGAGCTCGTCGATCGGCAGCGTCGAGATGTAGCGCCCGTTGAACCACAGGAGCTTCGCGGTGTCGAAGATCGACGGCGCAGCCGAGATCCTCTCGAGCGCGAAGAGCGGCGCCATCTCGTCCTTCGAGAGCAGCTCCTGGCCGCCGGGCGGAGTCCAGGAGAGGAGCGCGAGGTAGTTGAAGAGCGCCTGCGGCAGGACGCCCTGCGCGCGGAACTCCTCGACCGAGGTCGCGCCGGTGCGCTTCGACAGCCGCTTGCGATCGGGGCCGAGGATGAGCGGCAGGTGTGCGAACACCGGCACCGGGGCGCCCAGCGCCTCGAACAGCCGGATGTGCTTCGGCGTGTTCGACAGGTGATCGTCGCCGCGCACGACGTGGGTGATACCCATGTCGATGTCGTCGCTCACCACACTCAGGTGGTAGGTCGGCGAGCCGTCGGAGCGCACCAGGATGAAGTCGTCGAGCGCGTCGGGCGGGATGTCGAGATCGCCGCGCAGGAGATCGGTGAAGCGGGTGTTCTCGCGCGGCATGAGAAAGCGGACGATGTGGGGCTCCCCGTGCGCCAGCCGACGCTCGACCTCGTCGCGCGCGAGCGCGAGGCAGGTGCGCGGATAGAGAAACCCGTGGCCGGCCGCCCCCGCCTCGGCACGCTTCGAGTCGAGCTCCTGCGACGAGCAGAAGCAGGCGTAGGCGCGCCCGCTCTCGACCAGCTCGTGCGCGCGCGCGGCGTGCCGCTCGACGCGCTCGCTCTGGAGGTGGGGGCCCTCGTCCCAGGTTACGCCCAGCCAGCGGAGCGCGTCCTGGATCTGGCGCGTCATGGCGTCGTCGGAGCGCGCGCGGTCGGTGTCCTCGATACGGAGGATGAGCGCGCCCCCCATCCTCTGGCGGAAGAGCCAATTGTAGATCGCGGTGCGCGCGCCGCCGACGTGCAGAAAGCCGGTGGGCGACGGCGCGAAGCGGACCCGCACCGAGCTCTGGGACGCTGCGCTCAAATTCAGGGTTTCCAGTAGCCCACGGTGGTCGGGTGCGGGGAGGCGCTGGCGGAGAGGGAGGGATTCGAACCCTCGGTCCAGGGTTAACCGGACAACCGCTTAGCAAGCGGTCCTGTTCGACCACTCCAGCACCTCTCCGAGGGCGCGGACAGCGCATTGTACCCTGGCTCTCGGGGGGCCTGCGTCGCGGGGCGCGGGGTAAGATCGGCCCGACTCACGATCAGGGGGAGATCGACTCATCGCAAAGGGGGATTCGGAGTGGAGCCCGTCTTGACGGAGAACGAGCACCCGCACGAGATGACGCGGGCCGAGGCGGCGATCAACACGCTGCGCTTCCTGGCGGTGGACATGGTGGAGCAGGCCGCGTCCGGGCACCCCGGCGCGCCCATGGGGCAGGCGCCGCTCGCCTACCTGCTGTGGACCCGGTACCTGCGCTTCGATCCCGGCGCGCCCGGCTGGCCGAACCGCGACCGGTTCGTGCTGTCGGCGGGCCACGCCTCGGCGCTCCTCTACGGCCTCCTGCATCTCGGCGGCTTCGCCCTCGGCCTCGACGAGCTGCGCCGCTTCCGCCAGCTCGGCTCGCTGACGCCGGGCCACCCCGAGCACGAGCTGACGCCAGGCGTCGAGACCACCACCGGTCCCCTGGGCCAGGGCCTCGCCAACGCGGTCGGCATGGCGATCGCGGAGCGCATGCTCGCGGCCCGCTTCAACCGCCCCGGCTGCGACCTGTTCGATCACCGCACGTTCGTGATCGCGTCGGACGGCGACCTGATGGAGGGCGTCGCGTCCGAGGCGTGCTCGCTCGCCGGTCATCTCGGCCTGGGAAAGCTGGTCGTCTTCTACGACTCGAACCAGATCACGATCGACGGCTCCACCGAGCTCGCGTTCTCCGAGGACGTGCTGCTGCGCTTCGCCGCCTATGGCTGGCACACGCAGTCGGTCGGCGACGGCAACGACCTCGGGGCGCTCGCCGCGGCGACCGACGCCGCGATCGCGGAGACCGCGCGCCCCTCGCTGGTCCTGGTGCGCACCCACATCGCCTTCGGCAGCCCCGGCAAGCAGGGCACGGCCGAGGCGCACGGCGCCGCGCTCGGCGCCGCCGAGGTGGCCGCCACCAAGGAGAACCTCGGCTGGCCGCAGTCGCCGACGTTCCTGGTGCCGGAGGAGGCCCGCGCCCCGTTCCGGGAGGCCGCCGATCGTGGCCGGGCCGAGCACGCCGAGTGGAGCGCACGGCGCGACGCCTGGGCGAACGACCATCCCGACGCCGCGGCCGAGCTCGAGCGGCGGCTCGCGGGCGAGCTGCCGCCGGGCTGGGACGCGGCTCTTCCCACCTATCCGCCGGGAGCGCCCGCGGTGGCCACCCGCTCGGCGTCGGGCGCGGCGATCAACGCGCTCGCGCCCCGCCTGCCCGAGCTCGTCGGCGGGTCCGCCGATCTCGCCGAGTCGAACAGCACGCTGATCAAGGGCTCGCCCGACTTCTCGGCGAGCGAGCCCACCGGCAGGAATCTCCGCTTCGGCGTGCGCGAGCACGCGATGGCTTCGATCGCGAACGGGATGACGCTCTCCGCGATGCTGCGGCCGTTCGTCGGCACCTTCCTCGTCTTCCACGACTACATGCGGCCGGCGGTGCGGCTCGCCGCGCTGATGCGGCTCCCGGTCGTCTACGTCTACACCCACGACTCGATCCTGCTCGGCGAGGACGGACCGACCCACCAGCCCGAGGCGCACCTGGCGGCGCTGCGCGCGATGCCGGGGATGACGGTGATGCGTCCCGCCGACGCGCGCGAGACGGTCGCCGCCTGGCGGGTGGCGGTGCTCAACCGCGAGGGACCGACCGCGCTCGTCCTCACCCGACAGAAGCTGCCGGTGCTCGACGCGACTGCCGGCGGCGCCGCCGAGCGCGGTGTCGCGAGGGGCGGCTACGTCGCGCGCCATGCCTCCGGGGAGCCGGCGGCGATCCTGATCGCGACCGGGTCCGAGGTGTCGCTCGCGCTCGAGGCGCAGGCGCTGCTCGAGCGAGACGGGATCCCGGTGCGGGTGGTCAGTCTGCCGTCGTGGGAGCTGTTCGCACGCCAGCCGGCCTCGTACCGCGAGGAAGTGCTGCCGAGCCAACTGCGGCGGCGGCTCGCGATCGAGGCCGCGTCACCCTTCGGATGGGAGCGCTGGGTGGGAGACCACGGCGCCGTCCTCGGGCAGGGCGAGTACGGAGCGTCGGCCCCTTACCAGGACCTGGCGCGGCACTTCGGCTTCACGCCGGAGAACGTCGTCGCGCGCGTGCGTGCGCTGTTGGCTCCGGAGAGTGCTGCCTAGCACTTTCCTCCGCTACTCGATTTTGGCGCCGCGGACGGCGCGAGCTCCGGGGATGCTGGTTAGTAGCATTCCCCTCCGCTCGCATGCCTATGGCGCCGCGGACGGCGCGAGCTGCAGCGCTCCGATCAGGGATCGAGATCGGCTTCCGCGTCGCAGGTCTTGAACGCCTGGGTGTCCTGAACCGGAAGCGCCGTCATCCCCACCGGGTTGGTGTAGACCTTCGAGTCTCCGGTCACGGTGTCGGTCACCACCAGCTCGAAGCCGACGTTCGTGGTGGCGGCGTAGAACACCCAGAAGCTCTCGAACGGGGGCACGCAGCGATCGAGCACCTTGACCAGCATCTCGAGGTTGCCCTGGTCGAAGAACCAGAACAGACCCGAGTCCTCGCGGCCCGGGAGGGTCACGGCCTTTCCGGAGCCCGACTCGCCGTTGGGGCGGAGCCACTCGATCTGGACCTGGAAGCGATTGCGGTTGAGACACAGCGTGTCGGCTCTGGGCTCGCACGGCGCGTCGAACTCGGCGCGCAGCCCGAGCGCCTTGTAGTTGGCGAACACGTCGGTGATCGTCTGCGCGGGCACCGCTCCCGGGGACACCAGGTTCGCGTAGCCGGGGCGGACGGTGTCGCCGCTCTGGTCGGCGCAGACGTAGAGCTGAGCGTCCACCACCGGGCTCCAGGCAGGGCCGATGAAGAGCGGGGCATCGCCCCCGATGTCGAGCTCGGAGAGGTCGTAGGAGTAGAAGCGCGAGCCGGGATGCGACGGGACGCCGAAGGCGAACGCCTGCCGCGAGCCGAGCAGATCGAGAGGCTTGCCGTCGAGCCCGACCGAGTAGACGTTGAGATCGAACGCGACGCTCGAGTCGGGCCCGTTCCGGGTCCAGCACACGCACACGCGCTCGAGCCGCCGCGCTCCCGGCGGCGGGTCGAAGCGCATCACGTACTCCGACCATCCCACCGACGGCTTGGCTCCGTAGCCGTTCTCGAACGTGCCGTCGTCGTACACGGATCCCGCGCCGCAGTCGCCCTGCGACCACACCGGACCCGTGGTGGCCAGGGCGAGGACCGCCGCCAGCCAGCCCATCCTCCCGCGAGGCTTCATCCGAGACCCCCCGTTTCGCGCAGCGGGCCCATTGTAGCAATGTCATATCACCATAT
>DATKDQ010000165.1:0-4292 GCA_035544635.1 Thermoanaerobaculia bacterium
CCCATTTCGTGCCGGCGACCGCGGAAGGCGCTCACCGATGTAGCATCGCCGTGGGCTCGGGCTCGCAGTTGCGCGCTTATGCCGTTCCACGCCCGCCCTGAAGGAGTCATGGATCCGCGCAAGATTTTCGTCATCGACACCTCCGTCATCCTCTACGACCACCAGGCTCTCGACAGCTTCGAGGAGCACGACGTCGCGATCCCGATCACCGTGCTCGAGGAGCTTGATCAGTTCAAGAAGGGCTCGAGCGTCCTCAACCGGAACGCTCGCGAGTTCATCCGCCGGTTGGACGAGTTCTCGTCCGACAACCTGCTCCAGGACTGGATTCCGCTCAACGGCTCCGAGGGCGGCCGGGTGATGGTGGTGGTCCCGCCGCAGGAGCCCTCCGGGCAGGAGCACCGGCTCTACGGCTCCGGAGCCGACAACCGCATCCTCGCCGCGGCGCTCGGGCTCAAGGCGCGCCACGACGGGCGCAACGTGATCCTGGTCTCGAAGGACATCAACCTGCGTCTCAAAGCGCGGGCGCTCGAGCTGCCGGCCGAGGACTACCGGCGCATCGCCGTCACCGACGTCGACCGGCTGTACAGCGGCAAGACGCACCTCCGGGTCGACGATCCGGCACTGCTCGACCGACTGCACGCGGAGCAGACGCTGCCGGTCGAGGCCATCTGCCGCGACGAGCCGCCGGCCAACCACTTCTTCATCCTCACCAGCGGCTCGAAGTCGGCGCTGGCGTGTTACAAGCAGTCCCGCGGCTCGCTCGAGCGGGTGGTGAAGCGCGCCGCCTACGGGCTCGAGCCGCGCAACGCCGAGCAGACCTTCGCGCTGTCGTCGATCGTCGATCCCGAGGTGCGGCTGGTGACGCTGACCGGACCGGCGGGCACCGGCAAGACGCTGATCGCCCTCGCCGGCGCGCTCGAGCAGAGCCGCCAGTTCCGGCAGATTCTGCTGGCGCGGCCGATCGTGCCGCTCTCGAACCGCGACCTCGGCTTCCTTCCCGGCGACGTGAGCTCGAAGATCGACCCCTACATGCAGCCGCTATGGGACAACGTGAGCTACATCAAGAGCCGCTTCGAGACCGAGGACCGGGCGCACCAGCGGCTCACCGCGATGGTCGAGACCGAGAAGATCCAGATCGTGCCGCTGGCCTACATCCGCGGCCGCAGCTTCTCGCGCGTGCTCTTCATCGTCGACGAGGCGCAGAACCTCACGCCGCACGAGGTGAAGACCATCATCACGCGCGCCGGCGAGGACACCAAGATCGTCCTCAACGGCGACATCTTCCAGATCGACACGCCCTACCTCGACTCCCACTCGAACGGACTGTCGTACCTGATCGACCGCCTCAAGGGCCACCCGCTCTACGCCCACATCAACCTGGTCAAGGGCGAGCGCTCGCCGCTCGCCAATCTGGCGAGCGAGCTGTTGTGACCCGCCGGGGCCGTGGCGCCGCCGGTTCGGCGCCGACCTCCGGCGCGCCCGCCGGTCCGCCCTCGACCGGCGCCTACGACGCCGAGACCCTGTTCGACCTCTCGCTCGACCTGCTGTGCATCGCCGGGGTCGACGGGCGGTTCCGCAAGGTCAACCCGGCATTCGAGCGGATCCTGGGCTGGAGCCGCGACCAGCTCCTGGCGCGCCCGTTCTACGACCTGGTCCACCCCGAGGACCTCGAGGCCACGCGCCAGGAGGTCGGCAAGCTGGCGCGGGGCATCCCCACCGTCTCGTTCGAGAACCGCTACCGCTGCGCAGACGGCAGCTACCGGCACCTGCTGTGGACCTCGCAGCCCGATCCAGAGGCCGGCCTGATGTACGCCGTCGCGCGCGACGTCACCGGGCGGCGCCAGCGCGATCGGGAGCTCCTCCTCGCCAAGGAGCAGGCCGAGGCCGCCGCGCGGGCGAAGGCCGAGTTCCTCGCCAACATGAGCCACGAGATCCGCACGCCGATGAGCGGCATCATCGGCATGGCGGAGCTCGCGCTCGAGACGGTGACCGAGGAGCCGCTGCGCAACCAGCTCCAGGTGATCCGCCTGTCGGCGGAGTCGCTCCTGCTCCTGATGCACGACATCCTCGACCTGTCGAAGGCGGAGGCCGGGAAGCTCGAGCTCCACGCCGCTCCCTTCAGCCTGCGCGCGACGGTCGGCGACGCGATCAAGATGTTCGCGGTCGAGGCGCATCGCAAGGGCCTCTGGCTCGTGGTGTGGATCGATCCGGGGCTGCCCGACGAGGTGGTGGGAGACGCCGTGCGCCTGCGGCAGATCCTGCTCAACCTGATCGGCAACGCGGTGAAGTTCACCGAGCGCGGCGAGATCGCGGTGGAGGTGGAGCGCGGAGAGCCGGAGCGCGACCACGGCTCGCGCCTTCCGCTCCAGGTACGGGTCCGCGACACCGGGATCGGGATCCCGGAGAGTCAGCGCGCGGCGATCTTCGAGCAGTTCACGCAGATCGACGACTCGACCTCGCGCCGCTACGGCGGCACCGGGCTGGGCCTCGCGATCAGCGCGCGGCTGGTCGAGCTGATGGGAGGACGGATCTGGGTCGAGAGCGAGTCGGGGGGAGCTTGGGCCAGCACCTTCGAGTTCACGGCGACGCTCGAAGCCGGCCGCGGCGTCGAGGCGAGCGACGCCGGAGCGCAGGACGGCGAGGCGCGGGCGGGCGCAGGGCGGCACGGAGAGCAGCCCGGGTCGATCGACCCGTCGCAGCGCCCGATCCTCCACCGGAGCCTGGAAGGGTGGGGGATCGAAGTGATCGATGCCCCCACCGCCGAGGCGGCGCAGCGGGCGATCCTGGAGGCCCGGGCGAGACGCCCGCCGGCGGCGCGGGGCGGTGACGCCGAGTCGGGTCCTGCTCCGCCTCGCGGGGACAGAGGCCAGCGGCGCGCCATCTTCCCCTGGATGGTTGCCGGCGGCCGCGGCTCTGCTGCGGCCGCGTCCGCCTCGGCACCGCTTCGCATCCTGCTCGCCGAGGACAGCCTGGCGAACCAGCGGATGACGGCTGGGCTGCTCGAGGCTCGCGGGCACTCGGTCGACGTGGTCTCCAACGGGGTCGAGGCGGTCGCGGCGGCGGCGCGGGGGCGCTACGATCTGGTCCTCATGGATCTCCAGATGCCGCAGATGAGCGGCATCGAGGCGACCGCCGCGATCCGCGCGCGCGAGGCGAAGGACGGCGGGCACGTCCCGATCGTGGCGCTGACGGCTCGCGGGCTCGGCGAGGATCGGGCGCGCTCGATCGCCGCCGGCATGGACGGCTACCTGGAGAAGCCCTTGCGCCACGCCGAGCTGCTCGCCCTGGCCGAGGGGCTCGCCGCGGGCCATCGGGCGGCGGCGCGCGCGCCCAGGCGCAGCCGGGAGCCGCGAGCGCGGCGGTCCGCGGACCCGGCGCGGCGGGAAGCCGACCCGGCGCGACCCACAGCCGGGCGGGCGAGTAAGGTGACGCCCGCCTCGCCGGACGTTCCGCTCCCTCCGCCGTTTCCGGAAGGAGGTCCGGTCGACTGGCGGGGCGCCCTGGCCGGAGTCGAGGGCGACGTGGCGCTGCTCGGTAGGATCGTCGACGCCGCGCTGGAGGAGGCCCCGCCGCTGGTCGACGAGCTCCGGCGGGAGGCCGGGCGCGGCGATCTCGAGGGGGTGGCCCGCGCCGCGCACAAGCTCCTGGGGCCGCTCCGGTGCGTGCGGGACGCCGGGCTCTCCGCGGCGGCCGAGGACCTCGTGAGCGAGGCCCGGCGCGGCGAGCTCGAGCGGGCGGAGGAGCGCGTCGGCGAGCTCGCGGCCCGGATCGAGCCGGTGCTGGCCGCGCTTCGGGCCTGGCGCTCGGGGGGAGGGAGCCCGTCCTGACGGGCTCGGAGGCGGAGGGGCGATGCTGAAGGCTCTGGTGGTCGACGACTCCAAGGTCGACCGGCTGATGATCGGCGGTCTGCTCGAGAAGGACGGGGAGATCGAGGTCTCCTACGCGTCGGACGGTGCCGAGGCGCTCGCCAAGATCGAGCAGAGCCCGCCCGACCTCGTGATCACCGATCTGGTGATGCCCGAGCTCGACGGCCTCCAGCTCGTCGGCGAGATCCGCAAGCGGTTTCCGCTGGTGCCGGTGATCCTGTGCACCTCGAAGGGGAGCGAGCAGACCGCCGTCGAGGCGCTGCAGCGGGGAGCCGCGAGCTACGTGCCGAAGCGGCAGCTGGCCAGCGACCTGCGCGAGACCGTGGACTCTGTCCTCTCGTCGTCGGCCCAGCAGCGCCGCCGCTCCGAGGTGATGGAGTCGATGGTGCGCAGCGACGCCACCTTCGAGATCAAGAACGATCGCCG
>DATKDQ010000166.1:0-2008 GCA_035544635.1 Thermoanaerobaculia bacterium
CCGGTGGTCATCGTGGTGTGGGTGACCGACTTGAGCGGGAATCCGTTGATCCGGCCCAGGTCCGAGGTGAGCAGCTCGTCGAACTGCTTCGAGCCGGTCTTCATGCGGTCGGGGCGCAGCCAGACCTTGAATCCCTCGTCGTTGAGCCGATCGGTCACCCAGAAGTCCTGGAGCATGTCGATGTGGTACTGGCGCTTCATCCCCATGATGGACATCCGCATGTCGTACGCGCTCTGCCATTTGTAGCGCCGGGTGGGGTACCCGAGGAGCCCGCCGCCGTCCTCCTCGCCGAGCTTCTGGCTCGAGGCGTTGGAGAACTCGAGATCGAGGAGCGGGCCGGTGCTCTCGAGCAAGGCGCCCATGGTCGCGAACATCTCCTCCATGTCCCACTTCGAGTATGCCTTCTCCTTCGGGTTCACCAGATAGAGCGTCTCCCCGCCGTTCTCGGTCAGGAGATAGGTGCCCTCTCCGAACATCGTGCCCTTCTGATCGACGAACTCGATCTTCGCGCCGCCGCCGTCGACCCAGCCGCGGACCAGCATCCGGCTGCGCTCCTTGCCCTTCTCGCTCTGGTCGATGGTGGTCGCCTCGTAGTAGAAGCCTTCGCCGGCCGCGGTCGCGAGCGGCGCTAGAACGATCAGGATCGCGAGCGAGAGCGCCCGCCTGAGATTGCTCCGTGCCATGTCGGGTCCTCCGTGACTGCCTGTGAGAGTGAAGCGCTTCACACCAGCACGCTCGATTGTACCCCTGCTTCGTGACCACGCGCGGCTGGGCAGGCGGTCTCGCCGCGCTACGATCGGGTGGTCGTGATCTACCGCCTGCTCGCCGACGCCGTCGTGGCCGTGCATTTCGGCTTCGTCGTCTTCGTGGTGGCGGGGGGGCTTCTCGCGCTGCGCTGGCGCCGGGCCGCCTGGGTCCACCTGCCGGCGGCGGTCTGGGGCGCGGCGATCGAGCTCGCCGGCTGGATCTGCCCGCTCACACCGCTCGAGAACGAGCTGCGGCGGCGCGGCGGCGCGGCCGGCTATCCGGGCGGCTTCGTCGAGCACTATCTCCTGCCCGTGCTCTATCCGGCCGAGCTCACGCGCACGACGCAGATCGTGCTGGGAGTGCTGGTGATCGCCGTCAACGTCGCGATCTACGCCGCCGTGGCGCGCCGTTACTGGGGACGTGGGCGGCTCGGCGCGGGCCCGCGCGCCGAGTAGCGGCGCGCGCCGCGGCGCGCGTCCGGCGCCTTGCGGGTCTTGGTCGTGGCGCTTGGGGTCTGGAACGTATGGTACTATGTATGGCATGAGGAAAACCACAGTCTACCTCCCAGACTCGCTCAAGGCGTCCCTGGAACGAATGGCGGCCGAAGAGCGCCGCTCGGAGGCCGAGCTCATCCGCGAGGCGATCGCGGCGAAGGTGGAGAGCCGCCCGCGGCCGCGCCCCCGGGTGCCGCTGCGCCAGGAAGGTCTCGGCGATCCCACGGCCGCCGATCGGGTCGATCAGCTCCTCGATGGCTTCGGTTACCGTTGACGCTCGCCTGACGCCAGATCGACGTGCTCCTGGTCGACACCAGCGGCCTCCTCGCCGCGCTCTACCCCGACCAGCGCGCGCACGAGGCGTGCGCGCGCGTCCTGCGCGAGGCGCCGGGCCCGTTCGTGCTGTCGCCGTTCGTGCTGGCCGAGCTGGACTACCTGGTCTGGAAGGTCGCCGGCGTCGAGGCCGAGCTCGAGCTTCTATCCGAAGTCGCGCGGGGCGCCTACGACCTCGCGCCGTTCGCCGCCGCGGACGTCGAGGAGGCGCGTGCCGTGGTCGACCGCTTCCGTGACCTGTGCATCGGCCTCGCCGACGCCTCGCTCGTCGTCCTCGCGCGCCGGCTCGAGGTCCGGGATCTCCTCACGCTCGACGAGCGGCACTTCCGCGTGCTGTCGGGATGCGACGATCTGCCCTTCAGGATCCTGCCCGCGGATTCCTGAAGCGCGACTCAGTGGGACGCGATCTCGAGGGTCCTCGACTCCGCCTGCTC
>DATKDQ010000167.1:0-9044 GCA_035544635.1 Thermoanaerobaculia bacterium
GCAGTTCTCGCGGCGCAGCTCGAGCGGATCGCAGGTCAGGCACCGCTCGAACGTGCCGTCGCGCTTCATGATCCACAACTGATAGTTGCCGCGCTCGGCCGCCGGACGATCGAACGCCAGCCAGTCGCCCTGCGCCGCCCAAGCGACGCGGCCCACGCCATCGCGGAAGAGCGAGACCTCGCGCACCAGGGGGCTCGAGGCCTGCGCCAGCACGCCCGGCGCGATGAGAAGAAGGGCGGCCAGCGGCGCCGTCGCCCACGCCGTTCGTCGAACCGCATGCGGAAACCGACGCAGAAGAGAAGCTCGCCCGCTCCCCTCTCGGCGACCCGGCTCGGTTGCAATGAGCTCGGCGGTCGGATCGAGTGTCAAGGTCCGGTGGCTCCTCGCCTCGGGCGTCGCGACGCGCTCGCCTTCGACTTGGCTGGCTGTCTATAAGCTACCACCGCCATGCGGCGTTTCGCGTCAGCCCTCCTGGTGTCGGCGGCCGTGGTGGGCATGGCGCCGTTCGCGAGCGAGGTCCGCCAGTGGCTCGAGCACGCGCTCGCCGAGGGCTACGTTCGCTACCTGGGCGCCGGCTTCGCGCTCGCGGTGGCGGCGGTCGTGGTCTGGGTGGCGGCCCGCATCAAGGACGATCGAGCGCGTCGCTACGGCCTCCTTCTCTCGGGACTCGCGCTCCTCTTCGGTCAGCTCGTGGGCTGGAGCCGCGCCGACGCCGCGGTGAACGCCGTCGAGCGCGTCCACTTCCTCTACTACGGCCTGCTCGGTGTCCTCTGGTTGCGCGCGCTCCGCGGGCCGATCGGCGTCGCCGCGGCCGGGAGCGGGCCCCAGGGGCCCGGCATGGGCCAGGAACGTGGCCGCGCCGATCTCTCGGCGCCGCTCGCGACGCTGCTCGCGATCCTGCTCGTCGCCATCGCCGACGAGGGCCTGCAGTTTTGGGTGGCGTCGCGGGTGGGAGAGCTCTACGACGTCGTGCTGAACGTGTACGCGGGTGCGATCGGGCTCTTGATCGCGCTGGCGCTCGACGGTCCACGCTCGCTGGTGTGGCGGATCGAGCCCGGCTCGGGGCGAGCTCTCGCCCGGCTCGCCGCCGTCTCCGTGCTCACGCTCGCCGCGTTTCTCCACGTCGTCCATCTCGGCTACCTGATCGTGGATCCCGAGATCGGGACCTTCCGCTCGCACTTCACGGCCGAGGGGCTCGACCGGGCGAGCCGCGATCGTGCGGAGCGCTGGCGCGCGAGCCCGCTCGGCCCGCCGGGCGTCTTCGCCCCGCTCGAGCGTGAGGACCGGTACCGCAGCGAGGCGGGATCGCGCGTCCAGCACCGCAACGCCGCCCTCGAGCGCGCCGACCCGTACCAGGTGTGGAAGGAGAACCGGATCCTCGAGCGCTACTACGCTCCCTTCCTGGAGCAGCGCGGGCGCGACGGCCGGCCGTTCCGCCTGCCGGCCGAGACGCTCGGCTCGATCGACCAGGCGCGCCCCGAGCGCGATCCGTATCCCTACGACAGCCCGGTGGGACGCGTGCCCCTGCGCATCTGGACGCGTCCGTCCAAGCCCGTGCTCTGGGCGATCGCGACGGTGGTGGCCACGGCTCTGGTGCTCGCTCCCGAGGCGATCGCTGCGCGCCGGCGCCGGCGCCACGCAAGCGCGACGAGGTCCGGAGCCGACGACGCGGCGCGGCGAGATGGCGCCGCGAGCAGCTCCGAACGGCCTTGACGCGCGCGCCTCGTCACCTTGGTCGGGCCAGTGACTCGGCTCGAAGGCGCCGCGCCGCCAGGCGGGGAGCGCTGGTCGCTCTGCTAGGCTCGCGCGCGCAGGTCCGCTCTCCTCTCTCTATGCCTTCACCTCGCCACGGCTCGCGCGCGCGTGGTCCGGCCGGCGCGCGACGTCGATCCAGCCACGCGAGCGCGGGAGGCGTCGTTGCCCGGTCGCCGCTCGCGCTCATCCCCGGCCTCCTCCTCGCCGCCGCGGTCGCAGGCTGCGACTCGACGGCAACGCCGATCGTCGCGCCCGACGCGACGCCCGAGCGGTTCCCGCCGAGCTGGTCCCTGCCGCGGCCGGTCGAGGCGGTCGAGGCCGGCGCCGGCATGGTCGCGAGCGGACACCCGCTCGCGAGCGAGGTGGGCGCCGCGGTCCTCGCGCGGGGGGGCAACGCGATCGACGCCGCGGTCGCGGTCGGGTTCGCGCTCGCGGTGGTCCTGCCCGAGGCGGGGAACCTCGGCGGTGGCGGCTACCTGGTGCACCGCGCCAGGAGCGGCGAGACCGTGGCCCTGGACTACCGCGAGACGGCGCCGGCGAAAGCCACCCGCGACATGTATCTCGACCCCGACGGCGAGCTCACCGACCGGAGCCGGATCGGTCACCTGGCGTCGGGCGTTCCCGGGTCGGTCGCCGGCCTCGCCGCCATGCACGAGAAGCTCGGCAGCCTGCCCTGGCGCGAGCTGATCGAGCCCGCGATCGAGCTGGCGCGAGGCCACGTGCTCGACGAGCCGCGCCGCGCGAGCCGCGAGGCCGCAGCCGACAAGCTGCTGCGCTTTCCTCCCTCAGCCGAGCTGTTCCTGCCCGGCGGCGAGGCGCCGGCGGCGGGCGCGGTGGTTGCGAACCCCGATCTCGCGGCGACGCTCGAGCGTATCGCCGAGCGCGGCGTGGAGGGTTTCTACAGCGGCGAGACCGCGGACCTCCTGGTCGCCGAGATGGAGCGCGGCGGCGGCCTGATCACGCGCGCCGACCTCGCCGCCTACCGGCCGCTGTGGCGCGACCCGCTCCCGATCGAGTACCGCGGCCACACCCTCTGGACCATGCCGCCGTCCTCCTCCGGCGGCGTGACGATGGCGATCGTCTTCAACGTGGTCGAAGGATGGGACCTCCTCCCGCGGCTCGGCTCCGCCGAGCTCCACCACCTCGAGGCCGAGGCGATGCGCTGGGCGTTCGTCGATCGCAACCGGTGGCTGGGCGACCCGGACTTCGTCGAGATGCCGCTCGAGCGCCTGCTCGACGACCGCTACGCCGCCGAGCTGCGCCGAGGCATCGTGCCGGGCCGCGCCGGCACGACGCCGATCGAGCCGCCCGAGTCGCTCGAGGGCGAGCACACGACGCACTACTCGATCGTCGACCGCGAGGGCGGCGCGGCGGCGGTGACGACCACCATCAACTCGCTGTTCGGCAGCGGGGTCGTGGTCGTGGGAGCCGGCTTCCTGCTCAACGACGAGATGGACGACTTCGCGGCCAAGCCGGGCGAGCCGAACCAGTTCGGCCTGGTCCAGGGCGAGGCGAACGCGATCGAGCCCGGCAAGCGCATGCTGTCGTCGATGAGCCCCACCCTGGTCGAGGACCGCGAAGGCGAGCTGCTGCTGGTGGTCGGCACGCCCGGAGGCTCGACCATCATCACCACCGTGTTCCAGGTGATCTCGAACCTGATCGACCACCGCATGTCGATCGCCGACGCGGTCGCCGCGCCTCGCGTCCATCATCAGGCGCTGCCGGACCTGCTCTACTTCGAGCCCGGCGGGCTCTCGGAGGAGACGCGCCGGCGCCTGGCCGAGATGGGCTACACGCTCGAGGAGCGCAGGGACTGGAGCGGAGACGTCCAGGCGGTGGCGCGCTCACGTGACGGCGGTTGGACCGGCGTGTCCGATCCGCGGCGCGGTGGCGGGGCGGTGGGGGTCGAGCCTGCTCTCGAGTCTCGAGTGGCGGCCGGCGGCCCCCTGATCAGCCGCTCCCCAGGCGCTGCCGGGACGTCGTCTCCGCGGCGCTCCACCGCGCCTCGACGGCGTCGAGGACGTCCTTCTCGATGGCCACTCCGTCGAGCTGCTCGATCTCGCGGATGCCGGTGGGGCTCGTGATGTTGATCTCGGTGAGGTAGGCGCCGATGATGTCGAGGCCGGCGAAGACGACGCCCAGCTCGCGCAGCATCGGCCCCACCGCGGCGCAGATCTCGAGGTCGCGCGGGGTGAGCCGGGTCTTGGTCGCCACGCCGCCGACGTGGAGGTTCGCGCGCGACTCGGTCTCGTGCGGGACGCGCAGGAGCGCACCCTTGGGCTCACCCTCGACCAGGATCACGCGCTTGTCGCCGTCGCGCACCTCGGGCAGGTAGCGCTGGGCCAGCAGGAGCTCGCTCTCCTTGCGCGTCGACATCTCGAGGATGGCGCGCACGTTGCGATCCTTGTCGGCGAGGTGGAAGATGCCGTCGCCGCCGGCGCCGCCGAGCGGCTTGACGATCATCTCCCCGCCCAGGTGCTCGCGGAACGCGAGCAGCTCCGCGATCCTGCTCGACACCAGGGTCTCGGGAATGAGCTCGGGAAAGCGCAGCGTGACCAGCTTCTCGTTGGCGTCGCGCAGGGCCGCTGGGTCGTTGACGACGAGCGTCGGACGCGGCACCAGGGACAGCAGATGGGTGGCGTAGACATAGCGCAGGTCGAACGGCGGGTCCTTGCGCATCCACACCACGTCGAGCTGGTCGAGGAAGCTCCCGCGCGCCTCGCCCAGCCGGTACCAGTCGTCGCCCTCGCGGATCTCGATCGGCGCCGCTTCGACGAACGGCCGCCCGCCGTCGCGAGCGCCGAGGGCATCGACCTGCGCTTCCCAGGTCTCGTGCCCGCGCGCCGCCGCTTCGCGCATGAAGGCGATCGTGGTGTCGGCGTGCGGCAGCAGCCGTTCGGGCGGATCGATGAGGAAGATATGTCTCATGCCGGCGGCCGGCCTCGCGGGCCTACCCGCCCCCTCCCGAGCGCCGCTTCGACGTCCACCGGCCGTAGGGAACCACGCCGAGGTCGGGACGGGGCGACTCCGGCAGCATGGCCAGGTACTCGAGGAGGTTCCCATCGGGGTCGGTGAAGTAGAGCGAGAGCGCGGGCATCCAGCCCAGGACCACCGGCTCGTCCACGGGCTCGCCCTCGAACCCCCTCGGCTCCACGCCGAGCGCCCGGAGCTTCGCCGGCGCCGCCAGCACGTCCTCCGCGGCGCAGGTGAACGCCAGATGCACGCGCATGGCGTTCGGCGCGGTCCCCGCCTCCCACACGCCGAGCATCGAGCTGCCGCGCCCGCCGACCCAGAAGAACGCGACCCGGCGCTCCTCGAACAGGCTGGCGAGCTCGAGGCCGACCACGTCCCGGTAGAACGCGATCGACGGCTCGAGGCGAGCCACGGTGACGTGGGTCTCGAACAGGCCTAGGACTGGAACTGTCAGCTCGGGATCTCCGTTCGAAGTCGAGATGTCGCGTGTGCGACCCCGGGGCTCGAGCCCGCGGACGGCCGAAGACTATCGACTTTTCTCCCCGCCCAGTCTACGACCGGGGTGTCCGTCAGAGCCCCGAGAAGCCGAGCCTCGCCGAATCGAGGGTAGAAGTGACCCTCCACGCCGCGGGTCACTCTGGCAGCGTGGCGCCGAGCGCCGCCAGATCTTCCCGGAAGCGAAGCTCCATCTTCCCGCGCTCGCCCTCCGGCAGGAACGCGTGCTCGACCGCGCCCAGCGAGAGCGCGGCGAGGTCGTCGAGGCTCCAGCCGTAGACCCGGTGGAGCAGCAGGTACTCGCGCGTGAGGCTGGTCGCGAACAGCGGCGGGTCGTCGGAGTTGATGGTGACGGCGGCGCCCGCCGCGCGCAGGGCCGGCAGCGGGTGCGCCTCGAGGCTCGGGGCGGCGCCCAGCGCCACGTTCGACGACGGGCAGATGTCGAGAGGAACGCCGCGCTCGGCCAGCAGGGCGACCAGCGACGGATCGTCGATCGCGCGGATGCCGTGATCGATGCGCTCGGCGCGGCAGTGCTCGAGCGCGGAACGGATCGACTCGGGGCCGCCGTGCTCGCCCGCGTGCGCGACGGTGTGCAGGCCCTCGGTACGGGCGGCCACGAAGTGCGACGCGTAGGGCTGGTTCGAGAAGCCCTCCTCCATGCCGCCGATGCCCAGCGCGACGACGCCCCGCTGCTTGTGGTCGACCGCCCAGCGCAGCGTGGCGTCGGCGCGGTCGGTCCCGAGGTTGCGCACGATGTCGGGGACGAGCGCCATGCCCACGCCCCAGCGCCGGCGTCCCTCTGCGATCGCCTCCTCGAGCGCCCCCAGGATCTCGTCGCCCTTGCCGCCGTTCCAGACGTGGGTCGAGATCGTGAAGTGCACCTCGCTCCAGAGCACGTTCTGCACCGCCTGCTCGGCGAGGAAGTCGAGGGCGAGCAGTCGGAAGTCCTCGGGCTCTCGCAGGCAGCGCGAGCAGGTGATGTAGATGTCGATGAACTGCTCGAAGTCGCGGAAGCGGAACCAGCGGCGGATGCCCGCCTCGTCGTCTGCGGGGAGCGCTATGCCGTTCTTCTTCGCGAGGTGGAGGAGCGTTGCCGGCCGGAACGTGCCCTCGAGGTGGACGTGGAGCTCCACCTTCGGCATGCGCAGGAGAAACGCCTCGGCGCTCCACGCGGCGCCGTCCGCCGGGCTCGCCGTCAATCCGCGGACTCCGCCCACGGCAGGTCGTCGAGATCGACGTTGCCGCCGGAGAGAATGACGCCGATCCGCGTTCCGCCGACCTCCTCGCGCTTCTCGAGCAGTGCCGCCACCGGCACCGCCGAGGACGGTTCGATGACGATCTTCATGCGCTCCCAGACCAGGCGCATGGCGGTGACGATCGCCTGCTCGCTGACCGTGACGATCGACTCGACGCGCTCCTGGATCACCGGGAAGGTGAGCTCGCCGAGCGAGGTGAGGAGCCCGTCGGCGATGGTGCGCGGATCGACCGAGGGCAGGATGCGTCCCGCCGCGAGCGAGCGGTGGGCGTCGTCCGCGCCCGCCGGCTCGGCGCCCAGCACGCGGATGCCGGGCCGGCTCTCGGTCGCGGCGATCGCCGTGCCCGCGAGCAGGCCGCCCCCGCCCACCGGCACGATCAGCGTGTCGAGATCGGGCACCTCCTCGAGCAGCTCGAGCGCCGCCGTCCCCTGGCCGGCGACGATGTCGGGATCGTTGTAGGGATGGATCGCGACGCACCCGCGCTCGGCGATCACGCGCTGGAGCGTGGTCTCGCGCGCCTCGAGCGTGGGCGCGCAGAACGAGATCTCGCCGCCGTAACCGGCCACGGCGCGCTTCTTGACCTCGCGCGCGGTGCGCGGCATCACGATGTAGGCGCTCGCGCCGCGGAGCTGCGCGGCGAGGGCGAGCGCGGCCGCGTGGTTGCCCGAGGAGTGGGTCGCGACACCGCGCGCGAGCTCCGCCGGCTCGAGACGTGACACCGCGTTCATGGCGCCGCGGAACTTGAAGGCGCCCGCCTTCTGGAGGTTCTCGCACTTCCACCACAGCCGCGCGCCGAGGAGGCGATCGAGGCTCGCGGAGGTGAGGACCGGGGTGCGATGCGCCCACGGGGCGATGCGCAGGGCGGCGCCGCGCACGTCGGAGAGCGTGACTGCCAGAGTTGTCGTCACGGGCGGGAAGCTATCAGGAGGAGGCCGCGACCAGAAATCAAGCGCGACGCGGGTCTGACCCCTGGGGCGCGGCCGCGGCGCTTGCGAGTCGCGTGCTAGATTGCCCGCCCTCTCGCGAGCGGGTCGAGACGATGCGATCGTGAGGCGCGCCCTTCCCGGCGGCTTGCGCCGGGGCCGACCCGATTTTGAACACATGTTCAAGAACTTCCCCCCCGTTCGCCGCCCGAGCCCGTTCCTGGCGGTGACCGCCGGCCATCTCGCGATCGACGTCTGGAACAGCATGGGGCCGGTGCTGGTGGCGTTCCTGCGCACACCGCTCGGCCTCACCGCCGCCGAGGTCGGGCTCGCCGTCGGCTCCTACCAGTTCCTCGCCGGCGTGACGCAGCCGCCGTTCGGCTGGCTCGCCGATCGCATCGGCAGCCGGGTGCTGGGGCCATTGAGCGTGGTGTGGACGATCGGGCTGGTCACGCTCGCGCTCGCCGCCGCGGTCCGCACCGGGAGCTACGGCCTCTTCCTTGCGCTGTTCTCGCTCGCCGCGCTGGGATCGGGCGCGTTTCATCCGCAGGGGGTGATGCACTCCGCGCGCGCCGCGGCCGCCGGCTCGGCCGCGACGGCGACCGCCGTCTTCTTCCTGTTCGGACAAGTGGGCCTCGCCGGGGGGCCGATCCTCTCCGGCTTTCTGCTCGAGCGAGCCGGGCCGCCGGGCATCTACGCGCTGGCGGCGATGGCGTTGCCGGTCGCGCTGCTCATGGCCGCCGGCCTGCGTGGGACGGCGGGGACGCCGGCCGACGCGGGGACGCCGGCCGACGAGACGCCGGTCACCGGCCGCGACCGCGCGGCCGGCGCCGCCGACCGCTTCGCGGCCCCACGCGCCTCGCACCAGGCCGGAGCGGCGTCGCGCGGCACGGCGGTCGTCGTCGCCCTCCTCGCCGTCATCTTCACCTGCCGCGGCTGGGTCACGATCGGCACCGCGGCCTTCCTGCCTTCCCTCTTCCAGGCAGCCGGCTGGTCGCCGAGCGAGTACGGCATGGTGACCGGACTCTACTGGCTCGGCGCCGGCGTATCGGGCGTCGTCGCGGGCCGAGCCGCCGATCGCTGGGGACGCCGGCCGGTGGTGGCCGCGACCACGCTCGCGGGCGCGGCGCTCCTGGTCGCGCTCCCGGTCTCTCGCGGCGTCTGGGCGCTCGTGGTCGCGCTCGCTGCGGGCGCGCTCATGGGCGCCGCGCACTCGATCCTGATCGTGATGGCGCAGGCGCTGCTGCCGGTGCGCCAGGGGCTCGCCTCCGGGCTGGCGCTCGGCTACCTGTTCGGCGCCGGAGCCGTCTCGAGCCTCGCGATCGGCGTGCTCGCCGACGTCTGGGGGCTCGCGCGCGTGATCCAGGGCGGCGCCGCCGTCGGCCTCCTGGCCGCGGTGCTCACCGCGTTCCTGCCGCCGAGCCGCGATCGATCGCTTCCCGGCGGTATCGCCGCGAGCTCGCCCGGCGCGATGCCGGCCGCGCGCCTCTAGGGCTCTATATCTAGCGGGTCCGTGGTCACTACCACGGCCCCGCTAGCTGATGCTCCCCGCCAAGCGCGGCTGCGCCGCGCGGCTCGGAAGCCTTGACCCGGCGAGCGAACTTGATCCATCTGTAATGATTCCTGCGGGTCAAGGCTTCTA
>DATKDQ010000168.1:0-2601 GCA_035544635.1 Thermoanaerobaculia bacterium
GGACGGCGGTGCCATGCCGTAGACTCCGGCGCCGTGCGTCGAAGCGATCGGTGCGGTGACGGCGCATCCGGGGGACGCGGTGCCCCCCGGTCGTCGACCGTGTTCAAGGCCATGGTGTGGAGGTGATGAGCAGGCCTCGGCGGCTTTCGACCGCGTTCGACGGTCTCACGCTCGGCCTCGTTCTCGCCGTTCTCGGGCTTGCCGCGTGCGCCGCCGAGACCGAGCCGCGCGCCGCCACGCTTCGTCTGGTCGATCTGTTCGCTGGCGCCGAGGTGGCGGGCTCGTCCGGCGAGGAGGGCGCGGCGCGGGAGCGGCTCGAGTGGACGTTCGCCGCCGCCGATGCCCCGGGCGGCTCCACTCGAGGATGGGAGCCGCACGGCGGGGTGGCGGGCTTGCGCGTCCTCGACGGCAAGCTGGTGGGGCGCAGCACGAGCCCCATGCCGCTGCTGCATCTCGAGCGCGACGCCGACCCGGCGGACAGCGATCCTCTGCACGCGGTCGAGGTGCGCGCGCGGGTGTCGGCCGGCGCCAACCTCGCCGTGGCGTTCGCCCGAGACGAGGAGCCGCCTCTCGAGCAGCTCCGCGACGTGCTCGATATCTTCCCCTGGGGCCGTTCGCCGGTCACGCCGGGCGAGGAGCTCGTCACCTACACCCTGACCAGCCCGGCCTCGCTTCCGGCCTCGAGCGTGCGCCACATCTACCTGCGCCCGACCGACGCCGCCGGCGCCGAGTTCGCGATCGAGTCCATACGGCTCGTCTTCCGCGCCGAGCACCTGGCCTCGATCCCGTCGGGCGTGAGCTGGCAGGGTCTCGGCGAGGTCTACCGCGAGAGCCTGGTCTCGCGCGCTCCGGAGACGATGCGCTTCGCGCTCGAGCTTCCCGACGACGGCTGGCTCGACCTCGGGCTGGGCACCGTCGAGAGCCGGCCCCTGACCTTCCGCGTCAGCCTCGAGAGCGGCGCAACGAGTGCCGAGCTGCTCGAGCGTACGATCACGACGCCGGAGGTCTGGCATCCGGCGGCGGTGGATCTCGCCGCCTGGGCCGGACGCCGCGTGACCCTCGAGCTCGCCGTCGAGTCGGACGCCGAGGGAACCATTGGGATCTGGGGGTCGCCCGCGGTGCGCGGTCGCGGCGGGCCGGCGACCAGCGCGGAGCCTCCGCGCCTCGCCGGCGGGACCGCCGAGCCGCCCCAGGGGATCATCCTGATCATGATGGATACGCTGCGGGCCGATCATCTGAGCCCGTGGGGCTACGGGCGGGAGACGGCGCCGACACTCCAGCGCATGGCCGAGCGCGGCGTCCGCTTCGCCGACACTCAGTCGCAGGGCACCTGGACCAAGGTCGCGGCGCCGTCGATCCTGACCTCCCTCTATCCCACGACGCACACCGTCGCCTCGTTCTACGATCGACTGCCCGCCGCGGCCACCACCCTGGCCGAGGTCTACCGCGAAGCCGGTCACGCGACGCTCTCGTTGTCCTCGGTTCTCTTCACCGGCCGCTTCACCAACCTCCACCAGGGGTTCGAGGAGCTGCACGAGCAGACCTCGCTCCCCGACGAGCCCTCGAAGGACGGCATCAAGTCCAGCCGTCCCTATGTCGACCGCCTGCTGCCCTGGATCGAGCGCCATCGCGACAGCCCGTTCTTCGTCTTCTTCCACGCCACCGACCCCCACGATCCGTTCGAGCCGCGCGAGCCGTTCGACACGCGATGGGTGGAGGCCGGGGCGGGCGAGGCCATGCGCGACGACCAGGCCAAGCTCGCCGAGGTCATCCGCCATCCGCTGATGCGTCTCTTCATGATGCCCAACCGCGAGGAGCTCGAGGCCGCCGGGGTCGATCCGGAGACCTACGTCGAGCGCGAGATCGGCTGGTACGACGGCTCGATCCTCGGCTTCGACGTCGAGCTGCGCCGCCTCAACGAGCGGCTGCGCGAGCTCGGGCTCGAGGAGCGCACGCTGATCGCGTTCGTGAGCGATCACGGCGAGGAGTTTCTCGAGCACGGGGCGCACTTCCACGGCCAGAGCGTCTACGGCGAGCTCACTCACGTGCCGCTGCTCCTGTACTGGCCGGGCACGCTGCCGGAGGGCGTGGTCATCGAGGAGACGGTGCAGTCGATCGACCTGATGCCGACGCTGCTCGAGCTCTGCGGCCTCGAGGCTCCCGGCGACGTTCAGGGGCAGAGCCTGGTGCCGCTCATAGCCGCCTCGGGCGACGCCGCCGCCGCCTCGCGCGCGGGCTGGCGCCGGCGCCCCGCGATCGCCGAGAAGGCCGACACCTCGGGCAAGCCGGGCGGCAACCCGGCCGCCGAGGCGCTCGAGGCCTACGCCATCGTGAGCGAGGGCTGGCGGCTCATCCACAACGTCGCGAACCGCGGCGACCGACCCGAGCTCGAGCTCTACGACCACGTGCGCGACCCGCTCAACCTGGAGAACGTCGCGGAGCGCCATCCCGACGTGATGGAGCGCCTCGCGGGGCAGCTCGAGGCCTGGCGGCGGACCACCCTGGCCAGCCGGCTGGACCCGGCCGGCGCAGGCGACGCCTCGCTCACGGCGGAGGAGATGGCGCGGCTCCGCGCGTTGGGTTATCTGTGAGCTGTCGCCG
>DATKDQ010000169.1:0-2993 GCA_035544635.1 Thermoanaerobaculia bacterium
GCCGAGGCGGTCGCGCGCCAGCACGCGAGCGGCCGGCTCACCATCCGCGAGCGGGTCGAGCGTCTGCTCGATCCCGGCAGCTTCCACGAGATCGGCCCGCAGGCGGGATTCGCCGAGTACGGCGAGGACGGGAGCACATCGTCGTTCGATCCGGCGAACTACGTGCTCGGAGTCGGGCGCATCGACGGGCGGCCGTGCGTGGTCGGAGGCGAGGACTTCACGCAGCGCGGCGGCTCGCCCACCGTCGCCGGTTTCCGCAAGAGCGCCTACGCCGAGGAGCTGGCGTCGAGCCTGCGGCTGCCGCTGGTGCGCTTCCTCGAAGGCGGCGGTGGCAGCGTGCGCGGTGCCGCCAAGGGCTCGGGACCGAGACCGGCCGGCGACCCGGTGTACGCGACGCACCGCTTCGTCTCGATCGCACGCGCCCTGCGCACGGCGCCGGTGGTCTCCGCCGGACTGGGCGCGGTGGCCGGGCTGCCGGCGGCGCGACTCGCGGCCTCGCACCTCGCGATCATGACGCGCTCCACCTCGCAGGTGCTGGTCGGTGGCCCGGCGCTGGTCGAGCGCGCGCTCGGCGAGAGGAAGACGAAGGAGGAGCTCGGCGGCGCGCACGTGCACGGCAGGAGCGGCGTCGTCGATCTCGTGGTCGAGGCCGAGGGCGACGTGTTCGGCGCGATCCGGCGCTTCCTCTCCTACCTGCCGACGCGGGTGGGAGAGCTCGCGCCACGCGGCGCTTCGCTCGATGAGGATCGACCGGAGCGCCGCGAGCAGGAGCTGCTGGACATCATCCCGCGCGATCGGCGCCGCCTCTACGACATGCGGCGTCTGCTCGCGCTGGTGCTCGATCTCGACTCGGTCTTCGAGATCGCGCCGTCGTACGGCCGCTCGCAGGTCACCGCGCTGGCGCGCCTCGACGGTTGGCCGGTCGGCGTATTCGCGAACGACCCGGCGTTCCAAGGCGGGGCGATGGGAGCCGAGGACGCACAGAAGGTGCGCCGCTTCCTCCAGCTCTGCCAGACTTTCCACCTCCCGGTCCTGAGCTTCGTGGACGAGCCGGGCTTCATGATCGGCTCGCAGGCCGAGGCGGCCGGCACCATCCGCTACGGCGTCGAGGCGATCTGCGCCGCGGTGGAGACCACGGTGCCGTGGGCCACCGTGCACGTTCGCAAGGCGTACGGCGTCGCCTCCGCCGCCCACTTCGGCCCGGGTGGGTACGTGCTGGCCTGGCCCTCGGCGGAGAGCGGTCCACTTCCCATCGAGGGCGGCGTAGCGGTCGCCTTCAAACGTGAGATCGCCACCGCGCCCGACCCCGATGCCAAGCGCCGTGAGCTCGAGGAGTCGTTCGCCAAGGCGCGCTCGGCGTTTCCGCGCGCCGAGTCGTTCTCGGTGCACGATCTGATCGATCCTCGCGACACCCGGAGCGAGCTCTGCCGCTGGCTCGAGCTCGCGCGGCCGCAGCTGGAGCGCGAGGCGCGCCGGCGCAGCCTCGACCCGAGATGAACGATGGGGGCTCTTCTGGCCGGCCCGCCGGTCAGAGCGGGAGTCATGAACCAACGGCATGGAGCCTCGACCAGAACCACGAGGCCTGAACATGGAGAACAAGCCATGAGCCGCGAATGGCGTACCGATCTCGCGCTCCTCCTGCTCCGCCTCTCCGGCCTCGGGCTGGCGTTCGCACACGGCTGGGGCAAGGTGATCGCCCTCTCGGCGCAGGGAGGCGACGCGCCGTTCGTGGCGGGCGTCGCCGCGCTCGGCTTCCCGTTTCCGCTCGTCTTCGCATGGGCGGCGGCGCTCGCCGAGCTCGCCGGCGGCCTCCTGATCGCGGTCGGCCTCTTCACCCGGATCGCCGCCGCGGCGGCGGCCATCGCGATGGCGGTGGCGGCCTTCCTGCGCCACCGCTTCGCCCAGCAGATCCTGGCGTGGCTCGGGATTCTCGAGGTCTCCGACGAGACCCGCCAGCGCTGGGGCAGCCCCGAGCTCGCGGCGGTCTACCTGGCGATCCTCCTGGCGCTGGTGCTCATGGGAGGCGGCCGGTTCTCGCTCGCGCGGTTGGTCCGCAGGTCAACCAGGCGCGGCCGCTAGGGCGCCTTGGTTCGGGAGATCTGCACAGTTGTGACAACTTTGATGAGCGTGCACAAGTCCGCAACTGGGCGGTCAGAGGGGGAGCCTCATTAGCCTAACAACTCGCTGCACCGGACGCGCCACGTGCGCCTCGGCCGGCTTCGCCGCTCTGTCGCTGTGGATCGCGCCACTGAACTCAAGCTCCGTTCGGCTGCGGAGGACGTGCGCATGACTGAGGTGCCGCTGTCATGAGAGTACAGATTCTCAAAACATGGGACCGCGTTCGTTCCAGTTTCTGGTTTCTCCCGGCAGTCATCGCCGCCGGGGTGGTAGCGCTAGCCTTTACAACCGTCGCCCAGGATCAGCGGGCGACGGACTGGTTGGCGCTCAACTGGGGTTGGACTTTCACCGGTGGAGCGGAAGGAGCGAGTTCCTTGTTGGGGGCCATCGCCGGATCAATGATCACCATCGCCGGGGTGGTCTTCTCGATGACCCTGGTCGCTCTGTCGCTTGCCTCGTCACAGCTCGGACCCCGTCTGCTTCGCAGTTTCATGCGCGACACCACAACCCAGGTGGTACTCGGCACCTTCGTCGCCACCTTCCTGTACTGCTTGATCGTCCTGCGCACCATCCGCCGCGCTGACGAGGTCCTCTTTGTCCCTCACCTGTCGGTCACCCTCGGCGTGCTGCTCGCGTTCCTGAGTGTGGGGGTGTTGATCTACTTCATCCATCACGTGTCCGTTTCCATCCAGGCGAACGCGATCGTGACGCGGGTCGGAAAGGAATTGATCGCACAGGTCGACCGTCTTTTCCCGGAAGACATTGGCCGGGGAGAACCACGGGTTCCGACGGAGCCACCCGACGCCAGTTTCCTTGACGCGTTGGATCGGGAAGCCTGTCCAGTTGGCGCGGCCGAGGATGGCTACATCCAGTTC
>DATKDQ010000170.1:0-14281 GCA_035544635.1 Thermoanaerobaculia bacterium
CGAGTCGATGTAGTTGATCCGCGCCAGGTCGATCAGGACGTGGCCGCCCTCCTCCGCCAGCACCCGCTTCAGGGTATCGGCGAAGAAGCGGGCGCTCTCGCCCAGCTTGATCACTCCCTCGACGTGGAGGACGGTGAGGCCGTCGACGCGGCGTTTCTCGACGATCATCGGCGACTCGGCACTCGACGATAACAGCGAGTCGGAACCAGGGCAACGGCTGGGAGCGCGTCGAACAGCCGGCCACGACCGGAGAGCTCAGGGCAGCTCACCGTGCCCCTCCAGCACGAAGCCGTAGGTGCGGTCAGGGCCTTCGACCGCGAGCATGAGCTGGTCGAGATCGTTGTGCACCAGCGCGGCGCCGCCCGCCGGCTCCTGGTACACCGGAAACAGCGCGATCACGGCGGGATGCACCCGGCCCGAAGCCTTCTGGCTGAGCTCGAGCAGCGGCTCCTGCTCGAAGACCGCCTCGGCATCACCGTCGTCCGCGGCAGGCGAGAGCAGCAGGAAGTCCCGGTACTGCGACACGCCCATGTGGTCGCCGTCCGCAGGCTGGACCCAGTAGCGCATGGTGTAGACGCCCGGCGGGAGCTCGGTGTCGCGATAGTCGATCCAGGTCTCGGGGAAGTGGACGACGCCGACCAGGACGCTCGAGGCCAGCGCGCCGAACTCGACGCCGAGCGCGCCCTCGTTGACGCCTCCGACCGGCGGGGGCTCCCGGCGCACCCACAGCTCGGCGAGGACCCCGCCGTCCCTCGTCACCCGGTGGCCGGGTTGCGCGAGCGCTGCCGAGAGCGAATCCGGCAGGCCAGGGGGAAGTCCGTCGGCCGCCTCGAGCGCGGGCTCGGCCGCCGCCGCGAGCGCGACTGCCGCCAGGCAGGGAACGACCAGCAGGAGGACCGCCGGCGTCAGGGTTCGAGCGATTGCGCGGCTCAACGAACGAACGTGCCGGCGTAGGAGCTCGACTTCTCCGGGCTCTTCCAGGTGCCTTCGAGGCCGGTGCCCCGCCACTCGTGCACCAGCGTGTAGGTCGGGTGCGCGTGCTCGAGCTCGATCAGCGGCGGGTAGTAGACATCCTCGTTGCCGCAGAGCCCGTCCTGGTGCCGGCGCTCGCGGACCTCGAGCGCGGCGAGGTCGCCGGCTTGGACCCGACGCCTGCCCGAGGCCTCGGCGATCTCGATCGGCGCGGCCTCGATTCGGACCACGTCGGCGAGGAGCGGCCCGGCCATCGATCGCGCGAAGCCCAGGAGCGCCTCGCGCTGCGGCTGCGAGGCGCGCTCGTCCACGACCACCACCGCGCGGGCGGCGACGGGCTCGCCGCCGACGTCGCCGAGGGTCTCGTCGGACTGCACCACCGCCACCACGGAGAGCCCTGCGAGCGGCTCACCCTGCCACTCGCCGGCGCGCACCGTCCACGCCAGGATCGCCTCGCGTCCGGCGAGGCCCACCTCCGCGTTGGCGAGGCAGTGGCCCACCACGACCTCGGCGGAACGCGCCTCGAGGTAGTCGCCGGCGATCGAGGCGCCGGGCGGCAGATCGAGCGCCGCGGCGGGAAGTGAAGCGGAGACGAGCGCCAGCGTCGCGAGCCGGCGGCGTGAGAGGAGCTGGTTCATGGCCCACCTTCCGGATCCGAGCGCCACTGTGGCGCCCTCCTCGTAGACAGTACCAGCGGGGCCGTGGTCACTACCACGGCCCCACTAGCTGATGCTCCCCGCCGAGCGCGGCTGCGCCGCGCGGCTCGGAAGCCTTGACCCGGGGACACACTTGACTCGCTGTAACGATCTCTGCGGGTCAAGGCTTCGAGCACCGCCGCGCATCAACGCTCCCAGCACCCGCGGCCGAGCACGCAGGTCTCGACGCCGGCCACCTTGCCGTCGGGCCCCAGGCAGTTCTGGGTGTGCGTGCACCACACGAAGCCGTCGCTCATCGACGGCACCTGAGCATCGGCCGACGAGCGCTCGACCTCGATGAACATCCCCTTCGAGCGCAACCGGCGGCACAGCGTCGATCGGGAGCCCAGGAGCTCGAGATCCATGTCACACCTTCCTGGAGGCGGCGGCGAGGAGCGCGCGCCGGGTCGCCACCCGCGCGAGCTGCACCTTGTAGGCGTTGTGGGAGAGCGGACGCGCGCGGGCGACGGCGGCATCGCCGGCGGCGGCGACGGTCTCGTCCGAGAGCGCCTTCCCGACCAGCGCGGCGGCGGCTTCCGAGGCCTCGAACGGGGTCGGCGCCACGTGGCCGAGGACGATGCGCGCCGCGGTCACCGTCTCGCCGTCGAGCTCGAGCGCCGCCGCCGCCGCGGCGAGCGGCCAGTCGAGGGCCTCGCGCTGGCGCACCTCGTAGGTCGCGCAGCGAACGGCGGTCGCGGGCACGAGGATCTCGGTCAGGATCTCGGCGGTACCGAGCGTGTGCTCGCGCTCGCCGTCGCGAGCCGGCACCCGGTAGAGCTCCTGGAGCGGCAGCTCGCGCTCGCCATTCGGGCCGGCGATCTTGACGCGCGCGCCGAGCGCGCAAAGCGGCGGCGCAAGACTCGAGGCGTGCACGAACCACGCGGGCCCACGAGTGCCGAGGATCGCGTGATAGCGGTTGTCGCCATCCTCCACCATCGACCGGCCGTCGCGGCGCGCGAGCAGGCCGAAGCCCGCGCGGTAGTACCAGCAGCGCGGTCGCTGCAGCAGCTCGCCGCCCACCGTGCCCATGGCCCGCAGCTGCGGGCTGCGGATCCCTTCGGCGGCGTGCGCCAGCGCGGGGTGAGCCGCCGCCCCGGGGCTCGCCAGCAGCTCGTCGATCGTGGCCAGCGCGCCGATGCGCAGGACCCCACCGGCGCCACGCCCGATCCCGCGCATCGAGGCGATCGACTTGAGGTTGACCAGCCGCTCCGGCCGCTCGACGTCGTCCTTCATCAGGCTGAGGAGGTCGGTGCCGCCGGCGAGCGCCGCCGCGGCGGCGCCGCCCTCCTGCAGGAGCGCGATCGCGTCCTCCAAGGTCCCGGGGTTGGCGTACTGGAAGGCCCTCATCCGTCTCGCTTCCCTCGGCGCTCTTCCGCTGCTCGGGAGGCCGTCCGTGTAACGGACGGCCGACGCGCGCCGTCCGCGGCGCCATCCAGCATTTCCGGAGCCCGCGCCGTCCTCGGCGCCGACAACGAGCTGGCGGAGGAAATGCCATCCAGCATTTCCGGAGCCCGCGCCGTCCTCGGCGCCGACAACGAGCTGGCGGAGGAAATGCTATGCAGCATTTCCGGAGCCCAGCGACTGGAGCACGCGCTCGGGCGTGAACGGGGCGTGGGGCACGCGCACCCCGACGGCGTTCGCGATCGCGTTGCCGATCGCGGCCAGCGGCGAGATGACCGGCGGCTCGCCCATGCCGATGACGCCCCGCTCGTCGTGGCCGGGCCCGCCCATGAGATGCACCACGAGCTCGCCCACGTCGCCGAGACCGGCGAGCCGGTAGAACTCCATGTTGGGGTTGAGCAGGCGTCCGGTCACCGGGTCGGGGACGCGCTCCTCGTAGAGCGCGGTGGAGATGCCCATGATCAGCGCACCGTAGACCTGACTGGTCGCGAGCTTCCTGTTGACCACCAGACCGACGTCCTGGACCGCGACCATGCGGTTCACCTTCACGACGCCGGTCTCGACGTCGACCGAGACGTCCGCCATCTGCACGCCGCCGACGCCGCCGTCGGTGAGCTGGCCCGGACCCGGGTTCCGGTTGGTGACGCTGATCGCTACCGCCCCGATCTTCGCGGCCGCCTCCTTCCACGGCAGGCTCCTCGCGGGGTCCCCCGCGACCTGGATCCGGCCGTCGCGCGCCACCAGGCTCTCGGGCGGAGCGCCCAGCGCCGGCGCCACCTTCGCGAGCACCTCGGCGAGCGCGTCCTGCGCCGCGCGCCGGGTCGAGGAGCTGACGCCGCCCACCGTGGTCGAGCCGCCGGAAGGCCCCGACTGCGGGTAGGCGCTGTCGCCGATCTTCACCGTCACCGCCTCGACCGGCAGCCCGAAGGTCTCGGCGAGGACCATCGCGATCACGGTGCGCGTGCCGGTGCCGAGATCCTGCGTGCCGAGCGCGGCCTCGACGGTGCCGTCGGGATGCACCTTGACGGCACAGCTCGAGGCGTGTCCGCGGCCGCCCCAGGTGTGGATCGAGAGGCCGAGCCCACGTTTCACCGGTCCGGGAGAGCTGCCGCGCGGTCGCCAGCGATCCTTCCAGCCCATCAGATCGGCCGCGATCCCGAGCTCCTCCTGGTAGACGGCGGCGCGCCTGCCCGCCGCGATGTCGAGGTTGCGCCGGAAGAGCTCGAGAGGGTCCATCGCGAGCTCGGCGGCGAGGTCCTCCAGGACCGACATGGTGAGGAAGGCCGCCTGCGGATGGTTCGGGGCGCGCCAGGCGCGCGAGCCGGCGAAATTGGTGGGCACCGAGATGTGCACGTGGCGGCGGTTCGCCGGCTCGAACACGTAGGGCAGCGGCGGGGTGCCGGTGCCGGGCAGGCCGCCCGAGCCCCACGACTCGGAGATCCAGGCCTGGAGCCTGCCGTCCGCGTCGGCCCCCGCCTTGATGGTGGCCCAGGCCGAAGGACGGCTGCCCGCGACCGCCTGCTCGTGCTCCCGCTCGAGGAAGAGCTTCACCGGACGGTTCGCCTCGCGTGCGAGCCGGGCCCCCTCGATTCCCCAGCGGTCGACCTGGAACTTGGCGCCGAAACCGCCGCCCATGTACTCGGTCCTGATGCGCACGTTCGAGGCCGGGATCCCGAGCGGCTCGGCGAACTGCCCGGCCAGGGTCGAGACCGCCTGGGTCGAGGCGTACGCCGTGAGCTGGTCGCCCTCCCACTCGGTGATCTGCCCGTGGGGCTCGAGCGCGCAGTGGTTGATCATCGGGATCGAGAACGTGCGCTCGACTCGCGCCGCGGCGGCGGCGTAGGCGCCGTCTGGATCGCCCACGGTCTGCTCGCGGCCGGGCTTGGTCTCGGGTGCCTGGGAGCGATCTCCCTCGAGCACGTAGTGCGGCAGCACCTGGTAGTCGACCACCACCGCGCGCACCGCGTCGCGCGCGATCTCCTCGGTCTCGGCCGCGACGGCGACGATCTCGTCGTGCGCCCACTGGATCTCGGCACCCACCTCCTGCAGCACGCGCACCGCGACCACCCCGGGCATGGCCTTGGCGGCGGAGACGTCGAGCGCCGTGATGCGGGCGTGGGCGTGGGGGCAGGTGAGGATCTTGGCGTGGAGCATCCGGTCGCGCCGCAGGTCGGACGGGTACTTGGCGGCGCCGGTCGACTTCGCGGGCCCGTCGAGCCGCGACAACGGTTTGCCGATCAGGCTGCGCTCGTCCACCGGGGGCCAGGTGTAGTCCGCCATGGCTATCCCCCTCGCGCTGGCCGCCCGCCGGCGAGCAGGACCTGCTTGATGCCGTCGTAGGTGCCGCACCGGCACAGATTGCCGCCCAGCCCGCGCTCGATCTGCTCCAGCGAGGGGTTCGGGTTGGCGTCGAGGAAGGCCTTGCAGGCGACCACGAAGCCGGGCGTGCAGTAGCCGCACTGCTGCGCGTCGTTCTCGACGAACGACGCCTGGATCGGATGCATCTGCTCCGGCGTGCCGAGACCCTCGATGGTGGTGACCGGGGCGCCCTGCGCCTCGATCGCGAGCAGCGTGCAGGAGTACACCGGCTGGTCGCTGACCAGGACGGTGCAGGCTCCGCAGGTGGCGCGATCGCAGACCTTCTTCGCGCCGGTGAGATCGAGATGGTTGCGCAGCGCGTCGAGCAGGGTGACCCGCGGCTCGAGCTCGGCTTGGTAGCGCCGGCCGTTGATCGTGAACGTCATCGGCACCGGCCCGGGGCCGACCAGCGCAGCGCCCGAAGCGGTGTCGGCCGCCGCCTGCTCGGCCTGGAGCGCACGCGGCACGACGCTCCCGACCACCGCGCCCGCCGCGCCGCCGCGCAGGAGGTCGCGGCGGGAGAAGCCGCTCTGCTTCGGGTCGCGATCGCTGTCCTTGGCCATCGCTGCTCCTCGGATCCAGCCAGTCTATAACCCCCGGCTGGCAGGGCAGCCCCTGCCCCTACCCTCGCTCCAACAGCCTCGCCATGCGGTCCAGCCCTTCCCGCAGGCTCTCGCGCGAGCAGGCGAACGAGAGGCGGATGTGCGCGTCGTCGCCGAACGCCGCGCCCGGAACGACGGCGACCCGAGACTCCTCGAGCAGGCGCTCGGCGAACTCGACCGAGCCCTCGCCGCCGCGATAGCGGTCGGCCACTCGCGGGAAGGCGTAGAACGCTCCGGCGGGAGGCCGGCAGGTCACGCCAGGGATGGCGTTGAGCGCGTCGATCACGAGATCGCGGCGCTGGCGGAACTCGTCGATCATCGCCCGCACGTCGGCCTCGGCGCCCTGGAGTGCCGCGAGCGCGCCGGTCATGGCGAAGGACGTCGGGTTCGAGGTGGCGTGACTCTGGATCGCCGCCAGCCCGGCGAGGAGCGCCGGCGGCCCCAATGCCCAGCCGATCCGCCACCCGGTCATGGCGTAGGTCTTGGAGAAGGAGCCCACGACGGCCACGGTGTCGGGATGCTCGGCAGCGAACGCGGCGCAGCTGGTGAACGCCGGTCCGTCGTAGACGAAGCGCTCATAGGTCTCGTCCGAGACGACCAGGAGCCCGCGCGCGGCGCACGCCTCGACGATCCGGCGCAGGTCGTCGCGCTCGATCATGCCCCCGGTCGGGTTGCACGGCGAGTTGAGGAGGACCGCTCGCGTCGCTGGCGTGAAGGCGGCGAGGATGCCGTCGGCGCGGATGCGGAAGCCGTCGTCGGCGCGAGCCGGCACCAGAACCGGTGTCCCGCCGCACAGCCGCACCTGATCCGGGAACGACACCCAGCACGGCGAGGGGATGATCACCTCGTCGCCGTCGTCGAAAGCCGCCAGCGCGAGCTCGAACAGGGCCGCCTTGGCGCCCACCGTGATCGCGGCCTGGCCGAGCGCGCTCCATGGCGCGCCCCACTCGCGACGGTAGCGATCGAGCAGCGCCCGGCGCAGATCCTCGAGCCCGGTCGCGGCCGTATATTTGGTGAAGCCCTGGGCGAGCGACTCGCGCGCCGCTTCCACTGCCACCGCTGGTGATGGGAAGTCGGGCTCTCCCGCGCCGAAGCTGACGATGTCGATGCCCCGAGCCCGGAGCTCAGCGGCCCGCCGCGTCACCTTCATGGTCGCGGACTCGCCGATCCGCGTGACCCGGGCCGCGAGCTTCATCGAGAGCGCGGATGGTATCATCCGGACGAGGCGCGAGCGGTGATCGAGCAGCGCGCGAGACGCCGTCATGCGCTGCCGCCGAACACGCTCCAGCCGCCGGCCGCCGCCCCCGCGACTGGGATCTCCGCGCCGTCGCCTGCCAGCTTCCGTCTCCTCGTGCCGGTGCCTTGCTCCGATCTCCCGCGTGCCATCTCGCCCTCTGCTTCCGGCCGGAGGGGCCGGGTGGCTCGCGGGAAGCCGCGCCGAAGATCGCGGGCGCTCCCACCGCACCGGGTGCTCGCCGTGGCGCTGACCGCCATCCTCGCCTCCGCCCCGGCCGCCGCGGCGCCGCCCGCCGCGAAGGGCTGGCTCGATGACCTGTCCGCGGCCCGCGAGCGCGCTGAGCGGGAGGGCAAGCCCCTGCTCGTCGACCTGTGGGCGGACTGGTGCACGTGGTGCAAGCGCCTCGACCAGGAGGTGTTCTCGACGCCGCTGTTCCGCGAATATGCCCAGGGGTTCGTCCTGCTGCGCGTCGATACCGAGGACGCCGCCTCGGGGGCACGTCTGATGGAGGACTTCGAGGTCGAGAGCCTGCCCACGACGCTGCTCCTGACCGACGACCTGATCAAGATCGGCGAGGTGCGCGGCTTCGCCCCGGTCGAGCGCTACGTCCTGAGCCTCCAGCTCGAGGCCGCGATGTTCGCCACCCTGCTCCATGCCTACGACGATCACCGCTCCGGGAAGAGCGGTGCGAGCCCGGCCGGTGGCGGCGACGGGCATCCCGCCGCTAGGGACGCCGGCGACGGGGGCCCCGGCACCGACGCGCTGCAGACGCTGGCCGACGAGCTGCACGCGCGGCGCGACGGCGCGCGGGCCGCGATCCTCTACCGCCACCTCCTCGAGCGCGGCGCCGAGAATGTGGTGGAGGATGCCTGGAACCGCTACTACTACGCCGACTCGCTGCGGCTCGGGCGCGAGTGGTCGCAGGCGCGCGACGCGATCGCCTCGGCCCGCGCGGCAGCGGCGAAGATCGAGGACGACGAGCTCCGCGAGCGAATCGACCTTCTGCCCTACCATCTCGCGCGCGACACCGGCGCGTGCAGCGCGGCGCGCGAGGCGCTCGAGCAGTTCCTCCTCGAGCATTCCGAGGGGATCTTCGCCGAGAACGCCTCGGCGGCTCTACGACGGATCGAGAGCACGGGCAGATGCACGTGAACCACCCGCCGCGCAGGGCTGGGCGCACCGCCCCGAGTCGCCGCGGGCGTCCTCTGGCGAGGCTCACGTCGGCCTCGGCGCTGTGCCTCGCGCTGCTCGTCGGGCTGCTGCCGTCGAGCGCCGCCGCACAGCGGCCGCCGCTGGACAAGGCGCGCCTGTCCCTCGCCGCCGATCGCACCTCCTACGTCGCGGGCGAGCAGGCGCGCCTCGCCGCCGTCGCCGAGGTCGAAGACGGCTGGCACATCCAGAGCCACACGCCGACCTTCGACTACCTGATCCCTACCGAGCTCACGCTCGAGCTCCCGGTCGGCTGGGCGTCCGGCGCCATCGAGTACCCGCCGCACAGGATGTGGACCGCGCAGTTCGAAGACGAGCCGCTCGCGGTCTACGAGGGCGAGGTGCGGATGCTCGCCGCCGTGACCGTGCCCGCGGAGTGGGCCGCGCCGGCTGCCGAGATCCTGGCGAAGCTGCGTTACCAGGCCTGCGACGACCGCCAGTGCCTGCCGCCGCGCGAGACCAGCGCGCGCGTGATCTTCGCGGTCGGCGAACCGGGCGAGCCGGTCCACGAGGCCCTGTTCGCGCCGCTCGACGCGGGGGCGGCGCCTCCCACCGACCGGCGCGAGCGAGCCGGGACGACCGCCGCCGAGCTCGCCGTCATCCTCCTCCTCGGAGTGCTCGGCGGGCTGGTGCTGAACGCGATGCCGTGCGTGCTGCCGGTGCTCTCGCTCAAGCTGGTCGGCATCCTGCAGCACGCTGGCCGCGACCGGCGCGCGATCGTGGTCGGCGGGCTGGCCACCTCCGCCGGGATCGTCGCCTCGTTTCTCGCGCTCGCCCTGCTGGCGATCGCGGTGCGCGCGGCGGGTGGTCTCGTGGGTTGGGGCGTGCAGTTCCAGAACCCGGTGTTCGTGACCTTTCTCACCGTGGTGGTCGTCCTCTTCTGCCTCAACCTGTGGGGTGTCTTCGAGGTGCCGCTGCCGCGCGCGCTCTCGCGCTTCGGAGTCGGCGGCGCGCACGAGGGCGCGCTCGGGCACTTCGCGACCGGGCTGTTCGCCACCCTGATGGCGACCCCGTGCTCGGCGCCGTTCCTGGGGACCGCGGTAGGCTTCGGGTTGGCGCAGAGCGCGGGCGTGATCGTCGCCGTGTTCACCGCGATCGGCGTCGGTATGGCGCTGCCCTATCTCTTCATGGCGGCGGTGCCCTCGAGCGTCTCGCGGCTCCCTCGGCCGGGCGCGTGGATGCTCCAGCTCAAGGTGATCCTCGGGTTTCTGCTCGCGGGGGCGGCGGTCTGGCTGCTGTACGTGCTGTCGTCGCAGGTGACCCCCGAACGGCTGGCCGCGATCGAGGTCGGGCTGCTGGTCCTGGCGTTCGTGGTCTGGCTCGCCGGCGACACCGCGCGGTCGGGCTCGCGGGCGCCGCGGGCGCTCGCGCGCGGCGGCGTGGTGGCCGCCATCGCCTTCACTCTTTGGCTCGCCGGCGGCGCCACGCCGGTCGAGCCCGAGGTGGGGCGGCCGGTGGCCGAGTCCGCCGGCTGGACCGAGTTCGATCGCACCGAGGCCGAGGCCCTCGCGCGCGCAGGAAGGTTGGTGTTCGTCGACGTCACCGCCGACTGGTGCTTCACCTGCAAGGCCAACGAGCGGCTGGTCCTCGCCACGCGCGAGGTCGCCGACGCGTTCGCGCGCCACCGGGTGGTGCAGATGCGCGCCGACTGGACGAATCAGGACGAGGCGATCGCGCGCTTCCTCGCCGACCACGGCCGCTACAGCATCCCGTTCTACCTGCTCTACCGCCCCGGCGCCGAGCCGCACCGCTTCCCCGAGCTGCTGCGCAAGCGAGACGTGCTGCGCGTGCTCGACGAGAGCGCGGCGCTCACGGCGAGTCGCTGACCGGGTACCGATCCCGGATCGAAGTTGCCCGCGTAGGTGCAGAGCTCGTCTCCGCTCCGCGGGGAGCAGGCAAGCTCCCCTACTTCCGTCCCCGCTCGCGCAGCTTTGTGCGCAGCCGGTCGAGCCGCTCGGCGCGACGCTTGAGCTCGGCCTCGAAGCCGAGCTCGCCGGGCTGGTAGAAGCGCTGCCCTCGCACCGCCTCGGGCAGACACTCGAGCCCGGCCATCCCCTCTTCGGTGTCCGGGGCGTAGACGTACTCCCGACCGTACCCGAGGTCTGACATGAGCGTGGTCGGAGCGTTGCGGATGGCGAGCGGCACCGGCTCGGCGGGATGCTCGGCGACGGCGCGCCGAGCCGCCTTCTCGGCGCGGTAGACGGCGATGCTCTTGGGCGCGAGCGCGAGGTAGATCGCCGCCTGCGCCAGCGCGATGAGACCTTCGGGGGGCCCCAGCCGATCGAAGGCGTCCCAGGCGTGAAGCGCGAGCCCGAGCGCCTGCGGATCCGCCAGGCCGATGTCCTCGGCGGCGAAGCGCACCATCCGGCGCGCGACGTAGGTGGGGTCCTCACCCGCCTCGAGCATGCGCTCGAGCCAGTACAGGCTCGCGTCGGGATCGCTCTCGCGCAGCGACTTGTGGAGCGCCGAGATGAGGTTGAAGTGCTCCTCGCCGGCCTTGTCGTAGAGCAGCACCTTGCGCTGGGCGATGCGCTCGACCGCCGCGGCGTCGAGCACCGAGCGGCGCTCGCCCACCGGAGCTGCAGGCTGGGGACGCTCGGCGTCGGCCACCGCCAACTCGAGCAGGTTGAGCGCGCGCCGCGCGTCGCCCGAGGCGAGCTGGGCGATCGATCGGAGCGCCGCCTCCTCCGCCTCGACGCCGGAGGCGCCGAGCCCGCGCTCCGGGTCGGCGAGCGCGCGCTGGAGGAGGCTCACCAGGTCCTCGATCGAGAGCGGCTCGAGCACGACCACACGGCAGCGCGAGAGCAGCGCCGAGTTGAGCTCGAAGGAGGGGTTCTCCGTGGTCGCGCCGACGAGGACGATCTCGCCGCGCTCGACGTAGGGGAGGAACGCGTCCTGCTGCGCGCGGTTGAAGCGGTGGATCTCGTCGACGAAGAGCAGTGTCTTGCGTCCCTGGGCCGACTCGAGCCGCGCGGCCTCGCGCATCACCTCCTTGATCTCCTTGATGCCGGAGGTGACCGCGCTGAAGGGCACGAAGCTCGAGCGCGTCTCGCTCGCGAGGATGCGCGCGAGCGTCGTCTTGCCGGTGCCGGGCGAACCCCAGAAGACCAGCGAGGGGACCCGGTCCTCGGCGATCGCGCGGCGCAGGAAAGCGTCCGGGCCGACCACCGATCGCTGTCCGACCACCTCGTCGAGGGTCCGCGGACGCATGCGCTCGGCGAGGGGCGCCGCCGCCCTGGTGCGCTCGGGGGGACGGCCGCCGGGCGCGGTTGCGCGGCCGCCGAAGAGCGGCAGGTTCAGGTCGCGAGCCGGGCCCACTCGATCTCTCCTTCCCCGACGAAAACGTCGCCGATCTGGCGGATCGCCGCGCCTCGCTCGAAGTCGAGGCAGAGGTCGGCGGCGCCGAGGACGCCGTCGCCGTCGCGGTCGCGGTAGGCGACGACCCAGCGCGCCCCGACCCGGAGGAGGTCTCCGGCGGAGATCTCCTCACTCCAGCGCAGACCCTCCTGGAGGTCGACCCGCCTCCACGCGAGCGTGTCCAGATCGCTCCCGGCGGCCCGCAGGATCTCGCGCAGGAGCCAGAGCTCGGAGAAGAGGAGCCGCTTCTCAGCGCGGCGCGCGGCTTCCGCTCGGAGCTCGGCCGATGCGTCGGGCGGCAGCGCCACCGCGGTGAGGCCGAACGCCGCGGACGCCGGGGCGGCAGGGGCGGGCAGCACGGCGGTGACGGTCGGGAACTCGTCCACGCGGGGCTCGAGGTCCGCCACGCCCCACGACCGGAAGCGCGAGGACGGCACCAGCGCGCGTTCGTCGTCGTAGAGCTCGATCCACACCTGGTAGCGCTGGGTGCCGAAGCGCCGCGGCTCGCCGACCGTGTTCTCCACCCGATCGTCGCTGCGGGCGTCGAGGCGGCCCTCCACCGCCCACTGCATCGGCCACTCGGGATGGAAGAACTCCTGGTAGCGCACGGCGTCCAGGTCTTCGCCGGGCTCGAGCTCGACGAAGCGCGCCCAGGGCTCCACGGTGAACCACAGGATGCGGATCCGCCACGACTCGTTCCAGCGCCGCAGCCGGTCGGCGGCGACCTCGACGCCGCCGATGCTCAGCGCCGACGCTGCCGTGTAGTAGACCGGCTCGCCGCCGCGTCCCTCGGCCTCGAGCACGGCGTGGAGGCGGAACGGCGCCCCGGCGGAGATCTCGACCGGACCCACCCTCGCGGGCGCTCCCGGCGCGGGCTCGATCGCGACGTACGCCGCGACCGGGCGCGGCGACAGAGTCCGCTTCACCGTCGGCTGCAGCCACAGCGCGACGAGCAGGACGGCGGCGGCGATCGCCACCGTGAGGTACACTTTGCGGGCCGTGCTCACGTCGCCACGATTCTAGCGAGGTGCGGCCCGCCCCGAGCCCGGCTATACCTCATACCGACGCGATCTCGATAGATGCCGAAGCCGTTCCTCTCCGGGCCGCGGATCCAACCGCCGGCGGTCACCGGTCAGGAGACCCTGACCGAGCTGATCGACCGCGTCTTCACCGCTTACAACTCGGCGCGCGTGCGCGAGGCCGCGCAGCTCCTGCGGCGCGAGATCCTCGCCGAAGACGTCACGGTCGCATTGAGCCTGTCGGGCGCGCTCACGCCGCCGGGGTTCGCCACCTCGTGCCTGGTCCCGCTGATCGAAGCCGGGTTCGTCGACTGGATCGTGTCCACCGGCGCCAACCTCTACCACGACGCCCATCACGCGCTCGGCCACTCCATCCACGCCGGAAGCCCGTGGGCCGATGACGTCGAGCTGCGCGAGCAGGGCGCCATTCGCATCTACGACATCGTGTTCGATCAGGACGTGCTGTTCGAGACCGACGCCTTCTTCCGCAAGGTGCTGGGCGAGCAGGAGCTCGCGGGAACGCTCTCGACGCCCGAGCTGCACTACAGGATCGGGCGTTACGTCGCGGAGCTCGAGGCGCGTCGCGGCGCCCAGGGCGTCTCGCTCCTCGCCGCTGCTCACCGCCACGCGGTGCCGATCTTCGTCTCCTCCCCGGGTGACAGCTCGATCGGCATGAACGCCGCCGCGCTCGGGCTGGAGGGCCGCGGGCCGGTGGTGGACGTGAACCGCGACGTGAATCTCTCGGCCGCGATCGTCTACTCGGCGAAGAAGTCGGGCGGCAGGACGGCGTGCTGGATCCTCGGTGGCGGGAGCCCGAAGAACTTCCTGCTCCAGACCGAGCCTCACCTGCACGAGGTGCTCGGCATCCCGGAGGCGGGGCACGACTTCTTCATGCAGTTCACCGACGCCAGGCCGGACACCGGCGGCCTCTCCGGTGCGACGCCCTCCGAGGCGGTGTCGTGGGGGAAGATCGATCCCGAGCAGCTGCCCTCGGCGGTGGTCGCCTACGTCGACTCGACCATCGCGCTGCCGCTGCTCACGCACTACGTGCTCGCCAACGTGCCGCGCCGCCAGCCACGGCGCCTGTGCGAGCGCCTCGATGAGCTGCTCGAAGAGCTCAAGGGCGCGCGCGGAACGCTCGGACCCGCCTAGGGCCGAGCCGGCTGAGTCTCAACTCAGAGCGGCGAGCCGATCGCCGACGTCGCGATAGCCATCGTCGGTGACCGAGATCTCGGAGAATGCCTTCCGCGCCGAATCGAGGTCGCCGGCGGACTCGTAAGCCTCGCCGAGCTCGTACAGCAGCGCGTGGCGTTCGTGCTCGAGTAGGTCGGGGGTCTCGAGCCCGCGCTGGAGCCACTGCATCGCGGCGTCCATCTCCCCCTTGTCGCGGAAGCAGAGACCGAGCAGCGAGCAGCAGCCGATCCGGTAGTC